>JARBUO010000033.1 GCA_029239605.1 Bacillota bacterium | reverse complement strand
GAAGCAAATGTCTGGTAGGTGCCATACGTTAATGCCCCAGCTTTAGCTGGCTTCCGGCATTTTTCCGTTCCGCACCTAACCTCATTTGCCCGTTCCGCATCTGGTCGCAATGTCTAGGATTGCTTTCTTCCGAAATATTTAGTTTGATGAAACCGATCTGCAGTAACAAAAAATAAAAAAGACCTCCACAAAGCACGGCAGTGCTTCGTGTTGGTCTGTAGAAAGCTAATCTTAATTGACTCTCATTCTATTACTGCAACATCAATTCATTGTTCTAAATTCTGCACCTCACTTCTGATTTGCAAAATCCATGGAATTATTTTATCACAATATTCACACAATTGTCAATACAATTCTGTCAATCCGTTTTAACCCGTCAATGGAAACAGAGGTAATCCGCATGGGGCAGCCGGCAGCTTTACCGGCGCAGGACTCCAGTTTTTCCGAAATTTCTTCATAGAATAATTTACGAAATTGTTCCGCCACAGCGATATTTTTCCGATTGGTGCTTACAGTCTTCTCCACGGCGGTGAATGCTTCCACCGCAATGAGCTCCATGCGGTCTTCGAAAAGAAGCACCTTGACATCCTGGGGTCCCTTGCCGGAAGTACTTTTTAAGATTCCCAGAAATTCACGCCTTACGGCATCCTCTATGGCCCCCCGTCGTTCCAGGCTGATCCGTTCAAATGTGCGGATCTGGCTCTCTTTTCTCAAGATCCCCTCCGCAAGGACAGTAAGTTTTCTCTCCAGATCTTCCGTGTCTATAGGCTTGACGATATAATGTGCAATTCCCATGTCAACAGCTTCCAGCACGGTATTCACTTCATTTACGGTAGAAGTGATGAGAATCGGGCAGTTCTTATCAAGCCTTCTGATTTCTCCAATCATCTCCAGCCCAGACATGCCAGGCATAATGAGATCCACAATGAGCAGATTTGGACTGTATGTGCGGTATTTTTCCAAACCTTCCTCCCCTGTGGCTGCGGAGGTCATTCTCCCCACCCGCAATCTTAGAAATTTTGACAGGGCTTCTCTTGTGGCAGCATCATCCTCTATGTAAAGTACATTCAGTTTTTTCAGATCATTCATGATTACCCTCCTTTGACAAGGTACAACACGCCTGAAGTGGTGAAATTTAAGCGCCGGCGGCGTTCTCATCCTTGTGTTACGTCCAGTAACACTGCGTCCTGTGGCCTTGCCGGCGCTCCAATTTCAACCGCTCAGGTTTCTGGTTCAACTCAATGAGTTTGCAGACGGCAAATTTGTTCGATGACTAGGCAGCTTTTCGCTGGCATAGTGGTGCTATGCCAGCGAAAAGCTAACAACGGCAGTGGGCAAATTTGGCTTTGCAAACCGTGTTGTACCTTGTCAAAGGAGGGTATCCTCCCTGGGTATCACCATTCTGCAGCATACTCCGTTCTCTATATTGAACAGTTCAATGGTACCCGCCATATGGGCTTCGATGATTTCTTTTGTCAGGTACAGGCCGATTCCCGTACCTCCTTTCTCCTCTTTCGTTGTAAAGTAGGGATCGAAAACCTGTTTCAATAACTCTTCCGGAATATGGCTTCCATTGTTGAAAATGTCTACGACAGCCTCACCTCTCTGCTTTGCCCCCTGGCGGGAGTAAATTCTGACCCGGATTTCCCGCTTATCAGGAGCCGCCTCGATGATCGCGTCTCTGGCATTGTTCAGGACATTAAAAACACCGTGGCAGAACTCATTCCGGTATCCGTAGGCATTCAGATTCAGCTCCGCATCTTCGATCACTGTAATCCGATTGATCTTAATACTTTCCTGCATCAGGCTGAGGGCAGTATCCACGGCATCGGGAAGAGAAAACAGTTCTTTCTTCCTGGATGGCTTCAGAAAATCGGCAAAGTCATCCACCGTACCCGAAAGATTGAGAATGTATGATCGCATATGGTTGATATGGTCTCGCAGCTGTTGTTCCGTAAGACTTCCCTGTTTCCAATCATCCCAGAGATTGGATAAGGTAATGCTCATTACATTCAGCGGCTGTTTCCATTGATGCGCGATGTTGCCTACCATTTCTCCCAGTTTTGCCTGTCTGGACTGATGGTGCATAATGATATCCTTTTGCTCATACTCCTTTACAATGGGGACCAATGATATCTTAAAGAAATAGAACGAGTAGACCAGCACCCCCGCCAGAATCAGACCCGCCATGGTATAAATCATCCGCTTCATATGTAGAATGGGCAGCAGGAGGTTATGTTCACTTTGGGCAAGAGCAAGAATCCAACCATTGGAGGTCTTGGAATAAGCGGTCAGGTAACGTTCCCCGGCGGCCTCCGTATATTTGATATTATCCTCGTCAGAAGATATGATTCCGCCACTGTCAGCCGGTTCAATATAATCCGGAAGCTCAAAAATTCCCTTCTGTTTCATTTCCTGGAAAATTTTGTCTGAGGTGCTTCCGGCAAGATAGTTTCCGGTTGCATCCATCAGGAAAGCATAGCCTCCGGCCTCCATCTGAATATTTTTTACCGTCTCAAAGATGTCATCAAGAAAAATGTCAGTACCCACTACCCCGATCAGCTTGTGTTCTCTGTCGATGCAAGCCCGGGAATAGGTAACGGAATAGATGCCAAGATACTTGTCGTACTCCACTCCGCTCCAGCTTCGTCCTTCTCGGATTGCCTGAAAATAATAAGCGTCTGTTTCTCTGCCGTCCACAAGCCAGTCAGAAACGGTATTATCCGCTTCCATATAGGCCACTTCCCCGTTTTCCGTCCTGAGATACCAGACTTCATCATTGCCGCCGCTTGCTTCCGGATCGAATGTTAAGTACAGACTCTTGGCATCAGGTACATCCTCCATGGTCGTGCGGACCATCTCCTCCAGTTCTTCTTCCAATGCCCTAAATTTAGCGCGGTCTTCTGAAAATTCACGGACGGTAAAGCTGCCTGACACCATAATGCTGATTAGATCCACAACATTTTCATGGGTTTGGAACGCTCGGCTGAATTGACTCGCATATTTCTGTGATGCATAAACCAGGCCTCGTTTGACCTCCTCCTGCATGACCTCTCTGCTTTTACTGATGGCAGCACTGCTGAGAATCAACGCGATGAGCAACGAGCAGCAAACAAGAGACAAAATTATTTTCAATGTCATGTGTTTCATAAAAATACCCCTTGCGCAGCTATTCCATCTTTTCCAAGGAAGCGCGGATGGAATGGAAGATATGCAGCCTGAAATTCATCAGCTTTTCTCTAAAACATAACAGAGATTTTTTATCCTGTCAACTTACAGGTCTGCAGGTTGACTCCGGAGGATTCAAGATTCACAGCCAGCCAAGGCGAAGGGCTCCGACACAATTCGAAACAATTTTACATAGATTTTACACGAGCTTAAAATACTTTTAGCGCCGCCGGAATATAATTTGAGTAAGGAAGTGATGATTCAATGAAGGGTGCGAAAATCAGATGTACGCACAGAATAAATCAGCGCTTCCCGAAGAGAGGAAGGAGGTATTCCTTTGATAAAAAACTACATTCTTGATACCAACGTTTTAATTCATTTTCCAGGGTCTATCCATACCTTTGCTGATAATCATGTCATCATACCGCTGATCTGCCTGGAAGAACTCGATAATCTGAAGAAAAAAGAAGGCATATTGGGTTACCATGCCCGGGAAGCCATCCGCGAGATCAGCAAGGTAAGGCAATATGGTGATATAAGGAAAGGGGTCAAGCTCCCCGGCGGCGGAACGCTAAGGGTGGAAATGAATCACATGAATCCCGTGGATATCCCTGATGGTGTAGATTTAAATAAAAATGACAATAAGATTATCCTTATGGCCCTGAATTTAAAGAGGGAATCGAAAAACATCAGTACGATTCTCGTGACGAAAGACCTTTGTGTGGCCATCAAGGCCGAATCCCTTGAAATTGAGGTCCAGGATTATCAGAACGACAAGATTGATGCAGACCAAATTTATAAGGGCTATAGAGAAATCACGCTTCCATCTTCTCAAATCGATAAAATCTATGGAGGCGGTTTGAAACCAAATAAAAAAACCGGCACAGAGATTAGCCCCAATGAATTCTTCTGCATCAAGAGCAGTGACAACAATGCCCATGAAACCCTTGCAAGATATGACGGCAGCAAAATTGTCCCGCTGAAGTACGGGAATGATCGAGCATGGGGATTATCTCCCAAGAATCGGGAACAGAGGATGGCTTTTGAGCTTCTTATGGATGAAGACATTCATCTTGTCACCCTAAGCGGCGGCGCGGGAACGGGAAAATCAATCCTGTCCGTTGCGGTTGCACTTCAGAAAGTAATTGAAAGCAATGTTTATGATAAAATCATCTTTGTAAAACCGGTGGTTTCCGCAGGGGATCCCATCGGTTTTTTGCCCGGCACCGAAAATGCCAAGTTGAAACCCTTTATGGATTCCTTCGGCGACTCCATTGAAAGCCTCATGACAGAACGCAGTAAACGGCAAGCCTTGGATAAAGGAAATAAAGTTAAGAAAAATGCGAGAAAACACAGTGAATACCAGGAGAAGCCTGCTTTTTCTGTAGAAAGCTTTCTGGATCAGTATCAGGAGGCAGGGGTGATCGAAATGAAGACCTTTGCGTTCATGCGCGGCCGGACCCTTGCCAATGCTATGGTAATCATTGATGAAGCACAGGAAATTACACCGCACCTTGCCAAGCTCATGCTGACGAGAGCCGGCCAAGGCGCCAAGTTTGTCATGATCGGAGACCCATCTGATAACCAGATCGACAACACGTTGGTCGATTCCAAATCAAACGGTCTGGTCTACGTAATCGAAAAGATGAAGTCTTATGGAATCACAGGGCATATCGCCCTGGAAGAAGTAGAGAGAAGTCCCCTTGCAAAGATTGCGGAAGAATGCCTCTAGTACTCGGAAAAATCCTGTGTGCCGTGGGGGCCCGCGAAATGGTGGTTATCAGATTTTCCTCCTTTTAGCATGGTGAAGCAGCGATGAAACCGAAGAGCGGAGGCCTCCGCCAAAGGCCGGAGCCGGTCTTTCAGCCTTACGGATCCCTTCGGTGCAGTTGCTGCCCGAACCTTCGCTCTTTCTATAAACAACTCCTGTATGTTAATTTTATTTAAATTTCCTGGTTTTCTGCTGTAAATTCCATCTCGCTGCATAATCCTGGACTTCTCAGTATCGTAAAACATAGCGTCAAAGAGTTCGTTGATCTTATTCCTGATTTCCTCTGAATAAATGGGGCAGGCAATTTCAACTCTCCTTTCCATATTCCTCGTCATCAGATCAGCAGAGGAGATATAGAGCTTCTGTTCTCTTCCAATGCCGAAACGGAAGATGCGGGAGTGCTCAAGAAACCGGCCGACAATGCTTACAATATGTATGTTTTCGGTTTCTCCCGGTATGCCGGGTAACATACAGCAAATTCCGCGAACCATCAGAAAAATCTTCACGCCAGCGCAGGATGCCTCTCTGAGTTTATGAATGATGTCTACATCGGTGATCGAGTTGATCTTCATGGAAATCCGCCCGTTCTCCCTCTTCTCAGTTTCTTCTTGGATCAGTTCTATGAGCCTTTTCTTCATGCCAAAGGGAGCTGCAAGCAGATGGCGGTATTCTCCTCTCAGATTTGAAATTGTCATATTTTTAAAGAAGTTTGCAGCATCTTTTCCGATCTCCTGATTTGCAGTAATCAGAGAAAAGTCAGTATAAAGTTCTGTGGTTTTTTCGTTGTAGTTTCCGGTTCCCACCTGGGTAATGAACTGATAGTCACCATGGATTTTCCGTGTAATCAGGCACAGTTTGGAGTGAACCTTATAGTCTCCGATGCCGTATATCAATTTGCACCCCGCTTCCTCAAGGCGTTCCGACCAATCAATATTATTTTGTTCATCAAAGCGCGCTCTTAATTCTATGAGAACCACAACCTCTTTTCCATTCTCTGCAGCGGCACACAGATATTCCACTAGTTTGGTCCTGTTTGAAAGGCGATAAATTGTAATTTTTATGGATACCACACTGGAATCTGACGCTGCCTCCCGGATCATTCTAAGGAAGGGCTCCATGCTTTCATACGGGTAAGTCAGCAGGAGATCTTTTCTGGCTGACTGTCCCAGCATAGTTTCATGGGCTGAAATATCAGAAGAAGACTGTGGTTGGAACGGTTTATAATATAGTTTGTTTTTCAGTTTCGTATCGATTACGGCAGAAATAAAAACGTCAAAGTTCATAGCGATGGGACTTCTGCTGCAAAAGATCTGCTTTTGGGATATTTTCAATTTACTCTTCAGTGTTTCTTTCAGCCATCCGTTAAGCCTCTGTTCTGTCTCCAGGCGGACAATCTCAAGACGGCTTCTCTTTTTCAGGAGCTTCTTCATCGTGCTTCTAAAGTCATCTACAAGGTCGATGTCCTCGTCTTCGAAACTGATGTCAGCATTTCTGGTTACATAAAACACTGCTTTATCTTTAATGGTATACATATCAAAGATCAGAGAAGCATATTCCCGGATCAATTTTGCAGAAGGGATAAACCGTGCTTCCTCAGAAGGCAGAAAGATCAGCTCCGGTACTGTATCGGGCACCGGAATCAGTCCCAGCAAATCCTTGCTCTTGTTATTGCCTTCCAGCTGAAGGGCAATATAACCTTCTTATTCGGTATGAACGGAAACGGGTGATGGTTGTCCACAATCTGAGGGGAAAGAATCGGAAGAATATAACGAAGAAAGTAGTCTTCTAAATATTGATGCTCTTCCGCTCTCAGCTCTTTCAGCGAAAGATGGTAAATTCCCCTGGCTTTCAGCTGCCTCCGGATATCAAAATACGTCATGTCTCTTTGGAGGTACAGCGGTCTGACCGCCTCGTATATCCGATCCAGCTGCTGTTTGGCGGTCATGCCTGTCTTATCATCTTTTGCAGTTTCTTTTTCTCCTGCTAAATAGCAGAGGCTGCCCACCCGAATCATAAAAAATTCATCCAGGTTTCTTGAAAAGATCGTAACAAATTTTAATCTTTCAAGGAGCGGAACCTCTGGATCCTGTGCTTCCTGCAAAACACGTTCGTTAAACCTGAGCCAGGAAAGTTCCCGATTCTGCATATAGGAATATTGTTTGTTTTCACTGTAATTATGATCCATTTTCCCACCCAATCACATTCTTGATCAAATACCCTTCTCTGACTCCATATTCACTGATCATAATATTCTCACAATCAAAATAGGAAGTGATTGTTTTCAATAAAATCATACCCGGAATGATGGTATGGATGCGGTCAGGGACGACACGAAGTATCCTTTGTACGCCATCTTTGTCATGGTAGAAGGATTTCATCATCTTTTTCAGTTGATCCGGTTGAAAGCTTCTGTTGCTCAGTGGCCTGTCCCAGAAGTCATTGATCAGTTTACAGGCAGCTCTTGTTGTTCCTCCTACACCGCAAAGAATGGAGGCTTTAGCAGCCTCAGTCTCAATTGTCTGAAGCTGCTCCCTGACATATTTCTTTATTTTCCTGCGCTCATCGCTGGTGGGAACCAGGCCCGAAACGAAATTGGCATAGAGGCTAAGAGAGCCCATGGGGATGGAATAGGTTCTGCAAATCTTTCTGTCTTTATAGAAAACAAACTCTGTGCTTCCTCCGCCGATATCCACAAGAAGTCCTTCGTCCACATTGACATTGTAAGCGGCCCCCACAAAGCCGCAAACCCCTTCTTCTTCTCCGGAAATCACATCCACTTCAAAGCCTGTTTTTTCCCGGAGCACCTCTAATACCAACGTTCGATTCTGAACGTTTCGAAGGGACGCTGTAGCCAGTGCAAAGACATGGGTCACATTGGTGTTCTCAATTATTTTTTTGAAGCTGTTCAAAACGGATACAATCTTATCAATTCCCCGTTCGATCATGCATCCGTTCTGGTCTACATAGCTGATGAGCCCTGCTGTATTTTTTCTGCTGAACATAGGCTTGATCATACCATCTTGAATGGTGTAGACGGATAACCTTATGGTATTGGATCCGATATCAATTACTGCATACATCGTTTAACTCCTGCCTCGCCTTAATTCTGGACCTTAAATCGGTTCATTTGTCTATATTCTAGCGGAACAATGTAAATCTGAAGTTAACCGGATGTTAAAAGGAGGTTAAATCACCAATTTTTTATCACTGTCTCAGGCTGCGATTCCCTTATTTACTTGCGTGCTTAAAAAAACGCCACCGGCTAAGCCGATGGCGCTGAGCGACTGGATCGATATCAGCGATCCAGACTTTCCATCACATTATAATAGAACCCTTCATCTGTATAGTTCGGTATGTTGCCGATCCTCCAAAGAGAAACACCGCCAATTCCGAAAAGTCTTGCCAGCGTGATTTTATCACTCACACTGCGCTCATCCTCATACCACACAAAGTAATCCTTTCCTTCTTCCGTCTGATATGTAATATATGGATTTCGATACAGTTCCGAATATCCCATCTGTGCCCCGCCCTTCAGCCTGGTATAAATCGTCTGCGGCGGCGGATTGACAGACTTTGTGCTGACTAATTTTCCATCTTTCAGCTCCCATCCTACGCTGTTGAAGCTGATGGCTAAGGCAACTTTGGAAAGGTCCTGAACCCCTGTTGTTTCATCCGTAACTGCTTTGAGTGCATAATATACACTGAAAAACGGTGTCAAAGGAGTATTTCGATAGTACTCCGAATTTAGCAGGTTGTCCGGCATAACGGTTTCATGATAGTCGTGTGCCATGAGGATTACTTTATCTGCGTAAGTACCGATGGTGCGGAAATCATAGGCATCGTAATAATGCCCATCGGATACCGCAGGCGGCACCGCTACGAAAAGGCTCTTGCCCAGCGGTTCCAATTCCGAGGACAACTCTTTCAGAAAAGCGTTAAACCCTTCTTTCAGCGCACTGCCCTTCATCCCTTCAAAATCTATGGTAACTCCGTTATACGGGTTATATCCGATGGTGTTGTATGGAACTGTCAGCTCATTGATAATTGCCTGGATCGCCTGTGTTCGCTGAGTACTGTCCAGAAGAATGGCAGAGCAAACGTCTGTGCTCCCATTGTTCAGCGCAATTTTGGACGAGGTGTCCGCATAAATGCTGAGGTTCGTTTTCACGTTCTGTTCTTTCAGATAAGAAGTGATGCTCTCGTATCCGGACGGAATGCTGAATTCATTGTTATCTGCCGTTGTGGTATTAAGATATGCCCCTTTGACCGGATCGTAGCTCATTCTGCTCCAGCCTGCAGAAATTGCATCCATGCCATTGATCAGTTCCTTCTGCGAATAGGATGAGATGGCATAGAATCCGTGAAGCCACTGGGTCTTTGCAGTATACTTTTCATAGACCCGCACCATCATTGCCGCGGCTTCTTCGCGCTTCGCGGTCTGATTTGGCGCGAAAGTTGTCTCACTGGTACCTTTGGTCATTCCGATATCTTTTGCCACTGTGATATGTCCAATGTTCGTTTTTACATCCGAAAACGGTGTTCCCAGACCTGCTGCCGATTGGGCCAGTGAATCATAGCCAAGCGCCCGTACCAGCATCACAGCCATTTCTTCTCTTGTTATGGCAGCCCCCGGGCTAAAACTACCGGTATTTTCGATTGCTTTATGCTGAAGTGCAGTTTCCACGCTGCTATAATACCAGTCACTTTTTCCCACATCAGCAAAGGACTGTCCTTCTGGGCTGACAGTCTCCCAGCCAAACATTCTCCCCAGTACCGTAACAAATTCCGCCTTTGTCATGGATTTTCCAAATCCGAAGCTTCCGTCTGCGCTTCCTTCCATTATTCCGAAGTCTCTGGCAGAATGTGCAGCATCCACAGCCCACGCTTCAGAAGGCAGATCTGTAAAATCAGCGGCTGCCGCCAGTGCCTGGGCCGGTATGGCGGAAAACAGCAGTCCTGCAGACAGGATCATTGCAATCCATTTACCTTTCATTATTATCTCTCCCCTTTCAATAATACGGATCTCGCAGGAGTTTTTCGATTCCTTTTGGTATTTCTCCTGCAATGCTCTAACAGGATTCACAAATAAAATATGTTAAATCCGTCTGTACTCCCTCGATTGAAAATTATATCACACTGTAGATAAAATTGTATCGATTTGATACAATTGGCAGAAAAAAGCACTAAGTTGTTAAATTGCTGGTCATTTAGAATGAATCTGTAATAAAAAAATTAAAATAAAATTTATGAAAATAGCATTGACAAAGGGAAGCAGTTGTATTATTGTATTAAGTGCCTAATACAGCAATACAAAAGGAGGTTTTTATAGATTATGACGAATCAGTTTCAATCGAACATGCCGATCTATCTACAGCTGGTAAGTAATTTCAAGCACCGAATCGCCTCAGGGGATTTAACGGCCGGTTCCAAGCTTGAATCAGTCAGAGATCTGGCAATCCGTTTCGAAGTCAATCCCAATACCATGCAGCGAGCATTGGCGGAATTGGAGCGGGACGGATTGGTATATGCGGATCGGACCGTAGGGCGTTTTATTACTGATAATAAGGAGTTGATTAAGGAGATGCGTGAATCAGTGGCAAAGGAAATCGTAAGTCAATTTATTCATCAGATGAGTAGTCTTGGTTTTTCAAGCCGGGAAGCTATGGATCTGTTTCAGAAAGTTTTGGAGAATGGGGGTGATCTGGATGAGCACGCAAACTAATGGCATGAAGCCCGCAAAAGAAATAAACCTTAATCAGGGCGGCAGTCTGGTAGAAGTTAAGGCTTTGACAAAATCTTACAAATCAAAGGCTGTCTTAAACAACATCAGCCTCGCTCTTGAACCCGGCCATATCGTCGGCTTACTTGGTCCAAACGGAAGCGGCAAAACAACGCTGATTAAGATACTCACCGGCGCAATCAAAGATTATCAGGGAAATGTCTCCATCAATGGCGCTCCTGTAGGTCCTGGAACCAAAGCCGTTGTATCCTATTTACCGGATACTGCTTATTTCAGCCCATGGATGCGCCCGACAGATATGATCTCACTATTCAAGGACTTTTATGCTGATTTTGACGACAAGAAATGCCTCGATATGCTTCATAGGCTGGGGCTTTCTGAAAAGCAGAGAATTAAGAGTATGTCAAAGGGCATGATTGAGAAATTTCAGCTTTGTCTGGTAATGTCCAGAAACGCGCTGTTCTATGTGCTCGACGAACCCATCGGCGGCGTTGATCCTGCGGCAAGAGACTTTATCCTGGATACGATTCTGACAAATTACAATGAAAATTCCACAATATTGATGTCAACCCATCTGATCTCGGATGTTGAAAGAATCTTTGATACCGTAATCTTTCTGCGAGAAGGAGAAATTGTTCTTCAGGGGAATATCGACAATATCAGAGAGGAAGAGGGCAAATCCATCGATCAATTATTCAGGGAGGTATTCAAATGCTAACGAAGCTTATGAAATATGACATCCGCTCCACATGGAGGGATTTTGCTGGAATCTATATGGCCATACTGCTTGGGGTCATCATTGTTCCGCTGCTTCTCAATTATACGAACATTCCCATTGCAAACAAATTAGCAGGAATTATCGTAGCAAGCATCATAATTGGAACCATTGTTGTCACCATCATCAATCTGTTTCACATCTTTCTTAAGAATGTGTACTCCAAACAAGGTTATCTGACCATGACCCTGCCCGTAACTTCGGGTCAGCTGGTGTTTTCCAAACTGGTGGTAAGCACCATGTGGATTGTTTTAACCGGAATCGTTTCTGTAATCGGATTATTCATATTTGCCTTCGTCATGAATCCTGAAGCAAATATCCAGTTCACCGAAATTATAAGAGAAATCCATACTGTGCTCAACGGTCAGGGATATCTCTCCGCAGCCTTGATTATTCTTATGATGACTGCTTCCGTCGTCAAAGAAATTGCGAAGCTGTTCCTGGCTTGTTCAATTGGGCATCTAAAGCAGTTGAGCCGTTTCAAAGTTCCCGTTGGCATCGCATCCTATTTCGCCTGTTCATGGCTGGAAACCCTTCTGCTCCAAGGAATCGGGAAAGCCGTAAGCTACCTGCCCCAGTCAGACAAACTGATCATGCAGTTCACTGCCATATCCGGTACGGGTCAGTGGCAGGATTTTATCGGCGTGTTTAATGGCGTCGTATGCGCAGGCATATTATTTGCTCTATTCGTTGCTTTTGCATACAGCGTTGGAACTGTCTGGATCCTCAATCACAAGCTGGATCTTGATTAAAACATGATATTGCAGCCGGGTCTTGAAGATCCGGCTGTTGTTTTTCTCTCTTTATGCTATTGTTTTTTCTTTTTTATGTTATTTTTCCGGCTTTTTATGTCGTTGGTTTTGCTGCTTCTTCATACGGTGCTGTCCCTGCAGAAATGGCAGCAGCCATTTGTAGATCCTTCATTTTGATAAAACTGATGATATACGGATATGATGGTGCTCCATGTGATAGGACCAATCAGAACATCCCCCTGCCCTTCTTCCAGATACTTTCTGTCGAAAGCGCTGACTGCTGCTTCTGTTGCCTCATCGAAAACACCGGTTACCATCAGCATTGGAATATCCGGATCTTTTTCTGCAATTCCGCGCAGGTAGCCTTGAATCAGCCTCACGTTATTATCTCCCATTCCGCGATACAAAAGATATCCCGGATAGACGGGTTCCTCAGGCAGGCAATCTTCAGGAATGTCATTCAATTTTGCTAAATAGTCCTGATAGAGCCTTGCGAGATCATCTGCATCAATCCGGCCATTCACAGGCAGCCCGTAAAGTCGTTCCAAAGCTTTTGCAGCCTCTGTGGTTTCGGGCCCAAAGACTCCTGTAATTTCCACCAGGGGCAGGATGTGATAATAGCAGGACAGTGCCCGCATATAGTACTGAATTAATTTAACCCAGATTCCTGTATCCCCTTCTTGCCAGAACGCGTCGGCAGGCCGTTTGAAATCTCCGGATCCAACTCTTCCTGAAAAGAGTTCCCCCAGACCTTTGACACTGTCATAGATATACTTGATCTTATACCAGGTGGCTTTCCCTACCACACCGTCCTCAGGAAGCCGAAAAATCCGCTGGAATGCTTTGACGGATGCCTCCGTCTCTCTTGTAAAATTACCGTCTGGATTCAGGATTCTTGGTATAGACAGATAGTTTTCCGAGATGCGGTTTAATTCGTGCTGTATGATTCCGACCTCCCGTCCGCGGGACCCAACTCTCAACGGATAGAGAGGATAAGATTCAAAATTTGCATCCACAGGGATGTCTCGTACCAGATCAATATCCGGTCCGTAGTAATGCTGTAGAATTTCATAGGGTTTTTCCCCCTGCTGTGCCAGTTCAACCGATCCTTGCTGCCATAAACCATCACAGGTAATTTCAGTTCCATCGCAATACGGTGTAAATGCTGCGTTTCTTGTACCTCTCCTGACAATATAGCTGTCGAAGTTTTCATCAACAATCCGGCTGATGTTTTCGAAAATATTTCTGCCCGGCATGAAATCCTGGTCATGTTCCCCATGGCTTGTAAGATCAAACTGGTATCCCTGGCTCCGATACGCTTCAGTCTGGATCCTGTTTAAAGCCTGACTAATGATTGCAAAGAGGTTTGCCCGGAGCGCAGCATCCGGCCACGTGGGATCCAGTTCTGCGGCAGCAACGTTTTTGATGTATTCCGGAAAGGCTATGGTTATGTTTTCTGCTGCTGCATCGGGAGCACCCAAATGGACAGTTACATTCTCAGGAATCGGGAGCACGTCCGGCCTGCTGATAATTGCCATACGTTTCCCCTCACTCCCTGCAAACACGGATGGTTCCGGGCAGACAAGCATCCTGCAGTTGACACTGGATGCTTTCTGGCAGACAAGTCTGCAGTTGACACTGGATGCTTTCTGGCAGACAAGTCTGCAGTTGACAATGGATGCTTTCTGACAGGCAGGCATCCTGCAGTTGACGACTCTGTACAAGTTCCGCCTGCTGCAGCGTTGTAATACCTTCAAAGATTTGAATGTCATAGATATATTTTTTCTGATATCCGGGTGCTTCTATCGCCGCATAATAGTTTGTAAAAGCATTCCGCTCTTCCGGTCTTTGCGTCGGTTCCTTGCTCACAGTCCTAAGGGAAAGCCGTTCCGTCTCACCGTTTCCGCCTGTTGTCATCACCTTTGACAGATAGTAATCATCCCCAAGCAGTTTGCTCACCGTTATCTTTGCATTGGGGATCGGAATTCTCCCTCTGATAGGGGAGAGTTCATAAACGTCAAAGGTCAAATATCCAGTTGCAGGATTCATTTCCAGATATGTATCAAAATACTCCGGAACCGGTGATTCTCTGCTCCTAAGAAGGGGGATCTCAATGCAGCCGCATTTTCTGTCTCTCATATCTTTCCTCCCAGTAAAAACGATTGATCTGCTTCTTCCGGAAACAATTTCACCGAAAGAAAAAAGTGGCTTCGCCACTTCTCTGAATCATTTTATTTCATAAAAAAATGGCAAGGCATCCTTTTCGGGACACCCTGCTACAGTATATTCATTTGATCATAAAGTTGACAATGACTCTCCAAATCCTGGCAAGGAACGATCACGATACCATCTTTCAGCTGTAAAGGTAATCCCTGCATTTCGGAATGTCATCTGTAATATTCTTGGTGAAAAGAAATTGGTGCAGATCGATATTTCCGCTGTTGAAGGATGCTGCACAGGAATTCAGGTACATTCTCCACATTCTTATAAAGGTTTCATCCTTTGTTTTTTTAATTTCCGGCAACGCTGCTTCAAAATTCTCAGCCCAATGCTCCAGCGTCCTTCCATAATGCCTTCGCAGGCTCTCTACATCCACCAAATGCAATTCTTCCCCGGAGATGTGAGATACCAGTTCCTGAATGCTTGGAATGTACCCTCCCGGAAAGATATATTTGTTAATCCACGAATTTGTGCCACCTTCTCCTTCATGAATCCCGGTAATGCAGTGCAAAAGAGACACACCGCCTTCTTTCAGCATACTGCCTACGTGGGAGAAATACTCCTGAAGGTGGTCCTTGCCTACATGTTCAAGCATTCCCACACTGACGATACGGTCAAAGGTCTTTCCTTTTAACTCTCTGTAATCTGTCAGTTCCACTTCAAGGCTGTCCTCAAGCCCCTCTTCCCTGATTCGCTCTTTTACTTTCGCATGCTGCTCTGCACTCAGCGTGACGCCTAACGCCTTTACCTTATACTGTTTCACCGCGGTGATAATCAGCTGTCCCCAGCCACAGCCGATGTCGAGCAGTGTCTGACCTTCTTTGAGATTCAGCTTTTTCAAAATATAATCAACTTTGTTTCTTTGGGCCTGGCAAAGCGTATCCTCTTCGGAATGAAAGTAACCACAGGAATAGGTCATGGTTTCATCAAGCCAGAGTTTATAAAAATCGTTGCCAATGTCATAATGGTGCTCGATATTTTCTCTGCTTCGCTTCTTGTTGTTGGAGAGAAGTTTTAAAGCTCGATTGTAGAGATGCCCCTGCCTTAAAAAACTATTTTTGTTGTTATACAGTGATTCCACTGCTTCCTGAACGCTACCGTCAACATCGATAACTCCATGCATATATGCTTCACCGAATGCCATGGATGGATCGGATATAATATCCGCTTTCGGAATCGGCTCGTTGAAAATCAGACAAAATTTGCTCTCACCGGTACCGTAGTGCTCCTCTTCTCCATCCCAGAAGCGTACCGTGCACGGATCGGCAAACAGATCCTTAAACATGGTCTTGTAAAACATTTTGTCGATCCCGTGATGCTGTACACTGCTGCTCTTTCTTATTGTTGAATCCATGAGTATCACTCCCCCTTCTGTTCAACTTGAAGGATTCTAATACGATTCTCCATTTGAATGGAAGCAACGCTGTTGTCTTCTCACGTTGTTGCCTAGACGGAAAATAGTATCCTTTTGTTCTCCAATAAAGGATATGATTTCATTGGAGAACAGCATAACAGTTAGTATTGACTCTTTACCAGTATTTTACTCCTTCTTCCTGATTTTTCAATCTATTATTTGTTTTTTAACAAATAATACTGTAAGATCCGTCAGCACGCCTTGTTGCATAAGTGACAGGGTATATGCTCTGATGCGAGCATCGACTTCTTGAAAAGTGTAGAGTAAGAAAAAAAATCCGTATAAAAAAGTCCGCATGATCAGCGGACTTCATCATTTCTTATTCTGTTTTTTCTAAGCGACCGGCTCAGCTTTTCACCAGGTCCGCAATGGTACAACCGGATTGGCCGACCAGTGCCTTGAGATTCTTACGGAATCTTTCATATCGTATATTGCAGTAATCGAGAAAATCATCTCCGTTGTAATGACGAATCAGTGCCCATACAGTCCAAAGCAGGTCCTGTACGACCATATAGACTTTAATCTTCAGCTCTTCCTCATCCGTCGGTGCTTTTCCGTAATACTCCTGCAGAAGATACTCGATCGCTTCCTCTGTCAGTCTGGATTCCAGGATATAAGCAGCCACATCCCAGTTGGGATCGTTCATGCCCGAATACTCCCAGTCGATGAGATACGTTCTGCCATCCTGCGAGATTACAAAATTTTCAGGTACGGTGTCATTATGACAGGGTACCGACAGCGTACTTTTGATGTTACGTCCTACAAAATCCTTCAGTTTATTTTTCGAAGTGAAATAGTCAAAGAAAAAGTCCCCCTTTTGCTCCCGGACAATCTGCTCATATTTATCCAGTTCCTCCTCCCAATCAAACTGATTGGGAAAGGGCTTTGGACTGGTGTGAATACGTTTCATCAAATCGGAAACTGCCATTATGTTCACAGGATCACAGGGATCCGCCTGAGCGATGTTTCTGCTGTTCTTTATATAAATACTGATTTTGATCCCGCTGATATCGTCAAAATAATAACATTCTGAATTCAGCCCCAGTTCACAGGCTATCGCGTTATTTACCTTCTCAATTGAACGATCAATCATCTGATTGGTCATGCCTCCGGGCAATCTGACCACATATTCCTTACCCTGAATATCCATGATATAGTTATAGTTGGTCAATCCCCCTGTGAAGCGGGATCTGTCAAATATGATACTGTCGTCCTGAAAAATAAGCCTCAGTTTTTTTTGTACTAATTCATCCATTTAAAAGTTCACCATGCTTTTCCCTCTTATATCATGTCAGCCCCGGGCTGTTTCTTTCCTTATTATCTGAAAAATCTCTGATTTTGATCCTTAAAATCATTTACACTTATCGATACAATAAATGCAACGAAACAAAATCTTTGGATTTTGATCGAATATTGCATTTATTATACCAGCTAGCTTACCCAAAATCAATGTATCCTTTCTTGATTCATGGCGATAGTCCAATAATAGAGATTTAGTGCAATAACGATTGAAAATTCAATGGAATTATGCCACAATTATATGACAAATCTTCAATTTAAAGCTGCTGTCCTATGGTATGATATTTTTATAACAAAGATGACATTGAATCTTTCTTATAATGAAGATGATACAAGTTATTCACGATAAAGTGTTATGTGATAGGAGGGATTAATCATTAAAGAAGATAAGTTTATATTAAAATCAAAGGTATATTTCAATAATCAATCCATTCAGCTGCTGGAGCAGATTTCCGGCACAAAAGCTTTTATTGTATCGGACGGAATCATGGACAAGCTGGGGTATCTTCAGAAAGCAGTAGATTTTCTGGGCAATGCTGGAATCAGCTCTGTGGTTTTCACCGACGTTCACCCTGATCCGGATGTCAAAGTCATCGCTGACGGAATGAAGCTCTATAAGGACAGTGGTGCAGATGTTCTGGTCGCACTGGGCGGAGGATCCGTCATCGATACAGCAAAAGGCATTTTATATTTTGCTTCCAAATTGGTGGAAACCGAAGGGAAAGAATTTAAAAAGCCGCTTTTTATTGCGATTCCTTCAACGAGCGGTACCGGATCCGAGGTAACAAATTTCTCTGTCATCACAGGAGACGATGGGAAAGTTTGCATTGTTGATGAATTTATTGCACCGGACATGGCAATTCTCGATTCCACCTGTATTCAGCACGTACCACAGCGTGTCGTGGTGGACACGGGAATCGATGTGCTTGTCCACTCCATCGAAGCATTTGTTTCCAAAGATGCTACCGATTTTACCGATGCACTTGCGGAGAAGTCCATTAAATTAATCTTTGAAAATTTAGAGCTCATCCATAAGGATATTAATAATGCAGATGCCAGAGACCGTGTTCTGAATGCGTCCTGTCTGGCTGGGATGGCATTCACCAATGCAGGTCTCGGGATCAACCACAGTCTGGCTCACGCAGTGGGAGGCACATTCCATATTCCTCACGGACGCTCCAATGCATTGATGCTCACTGCAGTTATGGAGTATAATGCAGATTTGGCAGGAACGGCAAACGGATATGCTGCGGAACGATATGCGAAACTTGCAGAGATGCTGCAGCTGCCTGCCAGGACAAAAAGGGAAGGCTGTGTCAGCTTCATTCGAGCGGTAAACCGCCTGAAAAACACGTTAGGAATCGAGGATCATCTCTGCGCACTTGGTATCGACAAGACTGCTTTTGAAGATGCACTGGAGTCCATGGCGGAAGCTGCGCTGGCAGATCGTTGTACCCCTACCAATCCGAGACAGCCATCGAAGGAAGATCTCATCGCGATTTACAGAAAGTGTTATTAAACGGCCAGAAAAATCTATTTTTCTGGTTTGCCAAAATCGCGTCAAAAGAACCGAAATCTTCCTTTGATGATACCCCCCGCAAACATCATACTGTTCATACAATCCAATCGGAAACCCCGTAAGGCAATGAGTCCGAACCGGGGTTTTTCCATTTGACAAGCTGTTTACTTTTGCTCTACTTTATATTACAATATTAATTATGAATAAACAAAATAACCCACTGAAAAACTTAATAGCTTCGAATTTATATGCCCGTTACAGCGGAATCCTGTCGCTTTCAGATATCGCGCTTTTTCTTGCCGACACCAACGGGGAAATTCTTCTCGAGTTCATTCCTTCCCCTGATTTCTGCACCAAGGTTTGTATGGAAAGGGGCGGCCGTGTGTGCCCTGATTACAGCAGCAGATTCCAGCCGGGCTCCGAAGGCAGTTTTGTATGCAGACACGGACTGGAGAATATTCTGATTCCCATAAAAATGGAGGAGGAAATCCTGGGTTATATCGGAGGAATGCAGGTCTATCTGCCTGATACGGAATATCAGAAATATATGATTGATGTTCAGTCTCTTCAGGATGAGAAAAGTCCCGAACTGGAGTTTATTGCGAAATCCATCTCATCGCTGAAGACAGTTGAGCAGAATAAGATCAGCATCCATGAGCAGCTGTGCGGTCATATCGCAAAAAATATATCCCTAGACCTTACAGAAGCTGTCAATAATACAGATTCAGACGTGGCAAGGCTATCCATTGAGAAGGAGATCCTTGAGAAAAAGATCATCGATCTTGAGGCAAAAAACATGTCCCTCGTGATCAATCCCCACTTCCTGTTTAATACGCTGAACTGCATTGCACGAATTGCATATTTTGAGCATTCCCATACAACGGAAGAGCTCATTTACTGCTTATCGGATCTGCTCCGTTATAACTTAAAGCAGGACGATCAGCTTCATACCATCGGTTCTGAAATTGACAATATAGAAAAGTATCTCTATATCCAAAAAGTCCGGTTCAAGAACCGCCTGGAATACGAAATTGATATTCCGGATAAAATAAGGTCCTATCGAATTCCGAATATGGTGATTCAACCTATCGTCGAGAATGCACTGATTCATGGCATTACACCCAAAAGAGACGGAGGCAAAATCAGCATATTTGCCGAAGAACAGAAAAAAGGAATTGTCATTTCCATTCTGGATAATGGAAACGGATTCTCTAAGGAAATGTTGGAGAAAATAAGGCAATCAGAAAAGATACAACAGACGGAAAACAAATCTGGGCTTGGGATATGGAGTACGGATAACCGCTTGAAACGATATTACGGTGACGGATACGGGCTGGAGATTGTGAAATCCGATTACAGCGGCAGTACCGTAACCATCACAATACCCACCCAATCTAACGGGAGGTGATAGCTTTGAGCGTGGTCTTGATAGTAGAAGATGAATTGCTTGAACAAGATTTTCTGAGATCGGTCGTATTGGATGAGCTTCTCCCGGAAGACACGCTGCTGACCTGTGAAAGCGGAGCGGAAGCCATCATCCTTGCAAAAGAGCACCGGCCCGATATTATCATAATGGATGTGCGAATTCCAGAGTTGGATGGAATTTCAGCAATTGAGGAAATCAGGAAATTCCTTCCCAATACATGTATTTCCGTATTATCAGCTTATTCGGATTTTTCCTATGCGCAGAAAGCTGTAAGCCTCAGAGTTTTTGAATACTTGCTCAAACCCATAAAGCCCACTGATTTCAAAGAGGTCTTTTGCCGGATGATGAGTACCGTAAGTAAAAACGAAGTGCAGCCAGAGATCAAGCAAGAGGAAAAAGCAGCGGAATCAAAACCGGAGCGGCAGTATTTTATTGAAGAATCCCTCAGATACATCAAGGAGCACTTTAAGGAGCGGCTTACACTGGAAACTGTGGCATCTAAGGTATTTGTCAATCCCAAATACTTCAGTCATGTCTTCAAACGGGAAATGGGAGTTGCTTTTACAGAATACGTTATCAGTCTAAAAATAGAATATGCCTGCAAATTGCTGGAAACCACCAATTATCATGCATATCGAATCTCAATCGAGTGCGGATTTTCCGATCCATCCTATTTCAACAGAGTCTTTTGTGCTCAGATGAATATGACGCCCCAGACCTACAGAAAATATGTTGGTTCACTAAAATCCGGCAACTAAGGTATATAAGATTTAAAAGACTTGAAGAAGATTCCTTCAAGTCTTTTCTGTTTCTATCCTGGATTCTTATTTCATGAGCCTTTCAAAGATCAACTCAAAGATAAAAACTTTTACTTCCTCGGTCTCCTCCAGTTCTCCATCCGTAATTTTAATGGCAAAGCTCATAGTTGTATTGATGATATACTGCCAGATATTAAAGTATCCAATTACTTGATATGCAGCGTTCAAAATCCTTCTGTTTTCCATAAGCTCTCTGTACTTCACATAAGTGTCTAAGCCATCCTCCTCCTTTGTGGTATGGATTCGATAATCGTACAGCGTTGATTGAAAAAAGGAGGAGTAATACTTTGCTTCCAGCGGCCGTACCAGCCAGAAATCCAGGTAAGTCCTCCAAACCTCGTAGGTAACCCTTCTTTCATCAGGGTCTTCAAAGATTTCAGCCCCTATTTCCGCAAGAGCTTCCGCTTTGGCTTTGTCAATGGACATAAAAGCACTGGAAAGCAGATCTTTTATCGTTCCGAAATGAAAGAAGATCGTACCCTCAGCAATATTGCAATATTTGGCGATCTTTCGCGTTGTCACCGCATTAATCCCTTCCCGTGCCCCGATTTCCAGCGCTGCCTTCATAATCTTTTCGCGGGTGATCTCCTTGTTTCTCATCTAAATTCCACCTCCCTGCAGAAGATTGATCAATTCCTTATTTAGAATTACACAAAGGCTGAAGAAAAGCAATACATCGACGGGCATTCCCATATTATTCCTATTCGTATCGTATGGGAATGCCCCATATAGTTACTGTTAGAGAAACAGGGCAGGCGGCAAATGTGCCGCCTGCCCTGTATTGAAATTACTTGCTTGATGTCCCCGGGGACACCCTGCCAAAACATTCTGGATGAAAGGCCTTTCCAACTTGATGGAATCTGGGTTACTATTTTACGTCTTTACCAGCGTTTCCAGCAGGAAGAATGCTTTCTACTTCTGCATGTGGTCTTGGGATTACGTGAACAGAGATCAGTTCTCCAACTCTCTGAGCAGCAGCAGCACCAGCATCAGTAGCAGCTTTAACAGCTCCAACATCTCCTCTAACCATTACAGTTACAAGTCCTCCGCCAACGTGCTCTTTTCCTACGAGGTATACGTTAGCAGCCTTTACCATAGCGTCAGCAGCTTCGATGGATCCTACGAGACCTTTTGTTTCGATCATTCCTAATGCATCATATTTCATTTCAAATTCCTCCTATTGATTATTTGATAATTTTAATTTTTGATAACGAATTAATACTCATTGCATTTGCCTCTTCGTTGTCGATATGACACTCCAGGGCAGATGCATTTGTGGCTCTTACAGCTACATTACCGTAGATTCCACCTCTGGGACCTTCGACCTGAATGGAAACGGTCTGTCCGTCGGCGACTCCGATTCGCTGCGCATCCTCAGGTGTCATATGAATGTGTCTTTGCGCTACGATGAGTCCCTCAGCGGTCTGTACCGAACCCTTCGGTCCGACGATGGTGATTCCCGGTGTTCCCTGCAGATCTGCTGAGAGTCTTGCGGGAGCTTTTGCTCCAAGCTTGAAGCAGTCACCGGCCAGAATCTCAATCTGAGTCTTGCTTCTGACTGGTCCGAGAATCCTCACATTTTCTATAGCGCCCTTCGGTCCGCAAATGGTTACGGTTTCCTTGCAGGCATACTGTCCTGGCTGGGAGAGATCTTTGATCTTCGTCATTTGATAACCCTCTCCGAACAGCAGGTCTTGATCTGCCTGAGATAGATGAAGGTGCCTGTTTGATATTCCTACAGGGACGATGGATGGATCCTCTGCCGCTGCTTCCGGTGCGGATAGAGTAGTCTGTACCGCTTCCATGAAGAGTTTCAGCAGATTTTCATAATTGTTTTCCATCTAGTTTCCTCCCTTCATCGCATCAACCAGCTCATTGATCAGCTTCAGAAGCTGCTCTTTATCGGTGCTGTTAATAGTTGATGTGAATGAAGGATCGCATCCCTGGCTGCAGCTCTGGCTGGACTGACTGGCAGCGGAACAGCTTCCTGTATATTGCACTGCCGCCCCTGTCAGTTCCGGATAGTAAAAAGATGGATCAGAAGCCAATGAACCGCAATCTTTGATTCCGTAAGCCACTCTCTTGATATTGATCAAGTGAAGCGGGCTGACGTTTTCCGATACGGAGCTTCCTCCCCATGTTCCGCATCCCAGTGTGAAGGATGGCAGAAGTCCTGTGCTTGCTCCGACGGCCCCCTGTGTGCTTCCTGTGTTAACCAGGATACGTGCAGCAGGCTTTCTGGTAAATTTCATCACCATATCTCTGTCTTCCGTATGAATGCTCATACTGTGTCCGATGCCATTCTGAAGCAGCTTAATGCAAAGTTCACATGCTTCTTCCCAGTCCTTTACGGTATAGAACGCCAGTACGGAAGTCAGTTTTTCATAAGAGAGCGGATCTTCCGGTCCGACACCCTTCTGTTCACCGATGAGAACCTTGATCTCATCCGGTACGGAGAATCCTGCTGCAGATGCAATCACCTGCGGGGATCTTCCTACAAATTTCGCATTCATCGCATGACCGTTTTTAAACAACAATCCGCAGACCTTCTTTGTTTCTTCTACAGTCATGAAATACGCACCTTGCTTTTTGAACTCAGCTACCACCTGGTCTCTTTTGCATTCCTCAACGATGACGGACTGCTCTGACGCGCAGATCGTTCCGTAGTCAAAAGTTTTGCTTGCCAGAATGTTGCTGACTGCCTTTGGAATGTCAGCCGTTTTTTCTATGTAGGCCGGGCAGTTTCCTGCTCCTACACCCAGCGCCGGTTTTCCTGCGCTGTATGAGGCTTTGACCATTCCGGGGCCTCCGGTTGCGATGATCATTTTCACTTCTTTGCTATGCATCAGTTCATTGGTTGCTTCCATGGTGGGCATTGAGATGCAGCCGATGATGTTCGCCGGTGCGCCTGCTGCAACCGCTGCTTCATGCATCAATCTTGCTGCCTGCATGGTGCATTTAGCAGCAGACGGGTGGGGTGAGAATACGATTGAGTTTCTCGACTTCACCGCAATCATCGCTTTAAAAATAGCAGTTGATGTCGGATTTGTGGAAGGCACAATTCCCATAATCAATCCCATGGGCTCTGCGATATCCATTACCTGTGTATTGATGTCTTCTTTGATAACGCCAATGGTTTTCATTTCCTTGATGGCATCATATAAAACAACAGAAGCCACGTGGTTCTTATAGGTCTTGTCAGCCACTTTACCAAATCCGGTTTCTTCAACGGCCATCTTTGCCAGACTTACTGCGTTTTCCCTTGCAACTTTCACCATATTTTTCAGTATCGCATCGATTTTTTCTTCGGAATAGTCTGCAATCTGGTCTGCTGCAATTTTGCCCAGGCGCGCAAGATTTCTAACTTCCTGAACTGAGCGTAAGTCATAATCGTAATTTTCCAAGTTGTGATTCCTCCTTTCCTTGTCTCCTCAAGTCATCCAGTCAAAATTCATCTTGTGGAAGTGCTGATTGAACCAGCGCTTCCTTCGTCATTTTCTATCGTCTACTTCTGACCGTAGTATTTCTTAAATTCAGCAAGGATCATCTGTTTGTCGGCTTTAGAAATCATCCTGCCGGCTATGCCGAAGTCCTTGTACTGGCGAGCCAGATTGCGCAGTTTGACGACTTTCATGCCGTTTAATACTGCAATGGCTCCTTCCAACCCTTCTTCCAGGACGATTTTATCAACGGTCTCCTTGTCAAGCTCTCCCGGGTCTTCCGTCAGGGTTTTATCTGCATGATCCTCGGTTTCAGCCGGAATTTCTTCCTGCTTTACAGCCTCAGGTTCAGCTGGAATCTCTTCCTGCTTTGCCATTTCAGGTTCTGTGGATTGCTCCGATTCCTCTGTTGTTTCCTTCTGAGGTTTTATCGGTTCCACCGGCGCTGCAGTGGGCTCCTGGTGTGCAATGGGTTCCGTCTTTTCAGCTGAAACGATGATGCCCTCCAGTTCCTGATGGGGACGTGGAATCACGTGTTCCGAAATCAATAAGGTGTTGTTCAGTTTTCTGATTGCAGCCGCTCCTGCTTCCACAGAAGCTTTGACTGCGCCTACATCGCCGGTTACAGCGACGGTTACCAGTCCTCCGCCCACAAGGGTCTTTTCAACAAGACTGACCTCTGCGGCTTTCAGCATGGCATCGGCACTTTCGATTGCTGCGATAAGACCTTTTGTTTCTATCAAGCCAAGTGCCTGCATCTCTTATCCTCCTTACTCTGATTCGGCATTCTAGTAGGTTGCGTAGAATGCTTTCATCTTGTTGGGAGATCCAAAGGTAACTTTTGCTCCCTTGGGGAAGAATACTGAATCTCCGGGGCCTGCCGTGTAAACCTTTCCGTCTACTCCTACCGTCAGAGTACCTTCCACAATGTGGTACAGTTCCTGACAAGCACATTCCCATTCGAAGTTGCAGGTCTCGATGGTGATAAACCCTGCGTTCATGGAACAGCCATCATCGGCATTGATGATTTCCTGGTAGAAGACCTTATCCGCAGGATTTCCTGTATCCAGGGCTTCATACTTTACAGAACCGCCTCGAACGATTTTCAGGCCGCTGCTGTCACGCTCCGCAATATAGGGCAGATCGGGCTGGCCTTCAAAGACGCCTTGCAGCAATCCCTTCTCCATCATCATTTTCAGTACGTTGTAAATCATGTTGCTATCGATTTCGCCGCCGGCGGCTTTCACTGCTTCTGTTGCCGCTTCGCAGCATGCAGCTGCAGGTGCCGCTGCTGGTGCATCGGTAGAAAGTTCGATACCGGCTGATTTTGCAGCATCCTTTGCAGAGGGTGTGACGATGGTGTCACAATCTATGTAAAGTACTTTCTTTCCTTCTTTGACGACAGCTTCAACATCTTTAGCACAAATCAATTTCTTCATGATTTCACCTCCTTTCACATTCTTAGCAAATATTAGACCATACTATTTATTGAAATTTCTATTAGTACGCGATAGGAACCTGTTAGCAAATGCTTAGCATTTTGTTTTTTGAGATTTCATCAGGCAGTCCTGCTTTCTGATCCATTTCCCTTCTAATAAAGGCTGGGGATCAGTCTGTCCGACGGAGACGGAATTACTTCCGCATTGACCATAAGGCCCTTTTCCTCAGAGACAGCCATTCCGGCTTCTACACCGGTCTGTACTGCAGCCACATCACCGGTGAAGGTAAAGTAGGCTTTTCCGCCGAGTCCATTGCCCAGTCTCAATTCCAACGGCTCAAGATCTGCTGCTTTCAGCACTGCATCTGCTGCGATAATCATGGTAGCCATGGAGAAGGACTCCATAATGCCAAGTGCTTTTATCCTGTCGGGCATCGTGGTCCCAGTGATAGCCGGAAACACTTGGGGGCTTACATTGGGGATTACGATGGAATCCACCAGGTATTCCTCCGCCGTTCTTTCTCCCACGCTTACAGAATCCTGCACCGCAGCCACATCACCGTGGACGATTGCGATGTATTTTCCGGGACATGCAGACCCTGCTGTTACGATTTCCACATCGGAGATCTTCACCATCTGGTCCGC
>JARBUO010000171.1 GCA_029239605.1 Bacillota bacterium | reverse complement strand
TGCTGGCAGGCTTGATTGCAGCGAATTGCTATAATCGATTTAAAAATACAAAGCTGCCGGATTTTCTGGGATTTTTCGGCGGCAGAAGAAGTGTTGCCATCGTAACAGCGGGAGTATCCAGTTTAGCCGCACTTATCTTATTATTTGCTTGGCCTGCTGTTTATGGTGCACTGGTGCTGTTTGGTGAGTCCATGATTTCTACAGGTCCTGTTGGTGCGGGTATCTATGCGTTCTTTAACCGATTACTGATACCAACCGGACTCCACCATGCCCTTAACTCTGTTTTCTGGTTTGATGTGGCAGGAGTCAACGACCTGGGCAATTTCTGGAGCGGCAAGGGCGTTTTGGGGCAGACCGGTATGTATATGACCGGATTCTTCCCAGTGATGATGTTCGGTTTGCCGGCAGGAGCTTTGGCGATGTACCATACAGCAAAAGACAAGAATAAAAAAGCGGTATATGGATTGTTAGTGGCAGCTGCATTGTCATCATTCTTCACGGGTATTACAGAACCAATCGAATTTGCATTCATGTTTCTCGCTCCTCCGTTATTTCTGATTCATGCAGGCTTGACAGGATTGTCAGCATTTATCTGTGCGGCTCTGCCTGTAAGGGCTGGATTCAATTTCAGTGCAGGTTTTGTTGACTGGTTCCTGAGCTTTAAGGCTCCAATGGCACAAAACCCATTGCTTCTCATTCCTATCGGATTAGGCTTTGCCGTAGTTTATTATTTCGTGTTCCGTTTTGCAATTACAAAGTGGAACTTGATGACGCCGGGCAGAGAAGAAGATTCTGAAGCAGAACTGAAAGTTACCCTGGCAAACAACAACTACACCGAAGTGGCAGCGACCATTTTAAAAGGCATCGGCGGAAAAGAAAACGTTCAGTCAATCGATTACTGCGTCACGAGATTACGGCTGACGGTTAAGGATCAGGTGGCTGTGAATGAAAAAATCATCAAGTCCTCAGGCGTTTCTGGTGTAATAAGGCCGAGTAAGTATAGCGTTCAGGTTGTGGTCGGTACGAAAGTTCAATTTGTAGCAGACGAATTTAAAAAACTATGTGAAGAGGGTACTGTGACCAATTAACACTGCTCATACAGGATCTGGATTTTCATTGAGCATAGCGTTAATATGAGGATAAATTTCTAAAGCGTGAATAAATTGATCACAAAATCTATTCACGCTTTATCATTAAAAAATATTATCATTATCTGCCTTGGAGGGGGAACAAAAATTGATTTCAAAAGATATTTCTATTCTGAATGAAACCGGAATCCACGCCAGACCTGCAGCGGTATTTGTAAGTACGGCCACAAAATTCAAATCTCAGATATATGTAATGAAAGATGAAAAAAGGGCAAATGCAAAATCGATTCTTCATATTATGTCTTTGGGAATTGACAAAGGGTCCATCATAACAATTTCAGCAGAAGGAGAAGACGAAGAAGAGGCAGTAGATCGCTTGACAGAGTTAGTCGAATCTAAATTTGGTGAAGAATAGGAAAGCTCTTATGCATACAGGGATTTTTTTTGATATTGACGGAACTTTACGAGATGCGAACACATTTTACTTGCCGGAAACAACAGTGGGCGCACTACAGAAGTTGCGTGAAGAAGGTTACTTTTTAGCAATTGCCACAGGGCGAATCATGTATGAAATCTCAGAAGATATTAGAGATCTCATCGACTGGGATGCATTCGTTTGCTCCAATGGTCAGGCTATTTACACGCAGAAACGTGAACTCTTAAGCGTACATTATTTTTCTGAAGAGTTGGTGAATCAATGTATTGAAGCATCTCGCAAAGCCGGTATGCCGCTGTATTTAACCACCGAAGGCGGGCCGCCTTTCATTACCGAAGACTCCAATGAAACTGTAAATGAAGTCTGCAGCTATTTTAAAATGGAAGTGCCGCCAACCAAACCTTATGAAAACGAAACTATTTTATCGATGTTGGCTTTTGGCAAATCGGACGAAGATTTTGCTGATTTTGAAAATATGGGTGAAATAGAGCTTCTGCATGGGCACCATCATTTTGCAGATATCGTCTTGCGCGGATTCTCCAAGCATAAAGGAATCGAAACAGTAATGCAGCGCTTTTGCCTGAAAGAATATATTGCATTCGGTGATTCGCTAAATGATTATGAAATGCTGAAAAATGCAGACCTTTCAATTGCAATGGGTGAATCACATCCTGATTTGATCACAATTGTAGACTACCATACGAATAAAGTATGTGAAGACGGCGTTATGAGGGCTTGTGAACACTTAAAGCTAATAGGCTAATTGAACCGGTTTTTAGAAAAAAGCAGAGTTGAACCGGTTCTTAAAAAGAGGTGGAATCTATGAAACTAAATCAACCGGAAGCCGTTTTATTCATTCCGGACGGGCAGGAGCAAGGCAGTGCACTTTCCCGCACAACGGAACTGTGCATTGCAGCACATCAGGATGATATTGAGATTATGGCATACGGACCCATCGTAAGCTGTTACGGCAGAGAGGATAGATGGTTTACAGGTGTTGTTGTGACAGATGGTGCCGGTTCACCAAGAAGTGGTGTCTATGCCGATTGTACCGACGAAGCCATGAAAAAAATCAGAGCACGGGAACAAATTGAAGCTGCAACCATAGGTAAATATGGAGCGCAGTTCTTACTGTCTTATCCCAGCAGTCATGTTAAGAATGCCCAAAATGATGACGTAATAAAAGAACTTGCTGAAATTATTGAAATTTGCAATCCTGAAGTGATCTATACACACAATTTTGCAGATAAACACGATACACATATAGCTGTTGCCATAAGGGTAATTGCAGCCATAAGAATGCTGCCAAAAGAAAAGCGTCCCCAAAAGGTGTATTCCCTTGAAGTTTGGAGAGGACTTGACTGGCTATGTGATGAAGATAAATCTGTTTTTGATACATCTTCACATCGAAACCTTGCTTCTGCCTTACTTGGCGTTTATGACAGCCAAATTGCGGGGGGCAAAGGCTATGATCTTGCTGTACTTGGCAGAAGAACTGCAAATGCAACCTTTTGCGCAGACCATGCTACCGATGATAGCGATAGCATGGCATACGGATTAGACATTACTCCGCTCATGGAAGATGATTCTCTTGATGTAACCGATTATACTGTGAATTACATCTTGAAATTCAAACGAGAAGTCGAAGACAGAATCGCAACCTTTGGATAAGGAAGTCCGAATATTAGAAGAAATATACTTTCGGAAATTTGACAGTTTGTCGATTTCGCCCATTGCTGTTGAATGTTATGGAATAATATGCTAATATAATATATCTACTAATTGAATTAACAGTATTTGGAGGTAACAATGAAAAAAGTATCGGTATTTTTCAGGATCGTTTTCACGACAATGCTCATCTTAAGTCTCACGGTTGTTCCAGTATTGGCAGCAGGGGTGGAAGGAACAGAAATATCTCTGGTTAATGATGAATCAGGTTACAAAATTATAGTTCCTGGCTTCGTTGATGTAAGAACCGAAACAGTATACGATCAAGAAGTCAGCGTATTAGTTATGAAGACTCCAAATAAGGATAGCAATGGAAAGTATCCGATATTTGAAGTTGTAACAACAGATAAAAAAGCTGATTCAATCTTCTCTTTCGCTGGAATTGTAGAGGAAGGGCAGATCGCAGAGGTTGATAAACCGTTCAAAGATGGAAGATTAATGTTTGACCTTGCAATCAGCAGCGACCTGAAGTCTATAAGCAAAGACAAGATTTTCTCATTTGATTTCACGGTATACGATAAAGATATCAACGAAATATATGTTGTTGAGAACTTATATGTTATATTTGATGACAATGCAAAAGCTGCAGAATCTCAGGATAAGCCCAAGGCAGAAGAGCCTGCAAAAGCCGCAGTTGCTACAGCGAATCCAACCAGTTCAAAGGTTATGGTCGATGGTAAATCCGTAGCGTTTGAAGCTTACAATATCGGCGGAAACAATTACTTTAAGCTGAGAGATCTCGCTATGGCTGTCAACGGATCAAGCAAGCAGTTCCAGGTAGGCTGGGATAGTGCCAAAAACGCCATCAATCTTACATCAAATACTGCTTATACACCTGATGGAAAAGAACTGGTTGTATCAGGGAATAAAGCAGCAAAACAAGCAAAGCTCACTGCATCCAAAATCTATCTTAACAACGAAGAAGTGCAGCTGACAGCATACAACATAGACGGCAACAATTATTTCAAACTGAGAGATATCGGTAAAATCATTGATTTTGCTGTTACCTGGGACGGAAGCCTCAATATGATCGGTCTTGATACAGCCAGCAGTTATGTAGAAGAGTAGAATAATCTGATCTGATCAATAGCAATAACAGTAGAAGATATAAAAGAGCTTTTCGCCTTTTGACACGGTGAAGAGCTCTTGTTTTTTTGCTGACAGAGAACATAAACTAACAGGAAAGCTGCTTTCAATCGGTCGGGGACAACAAGATATACTCCATACAGGGGTCGGAAAGCCCAAGATAATCTTGGATGGAATATTCTTGTTGCATATCAGGAGATAAGGAGAGCATGTGATCATCCTCAATCAAATGATAATATTTGGTGGAATAGCTGATGCGCAAGCCCGACTGTTCCAGCTTGACACGCAGAACCTCACCGTAGCAGTTGGGTTTGCCCCCGGTAGGCTCTCCGACGAGGAGCGCATGGGTTTTATTTTTCAGGGAAAAGACATTTAATAAGGCAGAGGAAAACGTATCCCTTCCAATGATTACAAAAAGCCTACCCTGCTGATTGATCTGATCGCATTTTGCCAATGCGTCAATGAATGGATCAAGCAGTGTGGAATTTCCACCCGTATTGTTTCGCATATCAATTACGAGCTTTTCGGGCGCATCCTCCCTGATCACATCCAGGAGTCTTTCACCAAATGCCTGGACTGATTCTTCCGCCATCTCTTTACAAATATTATATTTGAAGTAGAGAGTCCTGGGTTTTTTCAGGTATTCCATCCAATAGTGACGGTCTGGATCTCTCCTGAAGAGGGGCAGATTGTCCACGGGGAAAGCGACGCGATTTTCGTTCAGCTGTTCCTGATATTCGGAAAATGGATAGGAAGGCACAAACCATTCGCCTACATTACCACTTACACTTTCATAAGTAATCGTAAGACCATTTATTGTTCGGGCAATCTGCAATCCGTAAAGGAATTCAATGGCGGGCAGATATTTAGGAAGCATGGCCTTCAGATAGGAGTTGTTTTCGTGAGATATCATTGTGCTCATTTTTGTAATGACGGTTCCTATGTCCATGCCATCAATATGCGTAATCTTTTTATATCGCAGCACTTCATCTGATTTTGTTGTATTAATGGCATAAATACCATCCTTGAACCAATAAAACTCGAGAGGGCACAGATAATAGACCGGGATATCGATGGAGGTATGGGCATCTCCGACAGAAGCAACAATCTTTGCAATTTCAGAGTTAATCACAGGGCGCTCCAAACGATTCAGCTCATTTCTCAGGGAATGAATCTGAGCCAGATAGTTTGCTTCGCTCGTCTGAAAATATAAATTTTTATGTCGCTTGGGAAGTTCATATTGCAAGAAGTCCAACACTTCGAGCCATTTTTGATCTACCTTTTTTTTCACGTTATTCTCCTATAATCAATTATGCTTTTATTGCCCAACGTAATTTGGCAGAACGGGCGCGCCCATTGGTACTGCGCTCTTCTGCGGATGCCCGGATCGGTTCCTCTGCAATTTCACGATAAACTCCGTCGCGATAAAGACGCTGAAATGATTTTTTAACGAGGCGATCTTCCCCTGAGTGAAAGGAGAGGATGGCAACCCGTCCTCCTTCGGCAAGGGCGGAAGGCAGTTTTTCTAAAAACTCATAAAGTACTTTGAATTCATCGTTGACATCAATACGCAGTGCTTGAAAACATCTCTGACAGGTTTTCTTGATTTCTTCACTGCTGTTGCTGCCTGGTATGGTCTTCAAAGTGTTCTTGATGATCTGCTGAAGCTGGGTCGTGGTAGCGACAGCGGTTCCCTTTCTGATTTCAGAAACGATAGCCCGGGCGATTGCTTTGGCATTTGGTTCATCTGAGTTCTCTCTTAGCATTCCTTCCAATTCGTCCTGCGAAATGGTTTTTAAACGATCAGCAGCAGATTTCCCTTTTTTCGGATTCAGTCTTAAATCCAAAGGGCCTTCTGCTTTGAACGTAAATCCTCTATCCGGATTGTCTATTTGCATGGAAGAGACACCCAAATCAGCCAGTATGAAATTCAATGGCCCTGATTCCGCGATAATCTGATTGATGCTGGAGAAATTCATCTGCCGGATCGTCAGAATTTCCGGGCCATACCCTAAACTTTCTAAACGTGCTCTGGTCCGCGGTAATTCGATGGGGTCCACATCAATGGCATAAAGATGCCCGTTGGAATCCAAACACTTGAGCATTTCCAGTGTATGGCCGCCATATCCCAGGGTAACATCCAGTCCTTTTTGCCCTGGAGTAATTTGTAGAAATTCTAATATTTCATCGACGCAGATGGAGCGGTGCATACCCGCCGGGGTGCTTCCCTTCTGAATGACCTTCTC
>JARBUO010000170.1 GCA_029239605.1 Bacillota bacterium | reverse complement strand
TTTTTTAAGCTCGAATAGAAACGAATGATATCATCAGCCGGTATATCTTTTTCAAATCAGAACAAACTAAACCTGATAAGCTATCTCAATTGATCAGAATGCAGGAGGAATGACGATGCAGGAAAAAGATGCTGATTTATCAAGGCTGCCGATGCTGGCTATGGAATATATTCCTACACCAAATGAAAATGCCAAAAAAATCGTAGCGCTGGTCAAAGATCAGGGCAGAATTTCCGGATATGAGCTGGAAGACGGACAAATTCTGAGCAAGGAAGAGGCTGTAGCTCTGGCGAAACAGGATGGAATCAGGGGAGTCGGCGTAGCCTCACGAAAAGGAAACGAATACCTCAAATCTCTTCCGGATGAAAGCGACGGCAATAACCTTGGGAATCTGCCGTCCACGTCACCGGACGAAATGTAACCAGTCCGCCGGGAAAGGATGATGCCCGGCGGATTTTTCTTTGTAGAATCTTGTTTTAAAATGTCACTTTCTGTGTATATATGATAAAATGGTAACAAAATATTCCATGCAGAAAGGGACCAAAACATGATTTGGAGAGATAAGTACAAGGTCGGCGTACAGGAAATTGACGCCCAGCACGAAGAGCTTTTTGCGCGTGTTACTGCCTTTGTTGAAACCCTTCGCTCGGATAAAGAGTGGAGCGAAAAGGTCAGCCAGGTAAATGAGACGCTTTCCTTTATGAAGGATTACGTTGTGACCCACTTCCAGGATGAAGAAGTCTATCAGGCTGAAATTGGCTATCCTGAAGCGGGTGCACATAAGAAGGTGCATAATGATATGGTTGCATACGTAGGAGCTGTTTCCGAGCAATATGAGAAAAACGGGTATGAGGAAGTTTTAATTCAGCAATTTGCCGGAAAGCTTCTGGCTTGGTTAATCAATCATGTTGCTGCAGATGATCAGAAAATTGCCGACTATGCAAGAAAAAAGGAGGCTGAGCAAAATGAGTAAGGACTATCTTGGACCATTTGCGGATGCAGCTCGTCAGACGCTCAAACTTCTGCTTGATGTGGACGCACTGGAGTCTTCCAATCAAACCGAAAGCAATGCGTCAGAAAGCAATGAGCAGGTGGGTGTTGTTATCGGGCTGACTGGTGATCTCAGTGGTGAAGTACAATACCGCTTTCCTTCGGAGACGAGTCTGGAAATCGTGAAATTGATGAGCGGAATGGAATTTACGGAAATAGACGAATTTGTCACCTCTGCGCTGGGAGAAATTGCAAATATCATCAGCGGGAATGCTGTGACGGACCTTTCCAATCACAATGTAATTTGTGATATACTGCCTCCAAAGATTAACGAAGTCGGTGACGGAATGGGCAGCGATGAGACAACGTACATATTCTCCACGAAGCTGAACTCCGAGATCGGAGTGGTGGACATTAAACTTCAGCTGAAAATGAACTAATTTATGAATAAAAAGACAAGTTAAAAGCGAGTTTTAAAATGGTGTGGCTCAAAACGACAGGTGGATTTCTTCTTCTCTATTAAATCCAAAGTCCTTCTTGAGACACCCTTTTTTTCGTCTTAAACTATCTGCCCATCATCTTTTTTACATTTCCGTTACGAAAGCAGTATGACTATTGAGCTAAGACTCTTGAATTGATATGATAACCGTGATAAGCCCTCGGAAACACTCCGCAGGCCAAAAGGAAATAGCAATGGGATTTGGGGGAATGATTATGAAAAGATTATTACTGATTGCTGCAGCAGGCATTCTTTTTTTTACATCTTTGGCAGGGGAAGCCTGGGCTGGAGTTGAATCTCCGGGGATTGAGGCAGCAAGGGCTGGAGCTGGCTTTCTGGGGATTGAGGAGGCAGCGCCGGGAGTTGTTATAGATGGGAGACAGCTGGAATTCAGTGAGAAATCGGGATTACCCTATCTCTCTGATACAGGCAGCACCATGTTGCCCGTTCGTGCTTGCCTTGACGCCATCGGCTGTGAGGTGGTCTGGGACGATAAAACAAAAACCGTAATGACGCAAAAAGGAAATGCAGAGGTAGATATTCCCATTGGAAAAAACGAAATCTATATTAATAAGAAGAAAGTAGAAATTTCTGCTGCGGCGGTGTTGAAAGCAGAACGAACCTATCTGCCGCTCCGCGCAGTATTTGAAGCCTATGGATATCAGGTCGGCTGGGACAGCAAAACACGTTTGGTTACGGTTACTTCTAACGAGAATCAAAACCTGACCCCTTTTAATATCAACGGTGGAACGACAGGGATTTTTTCAAGAAAACAGCTTGGATATGAAGGGTTTACCGGAATTCAGGCGGAAGTCACTCTGCCGAACGTAACGCTGGCAGAAAAAGGAGATTGCCCCTATGTCTACTTCGGCTTCGATTGGGAAGGGGATAAGGGGAATGCAGAGGGCGGATTCCAGTTCATCGAAGATCCGTCACATCCCGGCTATAACCGGTGGACAGTGTTCTTGCGGCAAGGCAGCGAATGGCGCTGGGGACAGAATATCGTTTTAGAGCAGGGCTCAACCCATCACCTCCGGTTTTACAGTGAACGTGTTTCTGAAGACCAAGTGGATCTGGTCATCGCTCTCGATGGACAGGAAGTTGTCAGGAAGCCATCTGTGGTGAACGATTTCAGCGGTGCATCAGCGAAGGCCGTAATAGCTATGGCAATGTCGAAGCCATTTGATGGCAAAAACTGCTTTTCCAGGTCAGAAGGAGCGAAAATCATGTCGCTGCAGGTTGTAAAGAGGTGGGCTTCTGATTTGGATGCCAGCACGGAAATCGGTAAAACTGATAACAAGTACCAAGCTTTTGACACCTATCCGCTTTATCACCTTTGGAGGCCCGAAGTTGGTGCTTTCGGAATGCATTACGGAACGGCAGACTGTATTCCTGCCTATCTGCATGAATCGTCAGATGGGGCCCTCTCTATCTATAAAGATTGAAGCCGTCGCAGAGACAGCATGCGGCGGAACATTAAACTGATGGCTGATGAAGAAAAAGCTCCGCAGCATGTTTTGAACATGTCTGCGGAGCTTATTATAATCAGGCCCGGTCGTTTAAGGCCGGATCCTGAGTTTCTATTTGACTTTACCAGCGGAAAAACATTCAACTGTTGAAGGGTTAATCCAGTACCAGTGTAGGTGCAGCATAGACCCTGGCAGCCAGCTCTGCATCCAATAAGTAAAGGCTCTTTGCATCGTAGCCGAACAGCTCATAGCGGTCGATCAAATCTTCAGCATTCTTTTCTTCTTCTCCCTGCTCCGTTACGAACCAGTTTAAGAACTGCAGTGTACGGAAATCTCTCTGCTTGGATGCTTCTTCATAGATATTGTAAATCGAGGCGGTTACCATTCTTTCGTGTTGGAGTGAAGCTTCAAGGGGCGCTTTGAAATCGTTGTATGCTTTATCAGGCGCAGCAATGGCTGTGAGCTTGATTTCTTCATTATTATTCTGAAGATAATTCATAAACAGCAGCGCATGATCCCGCTCTTCCTGAGCCTGCACTTTAAACCAATTTGCAAAACCGTTGAGATTTTTCAGGTCATAGTAGTTTGACATGTCTAAATACAGATAAGAAGAATAAAATTCTTTGTTAATTTGCTCATTTAAAAGCTTTGTTACTTCTTTTGACAGCATATTAATTCCCTCCTGTTTCCATTATATAATATAGGTAAGACACATGCTGGCAGTGCCTTTTATAGCGTATTGCCGAAGCTTGTTTTTTATAAGGTAAGTTTTCCCTCTTGCCTTGTTTATTTTTTACCCCTCCTGGAGAAAGATATTCATAACAATTTCAATAAAGTCGTGAACAATTTCAGGAATCGCCTGTAACGTAAAATTTCATTCACCGGAATCTGACATTATCCTTGATTTTGAAAGTCGAATTCTGTAGAATGTATTTGTTGTTTTTATTGGAATGAAGATTCTTAAGGACAGAATTGTAGCAGACGGAGTTGCGATCGGAACGGAAATCGTAAAAGTAGACTCCTTTTTAAACCATCAGATCGATGTGGAACTCCTTGATCAGATCGGACAGGAATTTGCAAAGCGGTTTCAGGGCTGTGGAGTGACAAAAATCCTCACAGTGGAAGCCTCCGGAATTGCAGTAGCCTGTATGGCTGCAAGGCACTTCGGAAATATCCCGGTTGTTTTTGCAAAAAAGACAGCTCCCAATACCATGACGGAAGGCTTTTTCGGTGCGGAAGTCAAATCCTTTACGAAAGGAACAACTTCTGTTGTAAGAGTTTCTGAGAAATTCCTTAAGAAAGAAGATTATATTCTGATTATCGATGATTTTCTTGCTCATGGAGAGGCTGCTTTGGGTATGGCGAATCTGGTGGAACAGGCAGGAGCAAGTTTGGTCGGTGTGGGTTCTGTGATTGAAAAGCAATTTCAAGGCGGCAGCAACCGGCTTCGGGCAGTCGGTATCCGGGTGGAGTCTCTGGCGGTAATTGAAGCAATCAAGGATGGCGAAATTACATTTGCATCCATTGGGTAAAAACTGATTTGAAGATCGCACCTTCATCCAGTGCAGTATGCGGCGACAAGATCCAAGGAATAGATTGACTCAAAAAAATACGAATGAATACGACCAGAATATCTGGTATAGTTCGAAATATAACGAACTATAAACATTTATTTTCTGAAATAATAAAGATAATTACCGGTTTCCTCTTTACGTAAGGGAAACGGCAAGGGTATAATATATTATAATTATTTCACTTGATATAGCATCGGCTGATAAAGGATAAACGATTTGCAAAGACACCGAGGCTAACAAGGATTATGGAGGAGAATGAAGTTATGAAAAAGTTTTTAGCATTATTTCTTGTACTTGCTCTCGTAATGTCATCTTTAGCGGGTTGCGGCGGAAAGAAAGAATCTGCTGAGGATCCGGGAACGACAGATGGACCGGAACTGACCGTTGGTTTCATATATATTGGACCTGCAACGGACGGTGGATTCTCTGAAGCACAGGATAGAGGCAGACAGGCAATGGTTGAACACTTCGGCGGAAAAGTGGCTACGCTGGTGGCGGAGTCCGTTCCGGAAGAAAAGCAGTCTGTTAAGAGTGCTGCCATCAATATGATCGACCAGGGTGCAACTGTTATTGTTGGGACAAGCTATGGCTTTATGGATGCGCTGGAAGAACTGGCAGGCGAATATCCGGATATTAAGTTCCTTCATTTCTCTGGTAATAAGATGAACGACACCAACTTTGGAAACTATTTCGGAGCAATGGAAGAGCCAAGATATCTTGCAGGAATGGTTGCCGGTCTTATGACCAAATCAAACAAAATTGGTTATGTTGCAGCATTCCCATACACTGAACTTTTGATTGGTATCAACGCCTTTACTCTTGGCGCAAGATCCGTGAACCCCGATGCTGAAGTAAAAGTTGTTTATACAAATGCATGGGTTGATGCGGCAAACGAAAAAGCAGCTGCTGAAGCACTTCTGGCTCAGGGCTGTGATGTTCTGGAACAGCACTGTGATACAACAGGTCCGCAGATTGCAGCAGAAGCAGCAGGAGCTTATGCAATCGGTTATAATATGGATAGCAGAGATGCTGCTCCTAAGGCATTCCTGACCGCTCCTGTATGGCATCATGAAGCATTCTTCAACAAAACTTTTGAAGAAATCATGGCTGGAACATGGAAGCCGGAAAGCTATTATGGAACCATGAAGGACGGATATGTAGGTCTGGCTGAAATGTCTGATCTCGTACCAGCAGACGTACAGGCTAAAGTAAAAGAAGTTCAGTCAAAGATCGAAGCAGGTGAATTCCCGATTTTCGTAGGACCTATTAAAGACAACAAGGGTAATATCGTTGTTCCGGAAGGTACCACTCTTGACAGAGCGGGAATCTGGTCCATGGATTACCTCGTTGAAGGAGCAACCGGAGCCAACCAATAAGATAGCAACTAAGGCGTTACGTTCGGTGTGAGGTTACACCGGCATAAAACAAAATAAACGGTTCACTCGTAATCATCTGGAGGGCTTAATATGCAATCAAACGTTGCAATTCAAATGGAGAATATCTCCAAGACCTTTGGGGTTGTCAAAGCCAATGAAGATGTGAACTTAACTGTATATAACGGAGAGGTCCACGCCCTTCTGGGAGAAAACGGGGCCGGAAAAAGTACTTTGATGAATATGCTGTCGGGGATTTATAGCCCCGACAGCGGTTCTATTTTTATACAGGGACAGGAAGTTCGCTTTTCATCACCAAAGGATTCCATCGAGCTGGGGATCGGAATGATTCACCAGCATTTCAAATTAGTAGATGTTTTAACAGCAAAGGAAAATATAATTCTGGGACAAAAGGGAAGTTTCTTTACAAAAGGCAAGGAACTGACCAGGAAGGTAAAGGCAATATCTGACCAGTACGGCCTTGATATCAACCCGGATAAAAAAGTATATGACATGTCTGTTGGAGAAAAACAGACCCTGGAAATTATCAAAGTTTTATATCGTGGCGCGAAAATACTAATCATGGACGAGCCTACGGCTGTTTTGACGCCGCAGGAAATCAAGAAGCTTTTCCAGATTATTCGAAATATGAAGGCACAGGGCTGCGCGGTAATCATTATCACCCACAAGCTCAATGAGGTCATGGAGATCAGTGACCGAATCACCGTTCTGAGAAAGGGCTGTTCCATACAGACGGTGGAATCTGCCGGAGTTGCAGTGCCTAACCTTATCGAAATGATGGTCGGCAAAAAGGTGGATCTGGCCATTGAGAAAAAGAATTTAGAAGAAAAGAAGCCGCTGCTTGACGTGGATGGCGTACAGGTAATAGACAGTGAGAAGAAGCATGCCCTTGAGGACGTGTCTTTTACTTTGTTCGGGGGAGAAATCCTTGGCGTTGCCGGTGTCGCCGGAAGCGGGCAAAAGGAGCTTTGTGAAACCATTGCAGGCCTGATTCATGCAGAGAAAGGCAGGATCTTCTTTGAAGGGGAAAATATCGTCGGAAAAACGCCGAGAGATATTATCCGCCTGGGAATCCGAATGGGCTTCATTCCGGAGGATCGTCTTGGTATGGGTCTTGTCGGAACCATGGATATTGTTCATAATATCATTTTAAAGGACTATCAAAATCAACCGGGTGTCTTCCTAAAGAGAGCAGCTTGTGCCGAAAAGGCCAACAAAATTGTAAAGAAACTCGATATTCAAACCCCCGGGATTCATTCACCCGTAAAGAAACTTTCGGGAGGTAATATTCAAAAGGTTCTTCTCGGAAGAGAAATTGACTCAGATCCAAAAGTTCTCATTACTGCGTATCCTGTAAGAGGACTTGATATCGGTGCGTCCTACAAAATCTATGATCTGCTCAATGAGCAGAAGGAAAAGGGTGTGGGCGTACTCTTTATCGGAGAAGACCTTGATGTACTCATCGACCTTTGCGATCGTATCATGGTTCTTTGTAACGGACGGATTACCGGTATTGTCGATCCGTCACTCGTTTCAAAAGAAGAAATCGGATTGCTGATGACCGGCGGCACCATGGAGAAGGAGGCGACCGCATGATTAAAATTACCAAACGGGCAGATCTGCCCAAACGTCAGGAATATGTGATCAGAGCCATTGCCATCCTCTTTTCCCTTGTATGCGCTGGCCTTGTAATTGCAATTCTTGGATTTAATCCGCTGGGTGTATTTCAGCAGATCGTTCTGGGCGCATTAGGCACAGAACTCAGGATTCAGCAGACCATCGTAAAGGCTATTCCGCTGATCATTACGTCCCTCGGTATTCTGGTTGCGTTCAAAATGAAGTTCTGGAATATCGGAGGAGAAGGCCAGATTATCATGGGAGCCTTTGGTGCAACGTTGGTTGCACTGAATATACCGGAAACCCTGCCGGCGCCGCTGGCTTTGACCGCCATGGCCGCAGCCGCTATCGTATGCGGAGGCATCTGGGCGTTTATTCCGGCAATGTTCAAGGCTAAGTTTGGAACCAATGAAACGATCTTCACCTTAATGATGAACTATATTGGTATCAAATGGGTCACCTTTTTACAGTATGGCCCCTGGAAAGATCCGGAATCCCAGGGTTTTCCCAAAATCGCTAACTTTACACCCAATGCGGTGCTGCCCTCCGTATTCGGCGTGCATATCGGCTGGATGATTGCCATCGTGCTTGTGGTTCTTGTATTTATCTTTATCAATCATACAAAGAAGGGTTTTGAAATCACAGTTGTGGGGGAAAGCATTGAAACCGCAAGGTATGCAGGAATGAACATCAATTCCGTCATTATCACCTCCATGCTGATTTCAGGAGGACTCTGCGGACTCACCGGTATGATTCAGGCATCCGCCATCGAACGGACTCTGACAGCAACACTGTCCGGCGGCTATGGTTTTACTGCCATCATTACCACCTGGCTTGGACGACTGTCGGCACCGATCATTATGCTGGTCTGCATTGCATTTGCCATACTCCTTCAAGGAGGTGCGTACCTGCAGATTGCCATGGCAGTTCCATCCTCAGTAGCAGATATGATACAGGGAATTATTTTATTCTTCGTTTTGGGAAGCGAATTTTTCATGCAATATAAACTGAGCATCTCCGGGATACGGGGAAGCAAGAAGGAGGTGGCGTAAATGACAGCATTTTTAGCTGCCGCAGTCATCGCCGGTACACCGTTATTATTTGCTACTCTTGGTGAGCTGATTACCGAGAAGGCAGGAAATCTCAATCTGGGCGTCGAAGGAATGATGCTGATGGGTGCGGTTATGGGCTTTGCAGTGGGTCTTTGGACGGGCAATCCCTTCCTTGCACTTCTGGGCGCCATCGGAGCAGGGGCTTTGGGAGCAGCAGTATATGCGGTGCTTACGGTAACCCTGCGGGCAAATCAGGTCGTCACAGGTTTAACGCTTACGATTTTCGGAAGCGGTTATGCAAGCTTTGTAGGCAAAAGCTTCATGGGAGTACCTGCTCCTGCATCAGTGAAGGCGATTTTTGCTACCATGGAGATCCCGCTTCTCAGCAGCATCCCTGTGATTGGGCCGACCTTCTTTAAACAGGATATCTTCATTTATTTCGGATATCTCATTACCATTTGTGCTTCTCTCTACCTTTGGAAGACGCGAAAAGGCCTCAATTTGAAAGCTGTTGGAGAAAATGCGGCAGCTGCCGATGCATCCGGAATCAATGTAAATCTGTATAAATATGTTCATATCATACTGGGCGGTGCCCTTTGCGGACTTGGCGGTGCGTACATGTCTCTTGTAACCATTCCTGTCTGGCAGGAAAACGTGGTCGCAGGAAGAGGCTGGATTGCAGTAGCGCTTGTTATCTTTGCATCCTGGAAGCCGTCAAAAGCGCTGGATTTGAGTGTGCCATATTTCCGTGAAGATCGATAGACATAAAAATAAGGCCCGCGGAGGAGATTCCATCCCGCGGGTCTTTTGTTATAATATCACCGGTCTTAGCTCAGCTAAAGCTGATGTCCGTACCGATAACCAGTCTTGGCTCGGCTGAAGCTCATGGCCTGGCACATTCCGTACTGTTGCCCTGAAGAATATCGAGACCATGCTCAATGGAAGGAAGAATATATTCCAAAATCTCCTTGATGGATTTTGGGCTGCCCGGCATGTTGATGATCAGCGTATTCCCGCGAATTCCGGCTTCCGCTCTGGAAAGCATTGCTCGGGGCGTAATCTGGAAGGAGATGCTTCTCATGGCTTCCGGGACTCCGGGCGTGCGACGTTCCACAACCTCCAGTGTTGCTTCCGGAGTGACATCTCTCTTAGAAAAGCCTGTACCTCCTGTGGTTAGGATCAGGTCAAGCTGGTCTTCATCTGCCATCTGACGCATCATATTCGAAAGCATATCCTTTTCATCCGGCAAGACAACATATTTCTGAACCTTGAACCCTTTAAAGTGAGACAGAACCTCCTCGATGGCAGGACCGCTCAAATCTTTTCTTGTTCCTGCATAGCCTTTGTCGCTTGCAGTTATGATTCCGACTTTGTAGATCATAATAAGGCCTCCGTACTGTATCTTCAAAATTATCACTTGAATTTATATAAATATTCTATATGATAGTAGTATAAAGCACAAGTATCAGCACAAAGATATGATAAATACATTTCTAAAAAGCTGGCAAAACCGGAAACACCGGACGAAAATAGATTTAGAAATAAGGGTTTTGCGCCTGCTGTGTATACCATTATGCAGGACAGCAAACCCGTAGCGGATTTAAGAAGATTATAAGGATGGTAGCAATGCGTATTTTATATAGATTTTTATCAGTTTTAATTGCAATTTGCGTGACGGGAGTCACGATTCTCGGCGCCTGTAACGTTGTGTTTCGAATGCCGGACCTTTATATTTATGAGTTTAACAGTCAGGAGATTTCGTCTCAAATTGATCTTGGTATGGGCGATGATGAGCTTGGTACCTTTTTTTCTGACTTTATGAAGGGATCTGAGGATGAATTTAATTTATATATGGATTACAGAGACAGGGAGCAGAACGTTTTTGGAACGGTAGAGCAAATCAATATGGAGCATGCACGTGGCCTGCTGAATAAAACCCTTTATGCCTTCGGAGGTTTTGCTTTCATTATGGCGGTTCTTTACTCGGTTTTCCTCTATAAGAAATGGAAATATGAGCTACGAGGTGCATTTAAACTGGGAATTGCGTTCTTTGTGGCGGCGCAGGCTGCTCTTCATATTACGTTTAATATAGAATCCGTTCGATTATTCTATTACCGGACAATCTTCCCGAACGTTTTCGGAGCCGATGATGTATTGCCGCTGATTCTTACGGAACGCTTCGCAAGGCTTAGTGTGTTTGCCAATTCTGCGGTAGCATTTGTCTTGCTGCTCATACTGGTTTCAGCAACTTGGAAATTGACGAAACCGCGGAGAATGTTTTATTCATAAGATCTTGGGAAACGCATGCTTTATTCCGTGCGCACATCTGATGGGACAATATTTCGCTTGGTGTTTCACTTGGTTCTTTCCTGCCTTACTCGTTAGAAGTGAGTGAGGCTCAAATTGAAAAGGTATAGGAGGAAATACAATGGTCTATGTACATTTGGCAGATGGCTTCGAAGAAATAGAAGCCCTGGCTGTAGTTGATATTTTAAGACGGGCTGATATACCCGTTAAATCTGTTTCGATGGCCGATGCGCTTTTGGTTAGAGGAGCGCACGATATTGATATCAAAGCTGATCTTATGTTTGAAGAAGCAGACTATGACCATTGCGAAATGATCGTTCTGCCCGGAGGTATGCCGGGCACGAAAAACCTCGCTGCCCATGGCGGTTTAGCTGCAAAGCTTAAAGAGTTTGCAGAACAGGAAAAGTGGCTGGCAGCCATCTGCGCTGCTCCCAGCATATTAGGAGGCTTATCGCTGCTGAACGGCAAGCGTGCTACAAGTTTTCCGGGATTTGAGGATCAGATGATCGGTGTGGATTATACCGAAGACAGAGTTGTCCGTGACGGTAACTTTTTGACCTCGAGAGGTCCCGGTACTGCCATCGCGTTCGGGCTTGCCATTGTGGCACTTCTGAAAGATGAAGAAACAGCCGAAAGACTTAGAAAGGCTATGCTCGTATGATTGATCTTCATCTGCACACCTATTACTCTGACGGAACCATGTCTCCGGAAGCACTTGTACGTCTTGCAAAAGAAAGAGGTGCTGACACCATTGCCATAACGGACCATGATGGAATGAGAGGCCTTGCCGAGGGCATCGAAGCAGGCGGGATTCACGGGATCCTTGTAATCCCCGGTGTTGAGCTATCCACAGAAGATGACGAAAAGATTTATATGCATATCCTGGGATATGGTTTTGACCTGAATAACACTGCATTAAACGAAGAAATTGAGTATATAAGGCAAAAGCGCATTGAGCGGAATGAGAAACTGCTATCCGCATTAAATGAAATCGGCTGCGCCCTGACCATGGAGGACCTTCAGCTGAGAGACGGACAGGACTATATCGGAAAGCCAACCTTCGCGCTGGCCCTTCTGAGAAAAGGTTATGTCTCTTCTTATGGAGAAGCATATGCAGAGGGGAAATTTATGAGATCGGAAGCTGTACGCCGTGTTCATCGAGAAAAAGTTTCAGCAGAAAAGGCCATTGGCCTGATCCGGGGAGCAGGGGGTGTCCCTGTCCTGGCTCATCCTATGAAAATCGCACGACTATTAAAAAGCGAAGAGGAAAACTTCTGGGATAGACTGGATGAGCAGTTGGCAAAATTAAAGCGCTTAGGACTTCTTGGGATGGAATGCTATTATAGCAGCCACACGCCAGAAGATACAAAACGACTGGTTTGTCTTGCAGAAAAATATGAGCTGATTGTCACTGCAGGCTCGGATTTTCATGGGACTGAATATGAGAGCGGCATTTCTATCGGGGGATTTTATACAGACTCGAAATTTGATGAAAATACGATGGCAGGACAAATTCAGAATGGCATTTCTGAAAAAATGATGCTATAATGGTTCCATTGGCTGTTCTTCAGTGTTCCTGACATATTTTTCTTTGGAGGATATTTGTATATGTTGATGACTAGGTTGAACGATGAGGTTAATACAAGGAGCCTTACAGTATGAGATTTGTACCTACATATTGCTTGCGGGAAGGCATGGTCCTTGGTGACAACCTGTATAATAACTACGGAGACCTTATGCTGACGAGGGGCACAGTTTTGAGCCGTGAGTACGTTAAGGCCATCGAGCGTCTTCAATACAACGGTGTTTATATTGAAGATGATATTTCCAAGGACATTCAGATTATTAACATTATCAATGACAGCGTAAGAGCCCAAACTGTTAAAGGGATAAAAGATATCTTTATTCATTGCGAAAAGGGAAGTCCTGAGGCCAAAACAGATATTAAATCTGCAAAAATGCAAATTGAAAATATTGTAGATCAAATATTTGCCAATAAGCATCTCATGGTAAATATGATCGATATGAAAGTCTTTGATGACTATACCTATTATCATTCGGTTAATGTAGCTGTGCTTAGCATCGTGCTTGGCGTCGCTATGGATATGGATCGTGATGAGCTGTGCAATCTTGGTTTTGCTGCACTTCTTCATGATATTGGTAAGGTCTTTATCAATAAAGATATCCTGAATAAAGCAGGAAAGTTAAATCCAGCGGAATTTGAAGAAATTAAAACGCACTCGTTATTAGGCTGCAATCATATTAAAAAAGGGTATGGGGTCTCAAATTCTTCTTATGTGGGAATATTGGATCATCATGAAAAATATGAGGGCGGCGGATATCCCAACAATCTGAAGGGCGATAGAATCTCATGGTACGGCAGGATTATTGCTGTGGCGGATGTTTACGATGCCCTCACTTCCGACCGCCCCTATCGAAAAGCCTTACTGCCTTCCGATGCGATGGAGTATATTATGGCATCCACTATGAGTCAATTTGACCCGAAGGTGGTAGAGGTTTTTGTGAAGAAAATTGCACCGTACCCAATAGGAACCTGCGTCAGGCTTAGCAATGGACTCACAGGAATTGTAGTCGAAAACTACGAAGACCTCTGCATGCGTCCCAGAATCAGAATTTTTATGAAAAACGGCGAAGATGTAGAGCCATATGAGATGGATCTGGCAGATTACCAGTCATTAAATATAACCGTTGTTGAAATTGTTTAATACTGTCGGAATAGTATAAGGAAGTGAAATGAATAAGCATATCGACTTTTATAAAACTCTGCAGGTACATCATGATGCCGGCCAGGATATTATTGATGCGGCTTATCGCTGTTTGTCCAAAATATACCATCCGGATATCAACAAAAGTCCAGTAGCATCCGAGCGAATGAAGGATATCAATGTTGCTTACGGTGTGGTAGGAGACAGCAGAAAGCGACAGGAATATCATGCCGAATGGATGCGGTACCACGGAGGAAAGCCCTTTGCTTCAACGATTTTAAATAAGGAAAAACAACCGGAAAAGAGTCAGCCTGACCCGGCCTGGGAAGCGAAAAAGGAAGAAGAAGCAGCCGCAAGGGTACTGGATGAATTTTTCTGCGAAACGGTGAATGAGAGATGGGAAAATGCCTATCAGAAGCTGACCCGTATTGACATTGAGAATATTCCCAAAGAAGACTTCCTTGACTGGAAAAAAGCGGTTTCCCAAGTCTATAAGCTGGGGAATTATAAGATTACATATTTTCGGAAGTACACCAATTGTGATTACGCTGGTGTGATTTACCCGACTATATACCAGTTTTCTGTCGGATTAACGGAGATGCAGATCTCTACAGGCCAGATTTGCGAGGAAAATACGCAAAAATATGTGGCATTTGACGGCAGCAGCTGGCGGGTCTGCCTTGGTTATACCGATCTAAAACCGACAATACTTAAATTTAAATATCTGGCCCAGGCCTTACCGAAGATGGACAGGGAAGAAGTCCTTATGAAAGCCATCACGAAGATTGATCTTCTGACTGGAATTTATAGCCTCAGCGGCTTCGTGGAACAGGCAGAGCGTGAAATGCTGAGAAGTCAGCGTTACGGCAATCCCTTAACCCTTGCTGTAGTTAGAATTGAACCGATTTCCGAACTTGCGGAACAGCAGGATATCAACCAACTGGATGCTTGCGTTTCCTATGTTTCAGAGATCCTCTGCGGTAATATCCGGAAAACAGATCTCATTGGAAGATGCAATGATTCCTCTTTTGCCATTCTTTTCACGGAGACAAAGCTGGAAGAAGCGGAGACTGCACTTGAAAAACTGCTGCAGCTTTGTGAGACCGAGGATTATTTGGACTATCGGCTTTATTCGGGCTGTGTCAGCATCTACCGGGGAAGTATGGAAGAAATGATCCAATTGGCGTTGGAATCCGCAGTTATCAGAATGCCAAAGCCGGAGAAAGAATTTGAAGAGGATGAACTGCTCCAGGCGAAGCTGGGAAAATACAAACTGTCTGATATACTGGGGTTCAATCGAAAAGGAAAGAATCATTTTTAATACTTGAAGTTCAGATGAATAAAAACCTCCTGACATCGCGTCAGGAGGTTGATTTTTATAGTCCATAATTCATGAGCCTGCCGCTGGACGGCTGGGTTGAAGCACCATACTGGATTGTTTTCTGCTCCTGAATATTCGTCTTCAGGGAAGTGATGATATTTTCCTGCTCTTTGCGCATCAGGCTTATGGTATTTTGGTCAAACTCAAGAATGAGTTTGATGGTCTGATCAAGCTCCTCCTTCATCGCATGTGTGAGGGCTGCTTTTATCTCTTCCTTTGTATTCTGTTCCAGTTCGTTAAGCTGCGCAATAAGCGCTTCTCGTTCTGTGAGAATGGCTGATATGGATTCCCATTCTTCAAGGCTGCTGGCGATTTCCTCACCGAAGCGAAGGCATTGCTGCAGCAGCACCTTTTTCTGTTGGTAGTATTCTCTGCTCATTTCTGCACTCTTGCTAATTTTTCTGCCTGACGGAATGTGACCTTAAGATCATCTACCAGGGACAGAATTTCCTGCATCAGCTTGACGTCTTTGTTTGCATTGGCTTCGCCAAGCTTCTGATGGATAAAGAGGTATAATTCATTCAGTTCAATGGAAATCGCATATTTATGGTCCAGTGAAAAATCCAGTGTCTGGATAATTTTCTGGGCTTTTGCAATACTATTGTAAGCTTTTGCCGCGTTCCCCTTTGAGAAGAAAATACCCATACTGATTTGCTTGGAAGCTTCTTCGAAGAGTTTAACTACGATTTCACCTTTTGTAAGTGTTTCTAAGGACTGTGTCTTATATTGCTGATATAAATTTGCCTGTTGCATTCATGTTCACCTCATTCCCCGTTAGGAGTTCGAACTTGTGGAAAACTGTGAGATAATGGAACCTTGCGTATTTAACGAATTGATTGCCGACTCCATCGCAGTAAATTTGTTCCACAATCTGCGTTCTTCTGCAGTAAGTCTCGTCTGCAAGG
>JARBUO010000169.1 GCA_029239605.1 Bacillota bacterium | reverse complement strand
CCGGACCGGTCGGGCCTGTGTCTCCTGCTGGGCCAGTATCTCCCGTGGGACCTGTGTCCCCCGCTAGGCCAGTGTCACCGGTAGCGCCTGTCGGACCGATGGGGCCTGTATCGCCGACGGCTCCAGCCGGACCTGTCGGGCCAGTGTCTCCTGCTGGGCCAGTATCTCCCGTGGGACCAGTGTCACCCGCTGGGCCAGTGTCACCGGTAGCGCCTGTCGGACCGATGGGTCCTGTATCGCCAACGGCTCCAGCCGGACCTGTCGGGCCAGTGTCTCCCGTTGGGCCTGTTTCTCCAATCGAACCTTCATCTTTTAATAAAACTAGTGTAGCTGATAAAGGCGTTGGTGTTGCATAAAATATCGTTGCGTTGCTTGCATTTACTAAGGATACTGTGACAGGTAATTGTACTGCTTCTATGATTCCGATCCCTGTTACTTCACTTGTTTTTGCGGGAGAGGCTGCCTCCAGAAAATCTCCCTGGGAAGAAGACAGAGCAAATACTGCCCCGATTGTGGATTTTGACGATTGTGTTGCTACCCACCAGTGAATCACATACCTTCCTGTCTCATTTAAGGTAATAACGCCAGTGGTCCCATCGTAGCGGATATTTCCGGCAGAATAGACTGTCGTTTCAAACAGAACATTTTCTCCAACCAGGACTGAGCCGGTACTAATGCGCTCAATCTGAAGTGCTATATCAATCATAAGGATTCTCCTTTTTTAATGTTACAATAAAGCATCTATCAATTTCAGTATCAACGAGTTTTAAAGGAGATGCTTTTTCCCATAATATGTATGATTTCTTGGTTTGCTCCATAAGCAGCGGCCCCTCTGCTTCTAAACCTCAATTGCTTCTTAAACATGGCAGCATTTGAACCTGCAACTGAAAACTGGTATAATAAATACGAAATCGGAAACAAAATCGGAGATTTTGCTCCCGGATGTATTTATTGTATCGGTATGAAACAAACCGGAGCAGCGGTTTGCACGTATGATATAATATCGCTGGCGGCGTGGGATTGAGCGAATCCGATATGGATGAAACCCCAGGCCTCAATCTCTTGATAGTCATAACGTTAAGCGAAATCCCATGAAGAAAGGAAATCAAATGCTTCATATCTATTACGGAAGAGAAAATCTGGACAAGGATCGGTTCCTTTTTGATCGAATCGAAACAGACCTGGAGCAGGGCAAAAAGAAAGTCCTGCTTCTTGTTCCGGATCAGTTTACTTTGCAGGCAGAGCGGAATGCTTTTGCCTATCTTGGTGTGGACGGACTGATGGATTTAGAGATTTTAAGCCCATCCAGGCTAGGATTTAAAGTGCTTTCTGAAGTGGGGGGGAGTGCCAGGATTCCTGTTGATAAATATGGAAGGCATATGTTGCTGACGAAGATCCTGACAGAGGAAAATCATCAGCTCCAGGCGTTTCGAGGCATGGATCAGAAGACCTCCTTCATTGAGATGACGAATAACCTTATCTCAGAAATGAAGCAGTTCAACGCATCTCCAGCAGATCTTTTGAAGATCCTTTCTGACACAGAGGATGGAACGATCCTGCAGCGGAAGCTCAGGGACATCCATATTATCTATGAAAAATACGAAGAATTGATTGCAGACAAGTATCTTGATACAGAAGACTACCTCAATCTGTTCATCTCCAAAATACAGAGTTCCGATCTTGTGAAGGAATCCGTTTTCTGGATCAGCGGCTTTGATTATCTGACTCCTAAACTGTTGAATATCGTTGAACAGCTCATGCTGACGTCCTCAGAGGTTAGTGCTGTTTTGACCGCAGATTGCTCCCGGGGACCCAAGGGCTGCGCCCAGCCGCCGGAGGGGAGAGACAGTGATTTATTTGATCTGACCCGGGGCATGATGGAAAGGCTGCGGGATCTTGCCGCAACCAGCGGGATTCCATATGAAGAAGAAGTCATCGATGAACAATATCGAATCCCTTTGGGAGATCAAAAGGGAGAGAAGCGCATTCCTCTGGCTCATCTAGAGCAGGAGCTTTATTCTCAGCCTTACCGTCAATCGGCCGCAGGAGCGGCAATAACCCTCTGTCAGGCTGCTAACTTTTATGCAGAAGCGGAGACTGCTGCTGCGAAGATTCAGCATCTGGTCAGGGAGGAGGGATTCCGATACCGGGACATCCTTGTAATTTGCAATGATATGGAGACCAGAGCTTCTGTGATCAAGCGAGTCTTCGCAGATTATGGAATTGCAGCATTCCTTGACAAGAAGAGGGATATCCTTCATCATCCCTCCATTGAGTTTATCACTTCCCTTGTGGATATCACCGTCAATGGCTGGCTTTATGAAGATGTTTTTCGCATGCTGAAAACCAATTTCACCGATGTCTCCCCAGAAGAGTGCGAAGAGCTGGAGAACTACGCAATCAAATACCGAATCAAGGGGAACCGTTGGAAAACGGAATTTACCTATGGTGTAAAAACCGAGGGAGAAGAGGCGCTTACAAAGCTAAATGAAATCAGAGAAAGAATCTGTGGTTTCATATCGGGATTCGAGACGGAGTTTCGTCAAAAGCAAACGGTTCGGGAGAGAACCCTTGCAGTTTATGAATTTTTAACCAAAACTGCACGCATGCCGGAAAAAATAGAATCGTTAATAGACGATCTGACGGAAGCAAATCAGTTCGAATATGCTGAGGAGGCTTCTCAGATCTGGAATGTGATCATACAAATACTGGATCAGTTGGTGGAACTTATTGGGGAGGAATCTCTGGCAGCTGAAGAATATGGTCTGATTCTGAAATCAGGCTTCGGAGCCATCGAAATAGGACTTTTGCCGCCCACCATTGATCAAATTATGGTGGGAACCATGCAGCGGACAAGAGCGGGAAACATCAAAGCACTCATTATACTTGGTGCTAATGACGGACTCCTTCCTGCTGCAGCAGGATCGGAAAGTCTCCTGAATGAGGATGAGAAAACCGCTCTGTACAAAAGGGGGATCGAAATCTGCAAGATTGACGATCTGAGAGCGAAGGAGGAAAAGCTTGCGATCTATAAAACCTTCGCGAGACCTTTGCGATACCTATGGGTAGGCTATTCTGCTTCGGATCTGGAAGGGAAAGAAAGCAAGCCGTCAATTCTTTTTGATAAGATCCGAAGGATTTTTCCCGATGTTCGAATTACAAAGGATATTTTAAATCAGGAAGAGCCGATGCAGCTAATGGAGGCACCTCAGAGTGCGCTTCGGCATATGACCGCGTCCTTCCGTGACGCAATGGAGGGAAAGGAACTTCGGGAAGAGTGGAAGGAAGCCTATGAATGGTACGAGGCGAATTCGGAAAGACTGCTGCGCCCGGCCAGAGAAGGACTCCTGTTCACCAATCACCAGAATAAAATTCAGAAGGACTTAATCCGGCGGCTTTATAACCGGGACAGCTCACTGCCATTGTCACTGAGTCCCTCCCGTTTAGAACGGTTCTCCAGATGCCCTTTTTCACATTTCATTAATTATGGGCTTCACCCGGACGAGCGTAGAATCTTTGAGATTGCGGGAAGAGAAATCGGGGATGTTTATCACCAATGCTTTATGATGCTGTCACAGACCCTTTCGGTACCCGGGATGGAGGTGACGGATCCGGCATCCCCGTGGATGAAAGTCACGCGGGAAGCGTGTCAGGAGATGATCGATGGGTTTGTGGAGGAAGCTGCACAAAGCTACCGGGAAGGGGTACTAACTCAGGGCGAAGAGGAACGGTACCGGAGCATGCGGATGAAGCGGGTCTGTGGAGATGCGGCCTGGGCTTTGGTGGAACATATCCAGACGGGAAAGATCCGTCAGGTGTTCTTTGAGAGTGAGTTCGGGAGGGCCGTTGGAAAACAGTTTTCCGCCATCGAAGTCAAGGTGGGTCAGGAGACGGTTTACATAGAAGGAAAGATCGACCGGGTTGATGTCCTTGCAGGGACATCTGGTGAAATCGGCGATGCAGAACGCTATGTTAAAATCATCGATTATAAATCGGGTAAAGAGCGGTTTGACACAGAGGAAGCCAGAGCAGGCTGGAGACTCCAGCTCATGCTCTACCTAAAGGCCGTTCTAGGCACAAAAGCGGTATCACATAAGCCGGCCGGGGTCTTCTATTTTGAAATTGCGGAGCCTATGATCGATGTAACTGATGCTGCAGGTAATGACTATACGGAGAAAGTGAAGGCAGAGCGGCGGAAGAGCTTTAAGCTGGACGGTGTGGTCCTTGATGATCGCAACATAATCGAAAGTATCGCAGGAGAATTTTCCGGGTATTCGGAAATCTTGCCCATTAAAAAGACCAAGGAAGGGGCCTACACCGGAACCACAGAAAGGAAGCTTCTGAAGGAAGAGGAGTTTGAAGAACTCCTGAGCGCGGTAAATCATAAAGTGGAGGAACTTTGCAGCAACTTATCCAGCGGTTCCATTGACATCCGTCCGAAAAAGGTAAAGGACGAAACGGCATGCAGATTCTGTCTCTACAAAAGTATCTGCTGCTTTGACCTGAGTTTTGATGGCTGCACTTATGAAGTAATTCGATAATATTTTTTTTATTACGTTCCTACCCCTAAATGAATTAATCTTTCCGAGAATCTATTTAATGCGGGAATGAATCCCGTTCCGGTTGGTTCGCGAGTACCGTAAGACAGGCTGAATGGTTTTGTCTGATCGGTTTTCAGCACTGACCGGGAGCGAAAGGGAGGTATGAATACATGAAAAAAGTAGTATCTATTTTTGTTAGCTCTATGCTGATTCTTTCAGCTTTTACCGGAACTGTCTTTGCAGGACAGGGAAACGGCAATGGCGGTAACGGCAACAGCAGCCGGCCAGGTAATAACTGGAGCGACAGCAATTGGAGCAATGGAAATTGGGGAGAGCAGAAGAGTCAGAAAGTGAACAAAGAGTTCAAGGACATGAGGACCCATTGGGGGAAAAAATCTGTGGAGAAAGTGCAGAATCTCGGAATTTTCGGCGGATATGCTGATGGTACTTTTCAACCCGACAAAGCACTTACCCAGGCAGAGCTGGCTGTTATTATCGACCGGTTGCTTCAGCTGAAGGACGGAGATGGGGAAGACACTGATTTTGAGGGACTTGTAAATTGGAGCGGAGGAAGCGATTCGGATATCCCGGGCTGGGCAAAGAAATCCGTGGCAAAAGGCCTCTACAAGCATTACTTTAATATCAATCGGTTCCATTCACAGGTTCAGGTAGACAGACTTACTGCCTGCGTTGCACTGGCAAAAGCGCTGGATCTGGAACCGGTAACTGATTTTACAGGCAATCCCTTTACAGACAGAGGTCTGATCAGCGATGAGGATTATGGTTATCTGCTGGCTCTTTTTGAGGAAGGTTATATCAGCGGATATCCAAACGGCGCTTTTAATCCCTATTCCTTTTTGAGCAGAGCTCAGATGGCAGCCATCATTGAGAAACTTCTTGATGAAATCAATGAAGATACAGACGATACCGAAGAGGATTTACAGGATGAAACGGCTCCGGAATGGAGCAGCAGCAGTGTTACTGCGACGGCGATAAAGGCTACCAGTGTGGAACTGGAATGGTCCGGTGCCAAGGACGATGTGAAGGTAGTGGGTTACAAGGTTCTCTATGAATTGGATGGCACCGACAAAGTCAAGAATGTAACCGGAAGATCGGTCACCATAACCGGTTTGGAAGCTGATGAGGAATATACCTTTACCGTGGAAGCGAAAGATGCTGCCGGAAACTGGAGCAATGATGGCCCCTCCGTGACGGTAACGCTTCCTGAGTCGGATGACGATACGGAAGCACCGGCCTGGTCCAAAGATGCGGCCCTAACCGTAAGCCGTTCCTCGTCTGGGCTTGTAACGTTGATCTGGCCGGATGCTGAGGATGATAACAGCATTGCATCCTACAAAATTTATAAAGACGGCGAACTTGTGAAAACTGTGAATGGAGACGTGAACAGTATCAATATCAGCGGTCTTGAGGAAGACAAGGAGTATACCTTCAAGGTAAAGTCCATAGACGAAGCCGGTAATGTCAGCACCAGCCTCAGCAAAACTTATCTGGTGGAATAGCCGACGCTACATCGCCAGGTCGTGATCTGACCGTGGTCTAACAAGATACTGAACGAATCAAACGGTAATAGATCAAAGGGGGCAGATCTTTCTATATAGAAATATCTGCCCCCTTCTGCTATTTCAACGATCAACGCTCCAGATTGTAAGCCTGATTTTCATATTCTGGCCCTCTTGAAGTTGAATTGTTTTTTCAATTAACAGTCAATTTCTTATGTAATTTAAGTGGTCGTATCCATTGACAACACAACTTGTTAGTGGTAATATTTTTAAGTGTCATTAATAAAAACTAAATATGCTTCCGTGGCTCAGTCGGTAGAGCAGCGCATTCGTAACGCGCAGGTCAGCGGTTCAAGTCCGCTCGGGAGCTCCATAAAAAAGTCATCTCCAATCGGAGATGATTTTTTTATTGTGTCAAAGGCTAACTTGAACCGCTGACGGAAAGGGTTCGGGGAATTATCCTTAAAATATAAAAAGGTACCGTCAAGTTTTTTGCGCAAAATTGATTTTGCCGCCTAGTTGCCAGCTATTAGCCAGCCCTGTTTTCTGATTCGGATTCTTCTGTGCAGCAGCTTTCAAGGTGTTTCATATTCATATACCGCTTTACGCCCCATTGGGTTCCAGTAACATGGCGTAAGCGGGCACAGACTAGCATCAGGGCAGAGTT
>JARBUO010000168.1 GCA_029239605.1 Bacillota bacterium | reverse complement strand
AATTTTCGTATCCATAGCTCCTTAGGCTATCTTAGCCCTAAGGAATTTAAGGCATCGAAACTATGATTTTTGTACGAAAAAGTGTTGCCATACCAGGCCTGGCATAAGAAATACCAATCTAACGTAACGTTAGTTCGTGTAAATAAACTATTCAATACCTCCATTCACACATTTTCTTTCTCTTAATATGATAGATGGGGACAATATAAAAATTTGGTGTTTTGAAGGAATGAAACCATAAACGAATCAGAGATGATTCGGCTATGCGATAAGCAGTCTAGCAGCTTTAGTTCTTTTTCGCAGCGCAGCTCATTAAAAAACAATTGGCTCAGTGAGAGACCTGTCCAGTTGTCCCTCTGAGGATGTACAAGCAGTACGGGACACTTGTCAAATTTGCAGGCCTCTATTTTAATCAGAGGGTTGAGCATGATGTAATCCTGCTTCCCCCACTGGCTCTCTTAAATCCGCGCCAAATCGGCTCTTCTTATGAATCAGCATTACGATTATTATTATACTGTCGGGTCCAAGTCTATGCAATGTGTTTTGGAGGGCAGCGACGAACCAGTATGGTACCAGTGATAACAAAAATATCTTCAATTTAGAGGATAGAACAAGAAAGGGAAAGGAAAAGAACAATGAATATATTCAAAAATGAAGCAGGCGGTGCAGCCAAATGCTCTATTGGTCTTCTGATTATAGAAAATGTGAAAAATAATGCTGACTGCAATACACTCAAGGTTGTCCGGGATGAACTTGAAGATACAATAAGAGCAAAGTATGCGCAGTCATCCCGTAATGATCTGAAAGCACAGAGGCCAATGGATGCCTATATCGCCTACTACAAGAAATTTGGATACACCTACCATGTGCTGTCACAGCTCGAATCTGTCATAAAGGGAAAACCCATTCCAACCGGGCTACCGGCGGTTGAAGCGATGTTTATGGCGGAGTTAAAGAACATGATTCTGACAGCCGGTCATGATCTGGATCAAATACAGCTCCCCATCAGCCTGCGCATCTCAACCGGTAAAGAAGGCTATACTACTATGAGTGGGAAATCTGTAGAAACCATACCGAAAGATTTCATGATCGCAGATCAGAATGGCATTCTTTCAAGTATTCTTCGGGGACCGGACTTGCGGACAGCCATTACCAAGCATACCACTCGTGTTATTTATATGGTATATGCGCCGCCGGGTGTGGAGGAACAGTTGGTATACAACCATTTGGGTGACATTGAATCTTACGTTCACATGACCTCGCAAGCGTCAGTTACTCGGTTAAACACAGTTTATTAATAGGCTCTTTTCTTTAGCGCACGCCCTGTGATAAAATTGATTGATAATAAGTTGAGGTAAAAGCTATGAAAAATTACACTGGAGAGGATTTATCCGAGGCCCTTCGTGCGATTAATTCTATCATTCATAAGTGTGAAAAAGCACAGGAGAAATTCCCGGAGGGCAAAGCGCAGCATACCCTGCTGCGCAACCGATTGAAAGCAATGTATCTATCGAAAGAACTGATTGCAGAGGCTCTGGAAGAAATGGCCCCCTCTGCAGCACCACAGAATTCAGCAGAGAATGACTGCACCCCAGAGTTGCTGGCAAACTTAGATCAGCTGCAAACCACGGATTTGGGCGTGGAACGCATCCGAAAAAACCTGAGTCTGAACACAGATAATGTAGTTGATTGGTGCCGCGAAAAGATCAAGGCTCCCAATGCCGCCATTACCCGAAAGGGCAAGAACTGGTACATTGCTGCGGACCACTGCGAAATTACAGTAAATGCCCGCAGTTTCACCATTATCACCGCACACAAGCGCACCTGAAAAAATCCGCAAATCTCCCGCAATCATCCTGGACAACTGTGCTCGGGTCCCATTTGCCGGATAACCATGGTATCATAAAATAGATAAATGAGAATTGCTCCACAATAAAGCAGAGGAGGAACGATACATGCAATATGGACCAAACCCTGATGCAATTTACCCCAACGAGGAAATTAAAAGTGTATGCTATATAAAAAATGTTATCACACGCCCTAACATTATTGTTGGTGCCTACACCTACTATGACGATATCAACGGTGCCGAACGGTTTGAAGAGCATGTCACGCACCATTATGAGTTTATTGGAGATAAGCTTATTATCGGAAAATTTTGCGCCATAGCGAAAGGCGTTGAATTTGTAATGAACGGTGCTAACCACAGAATGTGCAGCGTCACCACATATCCCTTTAATATCATGGGACATGGATGGGAAAAATCGTCTCCCACATTGTCTGATTTACCTTTCAAAGGGGACACTGTAATCGGAAATGACGTATGGATCGGTCAGAATGTTACTGTAATGCCCGGTGTGCATATTGGAGACGGTGCGATTGTTGCTGCTAATTCCGTTGTAGTAAAGGATGTTCCCCCTTACTGTATTGCAGGAGGTAATCCTTGTAGAACGCTTAAGAAAAGATTTGATGACGAACTTATAAATTATCTTCTTGCCATAAAATGGTGGGATTGGTCCCCTCGCAAAATATTTGATAACCTTGAAGCTCTGTGTAATGGTGATCTTTCAAAAGTCAAAGAAATTTTATAATTCAAAGAGGGCTGCATTGGTTTCGGAATAACGATGATTCAAAAATCAGCATTTTGGCTAATTCTATCACAGATAAAACAAAAATCATGTATGAGCGCATACCCTCTTGCATGATTTTTTTTGCTTTTTACTAAAATTGCTCTAACAAACATTTCGCCTTGACCAATATATCTAAATGATATATTATGGTGATATATTAGTCATAAAAGGGATGTGCACGCATGAAAGAAAACACAGGAAAATCAAAATATGTCATACTGGGAATGCTGGCGCGGATGCCGCTTACCGGCTACACAATTAAAAAATGGATTGAAAATGAATACAGCCATTTCTGGCAGGAGAGTTACGGTCAGATATACCCTTCCCTTAAGAAACTGGTTTCCGAAGGGCTTGCCGTAAGTTCCGACAATACGGGAACTGGAAACGGTCGCGGGCAGATCGTATACAGCATAACTGACGCAGGCAGGAAAGAGCTTTCGGATTGGCTGCGCGAGGAACCTGAGATTGAAAAACTCAGATATGAAATCCTTCTAAAGGTTTCCTTCGGTGGTAATACTGAACCGGAGGTACTGCTCGGTCATCTGGACGATTTTATCAGGAGAAACGAAAAGCTGGTCAAGGACATGAACGGTTATATGGAGCGTTTTGAAGCGCTTAAAGTCCAGGGCACGGACTGCACCTACAGCCAGCTTACTGCACTCTGCGGTGTTTATATCTATTCTGCAATGAGAGATTGGGCTGTTATGGCCAAGGAAATAATTTCAGAGAAAGAAGTTGATTTGGGATGAGACAAAGGATTCGTAAAGGAATATTAGCTTTTTCTGCACTGATGTTCCCCATAACATTTTTCTTTTTCTCCCCTATGGTGATCGTTTTGTCTGCGTCAAAGGGCATACTAGATGGAAGTGCAATGGTTTTCGGGCTGCTCCTGCTGTTTTCAATCATCGGCAGCCGTCTGTTCTGCGGCTGGCTATGTCCCGGAGGAGCGGTGCAGGACTATGTCTCCGGTGCCAACAACCGTCACTACTTTGGAGTATGTCAGAAACAACAATCAGTATTATCTTGATGAAAGGAGAATCATAATGAGCACTTTGGTTGTATATTTTTCATTTGACGGCAACACGAGATTTATTGCTGAAACCATTGCCAAAACAATGAACGTGGATATTATCGAATTAAAGACGAGCAAGCAGTACCCTGCAGAAGGTTTTTTGAAGTTTTTCTGGGGCGGAAAGAGCGTTATTTTCGGTGAGAAACCGAAGCTCTTAAACGATCCTATTGATTTGAACCGATATGAGACCATTTTAATCGGCACGCCGGTCTGGGCAGGATCATATACCCCGCCAGTAAAGAGTTTTATTAGTCAATACAAGCTTCAGCGCAAACGGATCGCTTTGTTTGCCAGCCACGCAGGAGGCGGTGCCGAAAAGTGCTTTGCCAAACTGAAGGAATCACTTCCGGGAAATGAGTTCCTTGGTGAAATCGCCTTTGTGAACCCAAGAAAGAATCCAGAGGATAGCTCGAAAAAAGCTGCCAGTTGGGCATCGGATATTCTGGCCTTCTAACAAGTGGGGTTTTTGTGTGAAGTTTGTTCGCATTCGAAAAACTGATTATGGTTGCTTAGGCAATTCTTCTGCAACAATATTCCAATTAACCCCTAATTGATCCGTTACTGCTGCATGAAATGTACTATAAAATGTTTCAACTGGTTTAAGCGTAATATGGCCACCATCACTTAACAGTTCAAATATTTCTTTTGCTTCTTTCGCTGTAGCTACTATTGTTGTAAGCCTTATCATGTTACCCTTGTTAACTGATTGTACATCATCAGCAAACCAAAAGTTTGTACCACAGATCTCCATTTCGGCATGCAAAATCCATTCATTAAGATTTTCTGGTGGTGTGCCAATTCCGTCAGGGATATAGTCTCCATAAGGCAGCGACATTTTGACTTTACTTTTGAATACTCTCTGATAACACTCCAACGCCTCTTTGCAATTCCCCTCAAAAATTATATATGGTGCAACCATTCTCTTCTCTCCTTTACACTTATCGTTAATAATTCTATTCATATTTCAGCCGCATCTCTGGTCGTCTTTTACTTCTTTTTTACTGGATAGCAAACTTCCGTTACCCAATTATCCGAATTCTTATCAGTTTCTGGCGTAACATGATAGATCATAATCATTCCATTATCCAATTCATAGTTATTGTCCTTGATCCAGTCAGCAACTGCCTGATTGACTACTGCAATCTGGTCGTAATTTCCTTTAAAGGTTGCAGATGCAATTAAGGTAGGAGGTAATGTTTTGAACACTACATTTGCAGTGTCTTGATAGCTACCCTCTACCGATATTTGAATTTCTAGATCAATGTTATTTTCTTTGTATCCCTCATCATGAAAAACTGCAAGTGCGTTGCAAGGGTATGCATATTGTACATTTTGAGGCTCTAATTCCCTTGTCATCTGTTCCCACAGCATTCCTGAATGATCGTGTGAAGGTATGATTTTTCTAAGGCTTGCTGCATAGCTTTGGCGCATTTCTTTTAAAACCACCGCATATGTCATAGCATTTTCATCTTTTCTAAGTTGATTCATCGTGCTTTCAAGAAGCAATAATTGTCTACCGATTCTATCTGCCTGCTCTTTCATTTCAGCTTTCTTTAGCATTAGAAACTGCTGTAAGGCCTGAGCGTTATCATAGGTTTTAAGAATTTCTGAAATTACAGCTAAACTAAATCCCATATCCTTCAGACTATTGATTCGGTTTGCAAGAGGTAATTGAGCTTCACTATAGTATCGATAGCCTGTATACTCATCAACAGTTTCAGGCACGAGCAGGCCCATTTCATCATAATGGCGAAGCATACGAATGCTAATCCGTGATAACTTTGAAAAATCTCCAATCTTCAGCATTTATTTAATCCTCACATATATTGTGTATTTTTGAGTTCATTTGTAGTATAAAGTATACCATAATGTGAGAGTCAATAGATATTTTCAAATTTACCTGCCATCTGCTTTCCAGTAGTTTATAAATTGTCTGAATCCTTATGATTAAACCTCAATGCAAGTCTTCTGAAGGTGCCGATCGGGGCATAAGCCAGACAAGCCCAAGGCAAATGAGGACAATTGCTGCTACAATCAAAATACTGGACTTCATAGCGCCAACATCTCCCACCGTATTCTGAAGGTTAAAGAAAATCGTTGTTACAACGGCAGAACCAATCGCCGCTGCTAATTGCTGCACAGCGCTTAAGGAGCCGCTTGCGCTGCCTGCCTCGTCATGCTCAATATCCCCGAGGGCCACCTCATAAATGCTGCTGAAACAAGCGCCCATACCTGCGCCGATAACGAATATAGCCGGAGCTGTCAGCAGTGCGGTAGCTGCCATGCCTTTGATTAAGACAGTGAGCCAGAGGCCGAGAGCGCCAATTAGCGTAGCAGAAAGCCCAATGACGATAAGTTTACGTCCCAGCTTGGTTAGAAGCGGCCGGCAGACCATTGAGGAAATTACGATGCCGATTGCCATTGGGCAGAGCCCCAGCGCAGCTTCATACGGAGTGAGATGAAGGACCAGTTGAAAAAACAAGGAAATGACATAAGCCAAGCCATTTACTGCCGCGAAAAAACCAAGACCCACTAGTAGGCCGGACGTAAATCCTTTATTTTTAAAGAGAGAAGGTTTAATAAGCGGATTGTCAGCGAACCGCTGGCGTAGCGCAAAGGCTATAAGCATTACAGCACCTCCTATGAGGCTGACCATCGGTAAAATCGTCCAGCCGTCCGTTGAACCCTCATTCAAGCCAAAAATCAGGCCAAGCATAGAGACTCCCAATAGAGCAGTACCGATACCATCCAGTTTTTCATCTGAGTTAGGCTGATCATGAGGCAATAACTTAACCGCAGCAATAAAACCAGCCAGACCAAGAACGATGTTGATAAGGAACATCGGGCGCCAGTCAAGCCCGCCGATATTCGCCTGAATAATAAAACCGGCTAAAATAGGGCCAATAACAGACGAAAGACTCATAACCGGTCCAAACGCGCTAACCGCACGGGGAAACTGTTCACGAGAAAATGTGGCCATTAAGATGCTCATGCCTTGCGGTATCAATAGAGCACCAAAGCCCCCCTGTATCAAC
>JARBUO010000167.1 GCA_029239605.1 Bacillota bacterium | reverse complement strand
ACTGCTTCAAAAAAGACCCCCTTGGAAATCAAGCGAAATATCAATCTATAAAATTGTGAATGGTTCACGTTTTCATAACGAGAGGGATGCCGTCAGGCTCCCTCTGTTTTTGATACAATTCCGCCGATTCTCTCAGGGGGCTTTTCTACTTTTTTCTATTTTCAGGAAGATCCAGCAGTTACCGTGAAGGCATATTTTCTATTGAACTGCCGAATCCTCCTGTTTATTTTCATTTCAGTTTGCCGCCAGAATACAATTCGCTATTTCTGTTGATTCATCAGGTAGTTGTAGCACTTTACGACGTTGGTTCTCTGTATGTACTCCATCATCTCTTCCTGACCGATATCAACGGGGAAACGGTCTGCAAAATTAATTTTTTGGATACATTCCTCCAGAGACCACCCCTGCTGAATTCCTTTCGCTACCGCTGCAATCCACTCATAGATAAATGCTCTCTGCTCACGGATAAATTCTTTCCCGACCACCGGGCCATGACCTGGCACGAACCAGTCTACATCAAGTGTTTCCAGAAAGCTCAACGTCCCCAGCAATAGGTCTATTTCCGCTGAATGCAGCCATGTCTGGCAATTGGAAAACAAAGTATCTCCGGTAAATGCAACCCGCTCTTCCGGAACATAGACACAAATTTGAGACGGGGAATGCCCCGGTGTGTGGTACAGCTCGAAGGTATGGTCTCCCAGTTTCAGCGTCATATGATCGCCAAAGGTGATCTGGGGCCTGTTTACAATATAATCCTCTCTGGAAGGCATCAAGTGCAGAAAATCTTTATCCTGACGCTGAATAACATCTACGCTGTAATCATAGCAATCAAGCTCTCCAGCCACTGTCCAGAAAAGGTCATTGAGTTTTTCATGGCCGATGACAGGAGCCACTCCAGCAAACCAGTGATTGCCGAAGATGTGGTCAATATGCCCTTCCGTATTGATCAGATATTTAATCGGCCCTTTCTCTTCGGCAAATTTTTTCATTTCCAGTAAAGTCGAAATCCATTGTGCCGTATCGATGAAGACCGAGCCTTCTTTTGTAAGGACAATACTTGGATTACAACCTCTGATTTCCGTTTCAACGTATACATTTGGTGTTAACATTCGCATATTGACGATCTCCTCTTCGTTCCTTATTCATTGTCACTCAGCCTGCTTTCAATGTCGCTCAGACTGATTTGGCTCTTTCGTACGCCTCTTTCACTGCATGACGTGTCCAGACGCGTACCATTTCTTTGCGGTAAGCTGCCGTTGCCCGCTGGTCAGTGATGGGTGTACAATTATTTTCTGCTGTCTCCGCAGCCAGATCAAGCAGTTCGTCGGTCAGCTTCTTTCCCAGAAGCAGCTTTTCCGCTTCCGCTGCGCGGATGGGTTTAGGTGCCACTGCTGAAAGCGATATGCGCACCGCTTCAATGGTGCCGTCATCCTTTAGGGTAATGCCGCAGCCCACACCAACAATGGAGATATCCGTATCACCACGAATGGCAAATTTCTTGTAAACTGCTCCGGTTCCGGCTTTTGGTGCTTCAACTTTAAATTTCAACAGGAGTTCTCCCCGGGTCAGTACAGTTTTCCCCGGACCTGCGAACAGGTCCTCCACAGCTACTTCCCGGACTCCTTCCGGACCTGCGATCACCGCCTTTGCACCCATGGCGATGAGACCGTGAATGGCATCGGCACTGGGAGACGCATTGCAGGCATTACCCCCAATGGTTGCAACGTTTCTGATCTGCATGGAGGAAACATTTCCGGCAGCTTCCATAATGACTTTATAATCCTTCGCAAGCGATGGATCCATGGATATCTTTCTCAGCTTTGCGCAAGCTCCCAATTCCAGCCCGTTTTGATCAACCTTTATGGTATCAATATCAGGCAAACTGCCGATTCCGATAACAGCCTGGGGTCTCCAAATTTTATTCTTCAGTCTGGGAACCAGATCGGTACCCCCTGCAAGAATTTTACAATCGGCTCCGTATTCTTCCAACAAGCGGATACACTCTTCCGTTGTTTTGGGTTCATAATATTGTTCAAAACGCATGATCTATACCTCCCCGCAGCTTTCCGAATATTCGCCGTCCCGTACCGCTTCAATGGACTCCACGACCTTCTTGTAGCCCACACAACGGCAGACGTTCCCATGAAGCCCCTCTCTGATGTCCTCTTCCGTTGCATCTGGATTTTCATCCAGGATTGCTTTGGCGGTGAGGATCATTCCCGGCGTACAAAAGCCGCACTGTACAGCAAAATGATCAATAAAGGACTGCTGCAGCGGATGCAGGCTGTTTTCCCGTTCCAATCCTTCGATGGTGGTGATGGAATGTCCGTTGGCCTGAGGGATGAGCATGGTACAGCTTTTGACCGCCATGCCGTCGAACAAAACGGTGCAGACACCGCAGTTGGAGTCGTCACAGCCCTTTTTTGTACCAGTTAGATTCAGCTCTTCCCTGAGAACCTCCAGCAGCGTTCTGTCGGGGCTTACATATAATTCATGCTTTCTGCCGTTGACTGTAATATTAATTTCCATTCTTTTCATGTTATTCCGCTGCCTCCTTTGCCTTCTTCTCCTTAATCAGTGCTAAAATGCGCTCAGCCGTCATGGGATAGCCGTTCACTCTAACGCCTACTGCCTTGTAAATTGCATGAGCGATTGCCGGACCCACAGGAATCGTAATAGATTCAGCCATTCCCTTTGCACCGTAAGGGCCATCAGGAAGCGGATCAGGATTAATAAACGCATGAACATTCTCGCAGGTCGGCATATCCAGAATCGTCGGAAGACGGTAATCACTGAAATTTGCGTTGGCGATTTTTCCGTCCTCATTGAAAACGTGCTCCTCATTGACGGAAAAGCCGATTGCCATATGTACACCGCCTTCGATCTGAACCTCAACCAGCTTCGGATTGATGGGATTTCCGGTATCTGCTGAGGAAGCGACCTTCAGGACTTTTACCTGGCCTGTTTCTTCGTTTACTGCGACTTCCACTGCCGCTGCAGAATACTGGAACCAATTCCAAACACGGTCGGACAGACCATTTTCATCCCACTGATGAATGGGAGCCGGACAGAACAATCCGTGCCCAATCACCGGAGTCCCCTTCTGAAGTCCCCAATTGCCCTGGGTAAACATGGACGTCGGCTGGAACAACGGCGGTATTTCAACCTCCTGAACGTACGATCCTGCCAGAATTGCCTTCTTTCCTTTGATCTCTACCTTAGATGGATGGATTCCGTAAACTCTGGCTACTTCGATTTTCAGTTTGTTGATGGCATCTTCGCATGCCAGTTTCACCGCATTTCCAGTATTGTAAGTGGTTCGGCTGGACGCAGAATAATTGTCATATGGTGTAATGGCAGTGTCGCCTTTTGTAACCTTCACCTCAGAAACGGGCACGCCGAATTCGTGTGCAGCAATCTGCGCCAGAGCAGTCGTTGCTCCCATGCCGTTTTCGTCGCAGCTGACAAAGAGCTGGATGCTGCCGTCACTGTTATACCAGACTTCTGCTTCAGAACGTCCCAGTGGAGTGTTCTGCTTTCCGCCAACAGCACAGCCGCGGCCCTTTTTCCATACACCCATATCCTGCTCCGGTGTCTCATCGACCTGTATTGCATCGGCGACGCTTTGCAGACATTTCTTCAGCCCGATGCTGGTGATGACTTCACCGTGGGGGTCTCTTTCCCCTTTATCAATGATATTCTTCAACCGAAGTTCCACAGGACTCATGCCCAGTTCATCTGCAAGCTGATTCACAAGACATTCAATTCCGAATTCCGATTCCGGGCAGCCGAGGCCGCGATATTCCGCCGCAGGCACCGTATTGGTAGCTACTGCACAGGTATCCATTCTCAGATTGGGCATCCGGTAAACCGGAAGGACGCCAGAGGATGAGAGCCGCCCGCTGAAAAAGGTATTGTTCAGGCAGGCGCCGATTTCTTCCGCCAGATAGTAATCATTGGCGATAAGGGTTCCGTCTTTCATTGCGCCCAGCTTCACCTTTGTGATGCAGGGCCAATTGGAGGGTGCTCCTACAAACATTTCTTCCCTGTTGAACTGGAAGGACACTGTTCTCTTGGTTCTAAGGCACATTAAGGCAGTGATGATTTCCACATAGGGATTCAACCGGGAGCCAAAGCTTCCCCCCATATAGGGCTGAATTACCCGGACATGGCTTTCCTTCATTTTCAGGATTCTGCAGATTCCCTGCTTGATAACGCCATGAACACCGGCGCCGTTTGAAACCAAAGTGATACCACCGTCGGAATCATAGCGGCAAATGGCGTTGGCACATTCAAGAGGACTGGCGGTTTTCTTTCCGGTCCAGAATTCTCCTTCCACGATCACTTCCGCTTTTTCCATGGCGGCGGGAACATCTCCGGCGTGTAATTTGAACGCACCCACCACATTGGGGGATACGCGGTTTGAAGCCCGGTCTCCCGGTCTGTCGCTGAAGCCCAGGGGGCGTGTTTCATATTCCGGGTCAACCACTGATGCCGGATTGGGTTCGATTGCAGCATAGTAATCCAGCACTGCAGGCAATTTCTCGTATTCCACATCGATGAGTTCAATGGCCTTGTCTGCGATTTCCAAAGTTTCTGCGCAAACCAGCGCGATCATCTGTCCAGCCCAAAGGGCTTCGTCCTTAGCAATAATGGATGCCTTGGGATATTGATCCCAATCAATGCCCGGTTCCTCTCCCGTCATAATATAAATGACACCCTCCAGCGCCCTGGCCTTGCTCAGATCAAGTTTTTTAATCTTTGCATGGGCGTAGGGGCTGCGGAGTGCCTTCATGTGTGCCAAAACCGGGTATTGATTGACATAATCACTGGCAAATAAACCTTTCCCTGTTACTTTGTCGTAGGCGTCAATTCTTTTTTCGCCCTTACCAATTCGTCCTTCCACAACTTACCTCCCGCTTTTTTAAAGTCTTAGCCTGCTGCTATGCCGCAGATTATTCACTGCATCTATTTCTTACATAACGTTCCTTGCTTAATCTTCTCTCAGATCCAATTCTTCCATGAGCTGCTCAAAATGTCTGGTCAGCTCTCTGGATGCACGTTCTGTATCCCGCGCCGCAATCGCTTCGTACAGTCCTTCGTGCCGGACAGACAACTGCTCCAATGTATGATGGGAAATCCATGTCCCGATGTAAGTCAGATCATGGATGTTGCATTGCTCCCAGGAGCGGAGCAAAATATCGTTTTTGGAAATTGCAACGATCTTCTTATGGAACAGAACATCCTTTTTAATATAAAGATCAAAGTCATTGTCTTCCGCTGCATGCTCCATATCCTTTAATATGGAATAAATCTCCTGGATCTGTTCTTCATTCACGTGCTCCACAGCGCCCTGAACTCCCAGCATCTCAAGATGCTGGCGAACCTTGTAGGAGTCCTTCATATCCTTTTTCGTTACTTTTTTTACAAAGCAGCCTTGATACGGAATGTTTTCCACCAGTCCGATCATCTCCAGCTCCCGAATCGCTTCTCTCACCGGCGACTGAGAGACGCCCAGTTCTCTCGCCCATCGGGTTTCAATGATCCGGTCCCCCGGTTTCAGTTCACCCAGCATGATTGCCTTTTTAATGGCATTCCTGATTTCATCCCTGTACAGGGGTCTCTTTTCAATGGGTTTTCTTTTTAAGGTATCCATCCTTCACCTCCTTTGATATTGTTTCGTTCAAACGTTCCTTACCGATAGTGCAGGCTGAAGTTTTTCCGTTGCTTGTAATGAGCAGCCTTCTAAAATCAAGGGCTGAAGGGGTAAAACGACATCAGCTCGCCAAGAATAGGATCGTTTTAATATAATCGATTATATTTATTATTTAATTATAGCACTGATCTTCTTGATGTCAAGTTGGTGTTTTTGAATAAAGACAGGTTTATTTCGCAAACGAGTTGCAATAGAAAAACCGATTCAGAATAAATCCGAATCGGCTCTTTGTTTTCCATATTATATTGTTTTTGTGCTGTTGTTAGCTTCTGTCGACTAATGTACTTTTATCTACCTCATCGATCAGCTCCTGGAAGTGCTTGAATACAGCCTCCTGTGCTAACTTTTCATCCTTAGCTGCGATGGCATCATATAATGCTCTATGGCGCAGTGCCAGTTCTTCCAATGTTTGCGGTGAAAGCTGTGTTCCAAAAAAGGTTGACCCCTGAATATGGCTCTGCTTCCACAAACGCAGCAATAGTTGGTTCTGAGAAATTTCCACGATTTTCTCATGGAACAGCTCATTGAGTTTTGTATACGAATTGAACGCCTTTTTCTTCGCAGCAGCTTCCATATCCGTCAATATTTTATTCAATTCCTTCAGGTGCTCTTCCGTCGCTCCTTCAACAGCGCCTTGTATCCCCAATACTTCCAGATGCATACGCACGCGATAAGCATCCTTCATATCCCGCTCCGTGATCTTGCGGACGATACAGCCCTGATACGGAATATTTTCCACCAAACCCATCATTTCCAGTTCCCGAATCGCTTCCCGAACGGGAGACTGGGATACGCCTAAATCCTTTGCCCATTGCGTTTCAACAATCCTGTCGCCAGGCTTCAGATCGCCCGATGCGATAGCGTCTCGAATCGCATTGCCGATCTCTTCTCTGTATAACGGCCGCTTTTCGATGGGCCTAACTATAAATTTACACTTGTATCATAGCAAAGATACTATCGTAAAGTCAATACATAAATACGTAATCGATTATCTATAATTGTTGATAAATGAACAATGAAAACCCATTGATAATAAAATATCCCGTGTGTTTCTTTTGATAGAACAAAAGAGGAAAACAGCATGTATAGCAGAAAAAAGCCCCATAAGGGCTTCTTTCTTATTATGATTAAAATTAAGAAGGAGAAATTCTGATTCTTATCTTATTCTCTGGGGATATCCCAATTAAAATAGCGCAGGTAGGGAGAGGCTGCCCTGCAGCGGAAGTCTTCCTGAGCTTCCTTTGACCATTCATATACGCCTTTGCCTGTCTTCATCCCAAGGTTGTTCTCCTCAACCAGTTTATTGATAAAATCGGGTGCTGCGCATCCATTGCACAAGGTTGGAAGAAGGTAATCTTCAATGCTTTTTACCAAATCCAATCCTGCTGCATCCTGATGTTCAAACAGGCCCACCGAAGTATATCGGGGCATAAAGCTGTACATCAGTGCCTTGTCTATATCCCTGGGCTCTGCCAGACCTTCCTCAATAATATGGATCGCTTCCCGAAGGAGTGCGTGCTGCAGGCGATTGGCAACAAATCCTGGCGCACATTTTTGCATGATAATTACTTTCCGCCCTGCTGACTCCAGTACATCATACGCAGTCTTTGCAGCTTCATCAGAGGTATATTTACTTTTCACAACTTCAACAAAAGGAACAAGATGAGGCGGATTATACGGATGGGCTACAACGAGCTTCTCTTTATTTTTACCCATACCTTCTGCAAGATCATCTGCAGACAAAGCGGAAGTTGTGGAAGCGAGAACCTGATACTGCCTGCAATACTCATTAATCTTCTCATAAACGCAATATTTAACATCCATCTTTTCTACAACACATTCAAAGATAATATCTGCATCTGCTATATCGCTGTAATCAAAGGTGAACTTAAGTAATTTTCTGCATCGGTCTGCCTGATCCTTCGTTACAAGGCTCTTATCAATCAAATCACTGAAACAGGTATCGTAAAGGCGGCTGCCCCGTTCCAGTCCCTGTTCACTGAATGCAAGTATCGTTGTAGTATAACCGTTTCCCGTAAACAGCGCTGCCATACTGGCACCGATCATACCGGTTCCTATGACTGCGACATGATTTATATTTTCTATCTTCATATTTCATCAGTGTCCTTTCTGTAGTATTTCTGCTTGCAATAATTGTTTTTATATAATCGATTATATTAAATTATAGATCGTTCCTGCCAAAAGTCAAGATGATATCCTGATATTTTCTCAATAAAAAAAGTGTCTGACACAGTAGAATCTGTCTCAGACACTTCGCATTCTGTTCTAACGTTATAACGAATAAGAGATTCCAATCAGCAGCAGAATCAGTCCCACGACGAAGATCGTTAGAGATGTCAGGATAAAGAGAATTCTGCCGATTGCTCTCATCCATCGCCCGCCCTGCTCTGAAGTACCGTCTATAGAGTCAGCCTTTTTCAGCTGCTTCTGCCGCTTCAGTTCTTTTCGGAGAAGGCTTGCAGCAACAAGCAGTGCTGTAAACATGGTGCATTCTATAATGATTTCTGTCAGCGTACCGATTCGGTCATAAGGAATCGGCAGGATTTCCAGTAAAAAAATCCACGGCAGAGCGATGATAACCGCACTGATGATATAAATACTTTTTCCCTTCATTCATCCGCTCCTTCTTCTTTGGAAAGGGCATTCAATGCTGCTTGTCTGCAATTGCGGCTTCCTGCCTTATGCAATTGCAGAGCCCTTTCTACCAACCCAGTATCCCCAGGTGCTCCAGCAGAATCTTCGTGCCAATCAGCAGCAGAATAATACCGCCTGCAACTTCAGCCTTTGATCTGAATTTCGCTCCAAAAGCACTGCCAAGCCGGACTCCTGCGAAGGAAAGGATAAAAGTGATCACTCCTATCACCGTAACGCCTGCAAGAATATCGATATGCAGGAACGCAAAAGTAATTCCAACTGCCAAAGCATCAATACTGGTGGCTAAAGACAGTATGGTCAGATTTTTTAAATTTAATGTATCATGTTTTTCTTTTTTCTCGTTTTTGGACTCAAGGATCATATTGATGCCGATGAGAGCAAGAAGCGCAAAGATGATCCAATGATCAACGGAAGTAAGATATCCTTCAAACTGATTTCCGAGAAAATATCCAATCAGCGGCATAAACGCCTGAAATCCGCCGAAAAACAATCCTGTGATAAAAGAATTACGAAACCCGGCTTTTCTCAGGCACAAGCCCTTACTTACCGCAACTGCAAAGGCATCCATAGACAAACCCAATGCGATGGCCACCAATTCAAGATTCCCCATCTATACTGTTCTCCTTATCTTTCTCCTGTCTATTATATTAAAACAGGAGAAAGGCTTAGAACACCGGCACCTTAAAATCAAATTGTTACTTTTGTCCCTTTATTTTAACTTCCCTGTCTCATTGGCAGGGGCTTCTTTCAATTTGCAATATGCTCCGGCATGCGGCTCCTGTTCTGGTTTATTATGATCCTTTCTGATCAGATAATACGCGGAGCCGGCGGTTGCAATGAGCAAAAGGGAAAGACAGACAAAGATTCCTCTGGAATCCATCATGAGCTGCTCCTTTAAAACCTGATAACTGCCGACAAAACCAAAGAGTATGAAGGCGCCTGCAGAAACCAGTTTAACTGTGCGCTCGGGAATCCTTCTGCACATTACGACTCCAATGATGATGCCAATGGCGTCTGCAATCATCATGCCGGTGAGCGTGCCAAGCAGCACCCAGATAGGCTCTGCAGGAAATTTCGCGGCAAGTGCGATGGTTGCAAGCTGTGTTTTGTCACCCATTTCTGCAATAAAGAATGCAATGGAGACTGTGACGATAGGCCCATATTTCGAGATTTTGTTTTCCTCACCGTCAAGCTTGTCCCCTCTGATGGTCCAAAGTCCAAAGAAAACAAAAGACAGGGACGCGATTCCCTGAATCCAAATCTGAGCAGAGTCAAAACGGGTAATATAGTTTCCGACGGCAACTGCAAGGGCATGATTCAGTGTCGTAGCGATCAGGACGCCGATCAAAACCTTGGAAGCCTTATATTTTGTGGCAAAAGCCATGGCCAGAAGCTGGGTCTTGTCTCCCATTTCCGCAAGCACAACCGCGCCGCCGGCAAATAGATAAGCAATCAAACTCGTGTACATTTTATCATCCTTTCTGTTTCACAAAGCAAACCGGGTGAAAAGCCCGGCAGGGGCAGGATAGTTGAGGGGGTTTCCCTCGGCACGCTTTTTTTTATCGAATGGGACTTATTATTTCCCATTCGATAAAAAAAAGACTCTCAGCATAACTGCATCAACAGTCATGCTAAAAGTCTCGTTACCAAAACAGGCTACAAAGCCAGGTCCAAAACCAGTATGTTGACTTTGTATTTCAAACTACTCCCTCTTAACAGCTAATATCATACCTTGATTCTTCCGGGCTTGTCAAGGAAATTATTCTCCCTTTTCTTCCCGATAGATATCGAATGCTTCGTCGGCAGTTGCTTTTTGGTGAACAATTGCACCGATTGCCTTTGCCATTCCTACAGGGCAATCACTCTGGAAGATGTTTCGTCCCATGTCAAGTCCCCTTGCGCCTCCCTGTATGCTCATATAAGCCATGTTCAGCGCTTCCTTTTCGGCTACCTTCTTCCCTCCGGCAACGACGATCGGTACGGGACAGGCTGCTGTAATCTCTTCGAAATCATCACAGTAGTATGTCTTAATGATTTGCGCGCCGAATTCTGCCAGCATTCTGGTAGCGAGCTTAAAAAATGCAGGTGTCCGCTCCATATTCTTCCCCACTGCTACAACGCCCAGGGTTGGGATGCCGTAACGGTTTCCGGCGTCGATGGTCTTGCAGAGATTTTCAATGCTGGATTTTTCTCCCGGAGCACCGATAAATGTCTGGATTGCCATACAGGAAGCATTCATACGGATTGCATCGTCGATATCCACGGCGATCACCTCGTGAGAAAGATCGTCATCCATCATGGAAGAACCGGCACTGCACCGCAGTGCAATCCCCTTATTATAATGGGGTGAAATGCAGCTTCTCAGAGCGCCTCTCGTAGCCATCAGTACATCAACATGGGGAATCAGCGGCGGCATTGCAAGATCCAGACGTTCCAGACCTGCGGTAGAACCCATAAAATATCCGTGATCAAAAGCCAGCATTACGGTATTGCCGCTTTCGGGCTGAAAAATCTTTGACAATCGGGATTTCATCCCCCAATCCACATCCTCCATACCTTTTACATGGAAGCCGCCTGTTCTGCCAAACTCCACATCAGTACGATAGTTTTTTGCAACTTTATTGCCATCTTTATCTGCCATAATATCCTCCTATTTTTGCATAAAAGCTGAATAAGCAGCATAGCTGTGGTGATCAAGCCACAGCTATGCTGATCTTTATGTATTTAAAAATTATAATCGTCGATATTTTCCTTTGTGAAAATGGTTCGTTCCGGAAGCAGAACCACGCCGGAATCATCCGCAGTGTAAGCCTTTGGATCAAGAACGGTATTGGGGAGAACTTCAACTGATCCTATGTCAGGAATATCGATCTTGTCGCCCACCTTAAACGTATTCCCTGCTGCGAGCCAGTAAGCAAGATACGCTCCCATTGCTCCCTGCACTTTACAATCCCAGAGGCCGAATACAGGAACGGTGCCGTTCTTTACGAAATCTCTCATTCCGTTGGGTGTGCAGAAACCGGTAACAATCACTTTTCCGGATAAGCCTAAATTCTCTGCAGCCTGGGCCTGGCCGGGCAAAGCAGTGGAATCGTTACAGATGATAGCGTCGATATCCGGGTGAGATTTTAAAATGGATTCTCCAACGGATACTGCTTTTTCTGCGTCCTGATCGCTGTAATAGTTATCTGGGGCCAGATTTACCCATCCGGGGTACGTTTCCTTTATATACTTCTCACCGGCAACCTGCCAGGAGTTCTGGTCCGTTACCGTTGCCGAAGAATAATGCCAGACGTACTTTGCACTGTCCTTCTTGTCTTCCGGAAGCTGCATTGCCACCATTTCAACAAGCATTTCTCCCAGTTGCTCCGGCGTTCCCTGGGCCACGTGGAGAGAACGCATGTCGTTCTGTACGTCCGAGTCCCAGCAAACAATTTTCACGCCTGCATCCTTGGCAGCCTGAAGCGCATTGTTCAGCCCATCCGGAGTAACGGAGGATATGGCCAGCGCATTGAAACCCTGCTGTACTGCGGAATTGATAACCTGTACCTGATTTGCAACAGATGCTTCGGGATTTCCGGTGTATACACATTCAAAGCCCACCTTTGAGGCAATGTCCTGCGCACCGAGATTTGCTGATTCAAAGAATGAGTTTCCGGTCAGTTTGGGGATAAAGGCCACCGAGATATCAGCAGCATCGGCTGCATCTCCTCCGCCCTCACCATCGGGAGCCGGTGCTGCTCCTCCGCAGCCAAACATAGAAATGACCATTACGAGAGCAAGAAGTACCAATAAAAATCTTCGCATTTTAAATCTCTCCTTTCAATTCTTTCTCCTCTATCATTTTTTCTTATTAGATATTATCGGGCGATAATATTAATAACGCTATGGAAAGCCGCTTCTGTTAAGCGGTTTTCTTTTCTTTTGCCCTTAGGGGCGGGCGGCGTTTTGCGTGGGTGCTGATCCCCCGCGCTGCTACAGCCACGATTAAAAGAAGCCCTACAGGGATGTCGAGATATTGCGTACTTACACCGGACATTTGAAGCCCAAAGCGAAGCAAACCGATTACGATGGTACGATGGCAGCTAATGCAGTGCCCAGAATACTCCCGCGCCCTCCTGTAATGGCAGTGCCTCCCAGCACCACCGCTGTAACAACAGGCATTGTCAAACCATTTCCCAGATCCGCACGGCAGGAACCAAGATAACTGGTCAAAACCACTCCTGCAATGGATGCAGACAGACCGGATAAAACATAGGTAAACATTGCTACCAGCTTGTAATTGATTCCGGAAAAGCTTGCTGCATTTGGATTCACTCCTACCAGAAAGACATACCGTCCGTAACGGCTCTTATGTAAAAGCACGTAGGCAATGACAACCAGAATTAAAAAGATCAGGAACGGGTTGGGGACTACGCCAAAGAGTCTGCCCCCGGCGATTTGTATAAACTCCTTGGGAAAACCGCCGATACCCTCATAGGCACTGGACACCGACAGGGTGGAAAGCACCACTGCAAGACCCGAATATAGGAACAGGCCTGCGAGGGTAACTACCATAGCCTGCACCCCCACATAGGACACGAGAAAGCCGTTCAATGCACCGCACAGAATCCCGGTAATTAAGCATAGAACTACGGCAATCCATATATTCAGCCCCGCATCCTGCCAGAGAAGCCCTAGAACCATTGATGTCAGGCCTACGATGGCACCGCCGGAAATGTCAATTCCTCCGGTAATCATTACAATGGTCCCAAACAATGCGATGATGCAGATGCTGATATAATCATTGATACTGCCAAGCAGAACAGGTACTTTCAGGAACCGTTGGTTCAGGGAGCCAAATACGATAATTTCCAGTATGAGTATCAGAATCAATGCCATTTCCCATCGGAGCAGATACTTTTTCCAATCAATTTGGTTGATCACGCTCATTCGCATTTGCATTCACCTCCTGCTTCCTTAAAAACTGTCTCTATTTTCAAATCTCTGGCAGCAAGGCGTTCCCGTCTCGCTTTTTCCTTGAAGAATTTTTGAATTAAGGCATCCGCTACTACGATAATGATCAGAAGAATCCCTGTAATCGTATTGTCCCAATTGGAAGAGAACTGGAGAAAAACAAGAATTCTGCTGATGGACGACATGATAACTGCACCGAACATGGCACCGACCACCGAACCCACCCCGCCCGTGAGGCTGACGCCGCCGAGAACACAGGCTGCTATTGCCTTCATTTCATAACCATTTCCTGCAGTGGGGGTAACGAATCCTACCTTGCTTGCAAAGACAATACCTGCCAAAGCTGCAAAGATTCCGCACAGGACAAAAGCAATGATTCTGGTTCTGTCTACCGGGATACCGATCAGCGTGGCACCACCCACATTATCCCCTATGGCTGCGAAGTATTTTCCTTTGTTTGCCCTGTTAAGGTAGAGATGAATTCCTGCAACGATTAATACTGTGATCAGCAGAAACAGATTTACAAAGCCCGCCAATGTAATCTGACCATAGCTCTTAAATACGGCAGGCAGGTTCTCCACCCATTTTCCCTCTGTATAGACATAAATTGAGCCTCTGACTACACCGTTGACACCCAGCGTCATGATGATGGCAGGAATGTGCAGTTTTGTTACCCCCAGCCCATTTACCAGCCCGATGGCAGCTCCGATGGTGAGGGCCGTAACGGATGCTGTAAAGAGAGAGCTTCCATCGCGGATCATACTGGCACAAACGGCTGCAGTCAAACCCAAGGTTGCTCCCACCGATACGTCGATATCTCCTGCGATGATGACGAAGGATACACCGATGGCCAGAAGGATATAGATAACACTTCCGTTTAAGCAGAGAAGAATGTTATCGATGGAAAGGAAACTCGGATTTACAAGACCTGTTCCAAGAAAGAGCACCACCAGAAAAGCAATCGTAAAAAGTTCCCGCGTTTCCGTCATCGCCTTAGCCAATTTGTTCATGCCGTTACCTCCTCTTGATACACGCCAAAGGAAGCCGCCATTAAATGATCCACTGTTATGCAGTCCCCTTTAAACGTATGGTTGATACGGCCCTGATACATTGTGGCCACTCGGTCTGAAAGTTCCACAATTTCCTCGATATCAGAAGAGATCAGCAGCACCGCCACGCCCTCTTCCTTCAGTTCGTGGATGATGCGGTAAACGTCTCCCCGGGCGCCCGCATCAATTCCCCTGGTTGGTTCATCAAGAATGACAACCTTAGGATCGGAGGCAAGTGCTTTGGCCAAAACAACTTTCTGCTGGTTGCCCCCGGATAACGATGCAACAAGCTGGTCCCTTCCCGTAACCTTAATCCTAAAATTCTCTATATATCTGTCAGTCAAGGCATTTGCCTTCTTTTTATCTATGAAATAATGATTGAGATGTCCCAGAACGCCGGAAGTGATGTTGGCCTCAACGTCAATAATCGAATAAATTCCGTTCAAATGTCTGTCTTCAGGGACGTAAGTCAGCCCCTTCTCAAGAATTACATTGCTTTTGCTGCCGGTGATATCCTCCCCATCCAAAAAAACCGATCCGCTTTTAATGATGTCTTTTCCGAAAACAGCCACTGCAAATTCGGTACGTCCTGCTCCGACAACTCCAGCAAGACCCATGATTTCTCCGGGAAATAACTGAAAGCTAATGTCTGTAAAGCCATACCCGCATAAATCTCTGACTTCAAAAATCGGTTTGATATCAGCACAGCTAAAGTCTTTGCAAATCTTCTCCTTTTTCTCAGCCCGCTGATAATTGGGAGGGAGCAGCCCTTGAATCAACATTTCCTGGTCAAATTGGCAGACTGAGCCTTCCATGGTTATCTGACCATCTCTCAAAATGACGACGCGATTGGCAATATCAAAAACTTCCGTTAAGCGATGGGTTATGTAAAAAATACTGATTCCGTTGTTCTGTAAATCAGTCACGATACGAAACAGCGATTCAATTTCATGAAAAGTCAATGCCGAAGTGGGCTCATCCAAAATCAAAATTCTGGAGTCTCTCAGCAGCCCCCTTAGAATTTCAACCAATTGCTGCTCTGCAATAGATAAACTGTCCGCTTTTCTGTCCAATTTCAGATCCCATCCAAGGTTCTCAACCAGTGCGGTGAGTCGAAGGCGCAGTTCGCTGCGTTTCTCGTGAAATCCCAGAACGATATTCTCCTCTACAGTCATATTGGGAAACAGCATCGGCTCCTGGGGAACCAGATAAATACCGCTTGCCAGTGCCGCGGCAGGTGAGGAGAGATTTACCTTTTTACCGAAAATTAAAATTTCTCCTCCATCGGGCTGATAAATTCCCATGATAATTTTCATAAGGGTGCTCTTTCCCGCCCCATTGCCTCCAATCAGCGCTACGACATCTCCCTCATAAACATCGAGGTCTATCCCCCGCAGCACGACGTTAGAAGCAAATGATTTGCAGATTCCCTTTATGCTGATTGCAGGAATCCTGACTCCGTCGTTGTTGCTTGAACTCATAAAAGAATCCTCCATCTCAATCTGAAACGACCTAAGTACCGGTTGACAGTCCGTAAATGGATCATCCTTGTCAACCCAAAGCTGCCCATAACATTAGTTATCAATTTAATATTTTGTTTCATCATAATGCTTTTTGTTCTCTTTGTCAACATTTGTTATATAAAAATTATTGTTATGATTTTTCTCACTTACATATGCTCATAACATATATAATAGTAATAATGCGTCATTTTTAACGGAATTTATACTTTTTATGCCATTTCAAGCCACAGTTTTATTCATTTTATCGTTAAAATAAATAGGTTGACAGCAATTTGGTTTCGCTTTATAATTAGTTTAAAATTAAAACAAAATATTTTTCAATTAACATTTGTAAAGCATGCGCGTTTCATTGAGGTAGGATAAGGAACATTAATTCTGCCTTAAAAATGTTTCATACGGCGAATTTGTGGTAATGTGGTAAAGAGAAATGAAAACAAATAGAAAACAGGAGATATAAAATGAGCATTGATTATGAACATTCTTTGATGATTAAG
>JARBUO010000032.1 GCA_029239605.1 Bacillota bacterium | reverse complement strand
AGAATTGCAATGGGAGACGTTACCGATACAGATTCTCCCTCCTCGAGGAACCGTTTTCGCATAACGCCGTCCTGGGTTGCTTCAATATCAATGGAGGTTTTATCGGTTTCAATGGCAAATACAGGTTCCCCCTTCACCACCGAATCGCCTTCTCTTTTGTACCATGTTACAAGCTTCCCTTCCGACATGTTGAAGCCGAGTTTGGGCATAATGATAATTTCAGCCATCTCTACACCTCTATTTCATCATCTTTTTGACTTTATCAACGGTTTTTTCTACCGTAGGAATCAGCGGAAATTCCAGGGCTGGGCTGAATGGAAGCGATACATTTGGTGTTCCGATTCTGGCGATGGGGGCCTCCAGATAATAAAATACATCGTCCATTACATCTGCGCCGATTTCCGCGCCGATACCACAGCGCTCATAGGCCTCATCCACCACAAGCAGTCTTCCCGTTTTTTTCACAGACTGGATGATGGTTTCCCGGTCCATAGGAACGATGGTGCGTAGATCGATTACCTCCGCCGAAATACCGTCCTTTTCCAGAATCTCAGCGGCTTTCACCGACTTCATAACCTGAGACGAGGTTGCGACGACGGTCACATCGGTACCCTGTCTTACAATATTTGCTTTGCCGAAGGGGATGGGTTCCACCACATCGTCAATCATGTATTTATTGGAATATTCCATTTTGTGCTCAAAGAATAATACTGGATTATCGTCCCGGATTGCTGTCTTCAGCAAACCCTTTGCCTCTTGAGCCGTTGAGGGAACTACCACTTTCATTCCCGGAAAATGTGCTGCAAAAGCCTGCATGCTTTGAGAGTGCTGCGCAGCCGAGGAACGTCCGGCGCCGATAGGAGTGCGGATTACCATGGGTACCGTTACCTGCCCTCCCGACATATATGTAATCTTCGCCGCATTGTTGATGATCTGATCCGCTGCCACCAGCATAAAATCTGAGAACATCAGCTCAATGACCGGTCTGAGACCCGTCAGGGCCATTCCGGTGCCCATGCCCACAAATCCTGCTTCGGATATGGGGGTGTCCTTTACACGGAGATCCCCGTATTTCTCAAAAAGTCCTACGGAAGTCTTAAAATTTCCTCCTATGAACGCGACGTCTTCTCCCAGAAGAAGCACGCGCTCATCGCGTTCCATTTCTTCATCCAAGGCCTCACAGATTGCATCTCTATACAAAATCTCTCTCATTTTATTTACCTCCTTCATTACATATCGGAAAACAGATCGGTATATGCCTCAGCCGGATCGGGATACGGACTCTCCTCAGCAAACTGAACTGCGGCCCGAACCGCTGCTTCTACCGATTCCTCTATCTTGGCCACTTCTTTTTCCGTGATCTTTATGGAAAGGAGTTTGTCTCTAAAGCAGGTTACAGGGCAGCGCTCCATCCAGCTTGCCTTCTCGTTGGAATCCTTTCGCTCACGGTATACCGCAGGATCTCCCACATGATGCCCCTGCCATCTGTATGTCTTGCATTCAATCAAGGTGGGTCCATTGCCGCTCCTTGCTCTTTCCACCGCTTCTTCTGCAGCCTTTTGAACTGCCAGGACGTCCATGCCGTCTACAACAACACCCGGAATGCCGTATCCCAGCGCCCTGTCTGCGAGATTCGCCGTATTGGTAACATCTCTGATATCCACCGAAATGCCATATAGATTATTCTCGATCACATAAATAATCGGCAGATTCCAGGCGGCTGCCATATTGATGCTCTCATGGAACGTTCCTTCGTTGGTAGCCGAATCGCCGAAAAAAGAAACTGCAACCTGTTCCGTTCCCCGGTATTTCACGGAGTACGCCGCGCCTGTAGCAATCGGAATTTCGCCGCCTACGATGCCGTTTGCACCAAGGATTCCTTTGTCCATTGCCATGATATGCATGGACCCGCCTTTTCCTTTGGAATATCCGGTCTCTTTTCCCAGAATTTCAGCCATCATTCTGCCGAGATCAGCGCCTCTGGCAACCAGATGTCCGTGCCCCCTGTGGGTACTTCCGATATAATCATCTTCATTCAATGCTGCACAAACACCTGTTGCCACCGCCTCCTGACCCAGATACAGATGTGCCAGCCCGGGCATCATGCCTTTTTTATAGAATTCAAAAACTTCTTCTTCAAATCTTCGCATCCTGTACATGACTTCATAAAGACTCAACAAGTGTTTTTTGCTGTACTTCGTTTCCATTTCGAACCTCCCATTATTTCTCTTATTTTAATGAGATTATAAAGAGCAAAAGCTGTGCCAAAACCGCTTCATAAGGCAACTTTCCTTGCAGTCATTTTCGGCCTCCTTGTTTTCTAACGATTTGAGGGAGTTTTTGCCCTGAAAACCTGAAATAAGATTTGCATTTTGCAAGTGCCGCTGATATAATATGTGTCAAAATGTCACATAGGACAATATGTGACATTGACATCATGTGACACAGGGGGCTTTTATGCAATTCACGAAAGACTATCAGGAAAAATTACAAAACGCGTGGGAGCATTTCACAGTGGAGGAGGATGACCAATGTGATTACAGCTTCATCCGGCCGGTGATTTTTCAATCATGGCTCCGCTCCAGGCAGTACCAGGTCGATCCATTTAAGAAGAAAACCTCTATTCTGAATTCCTCTGACATTGCCGCTCTTTCGGAAGTTAACAGCAGGCTGATTCAAACGGTTCGCCCCTATATGGAACGGCTCTATTCTATTGTTGCGGGTTCAGGCTATTTCCTTCTGCTCAGTGACAAAGACGGGTATGTTCTGGACCTCATCGGTGACGATGAGATCATCCGGCAGGCCAAGGAAAGTCTGCTGGTCATCGGTGCCAATCGTTCCGAAAAGGTTGCAGGCACCAATGCCATAGGAACCTGTCTTGCAATACAAGCACCGATACAAACCTGGAATGGGGAGCATTATGTCATCAGCCACAGACATTACTCCTGCAGCAGCGGCCCGATTTTCGACGAGACCGGAACACTGATCGGCTGTCTGAACCTCACCGGCAGCAGCACAGAAATCCACACCCATACCCTTGGAATGGTTCTCAGCGCAGTGGATGGAATTCATAAAGAACTGAAAATAAGAAAAGCATATGATGAAATTCAATCCATGAGTGCACAAAGAAACAGTATTCTGGAAGCTGTGTCCTCCGGTTTGATCCTGCTTAATGAAGCAGACGAAATTACGCAGATCAACGGGAATGCTCAGCGCATGCTTCACATCAGCAGACAAAACGCCATCGGCAGGAAGCTAAGCAGTATAATCAGCATTGATGAACCAGATCAATCGTGCAATTTCAATGATCTGAAAACCGTATACATCGACAAGGAAACGGACATCTATTTTCGTGGCTCCGACGCTGCGCCAGTAAAATTTCGGATCAGTGTAAACTTCGTGGGCGAGGGAAAAATGCATGACCGCGGTACGGTGGTGCGCCTGGATGAAGCAAAATATATCAATAAACTGGTGAATAAAGTAAGTGGTTTTAAGGCCTCCTATCATTTCAGCAACATTATGGGCAGTTCTTCTGCAGTAAGATCTCTGGTGAGCAACTGCGAAAAAGCTGCCAAAAACTCATCCAATGTGCTGCTCCTCGGAGAAAGCGGAACAGGAAAGGAGCTGGCGGCGCAGGCGATCCACAATGCCAGTCACTATAAGGACGGCCCATTTGTTGCAATTAACTGTGCGGCCTTGCCTAAGGGGTTGGTTGAAAGCGAGCTCTTCGGTTATGAAAAAGGAGCCTTCACCGGCGCTGGGAAAGAAGGTAATCCGGGCAAATTTGAGCTCGCGGACGGCGGAACAATCTTCCTTGATGAAATCGGAGATATGCCTTTCGATGTACAAGCCTCCCTTCTTCGTGTAATACAAACGAAAGAAGTGGTTCGCATTGGGGCCAAATATACTAAAAAAATCGATGTCCGAATCATCGCCGCTACCAACCGGAATTTAATAGAAGCGGTGAACAGCAAATCCTTCCGGCAGGATCTCTATTACAGACTCAACGTTCTTACCATACAAATACCGCCGCTGCGGGATCGTGGCGACGATATCTGCGAGCTTGCCGATCATTTTGCACGGACACTGAACAACCCATGGGGGAAGAGGATGACAATTGCACCCCAGGTCTACCCGATCCTCAGGAAGTATTCCTGGCCCGGAAACATTCGGGAGCTGGAAAATGCCATTGAACGTGCAATCAATATTACCGATGGTGATCAAATCCGTCCGGAGCATCTTCCTGAACAGCTTCTGATACCGGAAAGCACCTCTGATTTAGACAGTCGAATCCATGGAATGCCACCTGATTTCTCGAACCTTTCCGGCAGGAAAGACGGTGATCTTATCGTGCTCGGTCTGAAGCAAACTGGGGGCAATGTGAAAAAAACCGCAGAACTGCTGGGGATGAACAGAAGAACGCTTTATCGAAGAATGAATAAGCTTGGCATTGATTATCAGGACTTCCGTGATGAATCCATCAGGATTTAATCATCATAACCATTGCAACTATCGCAACCATTTCGGCCATTGCAACTATCACAACCAATAATATCAAACGCGGTTACAGAAAGAGCCGGCTGTTTCGAGTTCAGCCGGCTCTTATATTTACACCTATGGGATTAGTTTTTGCTCTTCGCGGAACCTACCACCGCACAAACTGCATAGAGAGCCATAACTCCCATTACACCCAGCATCCAGCCAACTGTTGCATCCATGTTTCTTTCCTCCTTATCATTCATTCAACAGGTATCGATTATTTCTTGGAAGATTTGCTGGCGATGGTATAAATCCCCTGACCAACAGCTATCATTGCAAAGATAACGACGACACTCATAATAAGCAAGTTAATGAACATTTGTCTTTCCTCCTTACTTCAACAACGCTTAAACTTCTTTATACGCGTGAACCTTGAAATATCCGGGCTCGCCTTTGGTGATCAGGTTTCCGATGATAATTACCACGAGGGATGTAGCGAGCGTTATGTAGCCATTGGGAAGAGAACCGACCAGACCGCCAATTGCTGCGGGCAGTGAGGAGAAAGTCCAGATCATATTAACAATCCAGGTAATTGCAAGTGTAGCGGTAGCTACACCGTGGCTTCTCTTCCAGAACAGCCCTGTGACAAACAGCCAGAACACCGGCACCATCCAGGCAAACAGCCAGTTGATTGCTGCAAGGATTGGAGGGAGGTAAGCTGCTACGCCAATGGCAACTGCACCGAGAACGACGACCATAATTCTAATGACTCTTGTAACTTCTGCTTCTGAAGCATCTTTCTTGAAAAGGCCTTTGTAAATATCGATGGCAAAGATGGTTGCAGGAGTCAGAGAAGTCATTGCAAAGGTGGATAGAATTGCAGCCAGCAGAGCAGCCAGCAGCAGCGCAGCAACCCAGCCCGGGATCAGATCAACAATCATGGTTGTTGCTGCCATCTTGGGTCCTAAATCTGCATATTCCGGAATAGACCTTGCTGTCAGACCTATGGTGACGGCAAAAACTCCAAAGAGTCCATTCAAAGGGGCTGCCAGCCAAACGGATTTTCTGATGGTCTTTTCATCCTTGGCAGACATATATGCCTGAAGCAGCATCTGGCTGATGCCCTGACAGAAAACAACAGCGATGACCTGTGCTATCGCAAATGTAATAAACAGATCGGGGGTTCCAAAAATACTCGTCATGAAATGATTCGCGGGATCAGCATCGTAAAATGCCTGAACGCTGTCAAAGTTCCCTCCGGGAAGCGCCAATGCGATGAAGATGGTAGCAACGATCAAGCCGATGTACATTACTGCAGCATTGATTACGTTTACGATACCGACCTCTTCCATTCCTGCAAGAACGACATAGAAAATACCGAGAATACCTCCAACAATAGCTCCCTGAACGATGCCCCAGCCGGTCATGGTCGCAATTACGATACCAACACCTTGGGTTTCCAGAGTCAGGATTCCCCAGATACATCCTGCCATTACGCAGGAAATTGCCAAAGAGTTCTTTGCACCATACATTCCCTTTAAAGCTTCCGGCACGGTGGTAACACCCATTCTTCTTACCCATAAACCGGTACCAAAGCATGCGACGATAATCAATGCAACGTGTGCCAGACTAAACCAGTAAGCAACTGCTCCCATACCATAGGACATTTCAAAAACACCTAAGATGTGGGCAGTGCCCAGTACGGTAAGTGCGATGGTGGACGCGAGAACCCAAATGCCCATGTTTCTTCCGCCCAGTGCAAATCCGCCTTCCTCTTCCTTATTTCTTTTCTTGGAGATAAAAAAGCCTACCCCGAAAATTACCAGAATTTCATAGATCAGCACAATTGCTAATACACCTATTCTCATTTTTTAAGACCTCCTGAATCTTATTTGATATCCGTTGTTACTAAAAAATACATAATATCGGTCAAAGTTATGGCGCATAAAATTCTCCTGGGTTTAGGGTTGAACGTTCATGCGCCAATCTCATCTGTCTATCGATCTGCGCTTCCTTGCGCGATCATAAAGGTCCTTATTATTGTGGGATTAGTCTCTTGAAGCCAATCTTGCCGGTCCAAAGCTCTGAGCAATCCTCAGCGCCTGACATCCATCAGGATGAATCTCATATTTTACGCCTTTGGGGATATAGAAGCCATCTTCGACGCAAAGCGGAAGCTTTTCTCCGTCAGCAATGACATAACCTTTTCCGGAGATAACATAAGTCATTTGATCGGATTCTGCTACCTGACCGCTGACAACGCCGTCGGGCAAAATTTCAACAACCTGGAATTCGATGGTTTTGCTGCCTCCGTTTTTCGGATTGGAAATCGGGAACGCAGTAGCTTTTTCTCCATCAGCTGCTGGAATAGGGGTCACATCGTTTATGTTTCTGATGAAAGGTTCTGTTTGGCTGAATTCTTTCGGAGTCAGCGTTACGAGGAATTTTAAAGTCTGAACGCCGATGGGATACATTTCATGATCAGAATTTCCGGGAATCCACATGACATCGCCAACCTTGTATTCGTACCGTTTTCCATTGATAATGGAATATCCTTTTCCGGACAGGATAAAGTAGCAGTGATCTGCATCTTTATGATTGTCAAGAATTGCGGCTCCTCCGAATCTGATTTCACAGATTGAGAAGAAATTGTAAGTGTCTGAGTCCATGGTTGCCGGTAAGCCGAAAGCAAACGCGTGAGCGTTCAGATGCCTTGCCGGTGCAGCCGGGGTAAGATCATAATAGTTTTTCACATAAGCTTTAGCCATTTTTTGTTCCTCCTTATTATTAAACATATGTAGTTTTATTGATAGACATTTTCCTACACCATTGTGCTCAAACGTTCTTCATAAAGCACAACTGCGGGTGATTTTTACAAGAATTTTACGATCTCTTGTACCCGCACTGGTCTTCCAGAACCTGCGTCAGAACGGAGAAATCCATATCGCCTCTCCCTGTTGCTGCAGCGGCCTGCAGAGATTGTCTCGTCACTGCTGTTACCGGCATTGCGACATCATATTGCTTCGCTGCTGCAAATGCCAGATCAAAGTCTTTCATCATGAGTTTGACGCTGAAAGCAGCTTTATACTCGCCGCTTGCCACAAGAGCCTTTTTATAACCAACCAGCGGTGATCCTACTGCGCTTCCCGCCATAACTTCACAAACCTGAGCAACGTCGAGTCCCGCTTTTTCAGCCAGAACGACTGCTTCAGCCATCATCTGAGAGGTGACACCGATCATAACATTCAAGCTGAGCTTCAATACTCTGGCTTCTTCTGCACCGCCAAGATAGAACTGATTTTTCCCCATTGCTTCAAACAAAGGCAATGTCTTGTCATAAGCAGCGCGGTCACCGGATGCAAGAATTCCAAGGGTCGCATTTTGCGCAAGCACTGTGCTGCCCGTTACGGGTGCCCTCAGGAATTTGCATTCCTTTGCTTCGATGGCATCGTTAACCTTAGCGGATTCTTCCGGAGAAACCGTACTCATATCAATAACGATTTTGTTTGCAGCCAGGCCGGCAACAACGCCTTTTTCACCGAGGGTTACGGACTGAAGCGTGGGACCGTCTGCTACCATGGTAAATATGAAATCGCACGTTTCAGCAATTTCCTTCGGAGTATCAGCCCATTTTGCTCCTTCTGTAAGAATTTCATCTGCCTTTGCTTTGGTTCTGTTCCAGACGGTTACTTCATGCCCCGCTTTCAACAGATTCTTGCTCATTGGATTTCCCATATTGCCCAGTCCAATCCAACCGATTTTAGCCATTTAAATATCCTCCTTAAATTTATAAAAAGTGTGTGAGTTTGTCAATTATTTATCAATCAAAAGCGTATTTTTTGTCGAAATATCTGCTATTTCATCACGATTCACAGCGAATCTTAACGTACGCTGTGAATCGTGCTTTTCTTGAGGAAATGACAGCCCGTTTAGAGGAAATGACAACCCGGAAGTCCGCAGGATGTAATTTCGTCAGATGGGAATTTGGTAATTACTTCGCAGCCGTCTTTTGTTACAACAACTTCTTCTTCAATCCTTGCGCTTCCCGATCCATCTTCCGATGCACACCATGTTTCAATGGCAAAGGTCATGCCTTCCTTTAGCTCGAAGGGGTTGTCGATTGAGAAAAGTCTGGAAATAACCGGTTTTTCCCAGAGACCAAGTCCGATTCCATGAGCAAACTGCAGCAGGAAGGCCTCCTCTTCATTCTTGAATCCCAGCTCTGTGGCTGCAGGCCAGCACTTGGCAACGTCAGCAGAAGTGTTTCCGGCTTTGATTGCCTTGATGGAATCCTTAATCCACTTTGAAGCTCTTTCATATGCCTTTCTCTGGTCGGCATTGGGCACTCCGCAGGAGAAGGTTCTGTAATAACAGGTTTTATATCCGTTGTAGGTATTGCCGATATCAAAATAAATCAGTTCTCCGGGTCTTACCATCCTGTTGGAGAAGGTATGGCTGTGAGGGTTTCCTCTCTGTCCGGATATGCTGTTTACGAATTCAACCAGTTCTGAGCCCCAGCCATAAAGCTTGTAATTAGCAATAGCAACCAGTTCGTTTTCCATGGCGCCCGGTCTCAGCGCCTTTGCAAGATCATAATAAGCAGCATCGACCATTGCCGCAGACTGTTTCAGAAGCTGGATCTCGTCGTCTGTTTTTATGATTCTTGCGTCCAGCATGGCCTGCTGTCCGTCAACGATCTCCACCTTGTGCCCTTCCAGTGCTCTGATCAGCGGAATATCGACAATATCCATACCAACCTTGCCCACTGCTCCGTATTCTTTCAGATATCCGGCGATCTGGTCTGCAACCTTCTCTACCATACCAACTTCGACAGGAATCGCTCCTCTCATAGATCCAACCGCCGGCATGATGTGATCGATGTCCAGCCAGTCAACTCTTTTTCTCTTAGAGGGCGCAGCGGGGTCGAATAAAAACGGCTGATCCACTCCGTCGATTAAAATACAATACCGGTTCATTTTATTGCGATTCCACTCACCGATATGGGTTCCTGTTATGTATCTGATATTGTCAAAGTCATAACACACAAGGGCACTGAGACCGTAGTCTTTCATGCTCTTTTTGGCACGAGCCAGCCTGTCTTCTCGAAGTCTGTAAAAGTTGACATTCGATTCAAAATCAACACCATTCATTCCTGATCTTGGCATTTATACTCCTCCTTACAAAACTACTCAAAATATTAAATGACCGCAGTGATGCGCTTTGTGCCATCGTTGCATGAATCACTAAGAGCAATTCCTGTGCCAAAGATTTTTTTTTAGGAATCTCTGCCGTTATTTGCCCAGGAGATTTGTTTCTTGTTTTACTGCAATTTGAATTCGGAGGAAGATTGCTGAAGAAATATTTTTTGCGATGGAAATCACGTCGACTTTAATAAAAAATTATCAAAATATCAAATGTGATCTTGCTTTTCATTCCTATCTGTGCCACAATCGTGCCATAATCAGTTAGCGGCAATGACAAAGCTGTGCCACATTTGAGCCAATTTGTGCCAAAGCATGACGCGAATGTGGCATAGTATCTGTGATGGGAGGAAAATTTATGATGGAGCTTGCAGATGACTACAGTAAAAAGCTATATGAATATTGGAATCTATACATAGAAAAAGATGCCCCCATGCCCGATATGGTCGATGAGATCAGGCCTCTCATCTATGAATCCTGGAAGCGTTCCAAGGCAAACAAAGTTTCGCACCGTGAAGTAGCTGACGCAAAGCTCAGCCCAACAGAACTCAGATATACCTTTGCCAGAAATGAGACGTTGATGTCCGTAGCCCATTCTTATATTTCAAAATTATATTCTTACGTAAAGGGAAGTAATTTTATCATTGCGCTGACGGACAACCGCGGTTTTGTACTGGACCTTGTGGGAGAAGACAAAGAAATTCAGCTTCGCGCTCAGAAAAGCGGGCTGACCATCGGCTGCAACAGAAGCGAAGAATATTCCGGTACCAATGGAATCGGAACTTGTCTGGTTACCGGTATGCCCATACAGATCTGGGGACGGGAGCACTATATTGCCCCTCACCACAGCTATGTCTGTTCTGCCGCACCCATCAGAAATCAGCACGGTAAAATCATAGGCTGCCTGGACGTTATCGGCCCCGTGGGCGGCGTTCATTCCCATACACTGGCAATGGTTTGTGCCGCTGTGGACGGCATCGAGAAAGAAATGAAAATGCGGGAAGCTTATGACAGGATTTCAGCAGCAAATAATCAGCTTACCAGCACGATTCAATCCATTTCATCCGGTATCATCATGATTGACAATATGGGAATCATTACGCACCACAACAATCGTGCTATGCAGTTTCTCAAGCTCCCAAACAACAACTGCGAAGGGGAAAATCTGGCCAATATTCTTGATGTAAAACGGTCCTACATTAACCTTCTCGATTTAAAAAGAGATGTGAGCAATCGAGAACTAACCATCAGAAATCACCTGGGCGCAACGCTCAATCTATCCCTGTCTGCTACAATCATACACAATGCCCATCATGAAAAAATCAATACCGTATTGGTGATTGAGGAGCAGCGCCAAATTCATAAAATGGTGAGTAAAATGAGCGGCTTTACAGCGCGTTTTACTTTCGATTCCATCATCGGAACATCGAAGCAGATCAAGCAGGCAATCACCATTGGAAAGCTTGCGGCACAAAGTGATTCAAATGTTTTAATTCTGGGCGAAAGCGGTACAGGCAAGGAACTCATGGCGCAGTCCATACACAATGCAAGCGACAGGTCTCACGGCCCGTTTATCGCAATTAACTGCGGCTCCCTTCCCAAAGGGCTCATCGAAAGTGAGCTGTTCGGCTATGAGGGAGGTGCCTTCACAGGTGCAAGCAAGGATGGGCAGCCTGGGAAATTCGAACTGGCTAACGGCGGTACCATTTTTCTGGATGAAATCGGCGATATGGCACTGGAACTGCAGACCTCTCTTTTGAGAGTCATTCAAACGCGTGAAATCACCAGAATCGGAGGAAGACTGCCTCGTAAAATCGATGTTCGGATTATGGCAGCTACCAATGTGAATCTATCCGAATCAGTAAAAAACAGGAGTTTTCGCAGCGACCTATATTATCGGCTGAATGTCCTGTCCATCCTGATTCCTCCGCTTCGCCAGAGAACCGAAGATATCCCTGTTCTGATTGAACATTTTATCAAAGTATACAATCAATCTCTGGGTAAAACAGTGAAAGGTCTCAGCACAGAAGCGCTGAATCGTATGATTGATCATAACTGGTCCGGTAACGTCCGAGAGCTGGAAAACATCATCGAACGAGCCCTGAATCTGACCCAGGAAGACATCATCAGCGAAGCAGAACTCCCGGGAGAATTTTTTTCGGAAAATCTGCATGCTTCTCCGCTCAATCCAATGATTGAGACGCCTGTTATGCCGGTAAAGCAAAAAGAGCTGGATCGAATTAAAGAAGCGCTGGAAAAGGAGGACGGCAATATCACCAATGCCTCTGCCATTCTTGGAATTCCCAAGCGGACCCTTTACAGAAAGCTGCAGAAGTATGGGATTGATGTGAATCAATACCGAATATAACATTTGTCCAGATTTCGGCACATTCTTTGCATATTAGTAATTATAAAAGAACGTACAACTGAATTGAATTTTACCTTCACAGAATTTGAAAGGAGCTTTTTATGTTTTGGGATATTGTCGTCATAGCAGGTGTTTTCTGGATCGTTATGAGCATCTTCAGCTTTATCCAGTCTGTACATATCAAAAATATTTATAAAGTGCTGGAACCGGCAGGAACAGTGTATTTTGGGCGGGATGCCGGATTCCTGAGAACGCGCTACTATGCCTTCGCTGCCGTGGATGGAAACGGAACAGTACAGAATGCTAAACTGCTGAAAGCCTCAAGAATTATAACGATTCCAAGGCTTGAGTCACTTGACCATCTTGTGAATAAAAACCTGTCGTCTCTCGATCCGTCGGTGCTTTCCCTTAACAGAGGCGCCCAGCAGGCAGTAACAAGCCTGATCACAAATTTCGAGAAAAAGAAAAAATCGCCATCCAAATAAATCGGACATCTAAGGAAGTGCTGATTGATTGAAGTCTGCGCAGATGGTTGGATCAGTTGTGCGCACGGAAATCATCCGCACTTCTCTAAGAGCGGGATCTCAAAATCGCAGGTGTTTCAGAGATTCCCGGCATAATATGAGGAAACGAAATTGATCAATGGAATCATCAGTGTCATCGTCATTTTTTTAATCTGTTCAGTTGGATTTTGGTTTAGCTATAGAAAATCCTGGCCTTCCGCTACGCCTTCCGTACTGTCTTTTTTGGTTGTCAAAGCAGCCGCTCCAGCGCTGGCGATCATCAGTATCTCGGATCGGTTTACAAGAGAGCTTCTCCGGGCATCTGCCTATCATCTTTTGATTCTTGCCCTCTATACCGTTTTGCTCTTTCTGACAGGCAGAATCCTTTCAAAGGCGCTTCATCTGGAAAGCGGAAAAAAAACTGTTTTTGAAGTGACCTTTACCTTCTCCAATACCATTTTTATCGGCCTTCCCATCAACGAGATCGTGTATGGACATGCTGGCCTTCCCTACCTGTTTACGTTCTATCTCGTGACCCTTACAGGCTTTTGGAGTCTGGGAGCCTACCAGCTTGCGAAGGCTTCCCCCATGGAATCAAAAGGTTTCTCACTGAAAAAAATCGTAAGCCCAGGCCTTGTCGGCGTCATCATCGGAGGGCTCCTGGTACAGTTTGAGCTTTCGATTCCCATGGCCTTTGATACTGCTCTTCGCTATCTTGGAAACCTTACGGTACCGCTTTCTCTGCTGGTCATCGGCGCTAATTTAACGGTATTTGCCAAAGGAATCCCGAAAATCACAGCGGATGAGCTGATCATTCTTGCAGGTAAATTTCTCATCAGTCCGCTCTATATGTTTCTTCTGCTTCGTTTGTTCCACATCGAAGGCATTGCCTTCCAAGTCTTTATGCTGACAGCAGCCATGCCCTGTCACATGCAAACATCCATTCTGGCTGAGCACTATGGCGTTGAAGGTGCATATGCCTCCAAACTTGTGAGTCTCAGTACACTGATTTGTCTGATCACCATCCCCATCTGCGTCTTTCTGCTGAAGTAATAGCAAATTAAACCAACCAATGGACTGAAATTGATTTCAACGAATGCTCCATAATGACGTATTTTGTCAAATTGGCATAATACTTGCGTTAGTTATTACCAATAGCTATCGTAGTATCAATGGAGGAAAATTTAAATGAAATGGTTTCATCAATTAAAAATCGGCAGAAAAATTTTAACCCGGTTTATCATCGCAGCAATCATTGCAGGAGCAGCAGGTTTTGCAGCAGCCTTTCGTATGATCAGTATCGAAACGAATGGCAGCATTTCTCCAGATCTGAAACTAAATGCTTTATTCATTATGGCAGGGACAGTTCTCGTAGTCGCTGTCATGATTCTGATTGGTACAGCAACTGCGCGGGAGGTCTCCGATGCCGTTAGAAAGTTTACCGGGGCGATTGATCAAAACGTAAGCCAAAGCCGTGATCTTCTCCTGAGGTTGTCCCGCGGTGATCTTGACGGAGCGTTCATGCCTGTATCAGACTATGATCTGTATGCGGAGGAATTCAATGAGCTCATCGAAGTTCTGAGAAATCAGAAGGACGACATGAATCATTGGAAACAGCTTGCTTCTGAAAGCAGGTTTGATTTTTCAGCAGACCAAAATCGCCCGGCTGAGTTTGAACGGCTCACCTCAGACCTTGATGGGCTTACTTTGGATCTCCAAAGGCTTACATTGGAGATGGAATGTCTCGCCATAGATTTCGAGTCAGGCCGATTTGATGCACGGCTTGACTGCACGGCATACCTGGGTCAAAGCTCTGCGGCAGCAAAACACATCAACCGTTCCGTTGATGCGTTGGCAATTCCCCTGAACAAAGCCATTTCTTGTATCAAACAGCTTGGGGAAGGCAGCATCCCCGATAGAATTGCAGAAACCGGTTCAGACGGTCTTGATTCTATAAAAATACCAGTCAATTCTTGCATTGATGCCCTGTCCGGACTTGGAGAAGCCAGAGATATTTTGAAAAGGATGCTGCAAAATGACTTCGCAGCAAAGGCATCCGGAGACCATCTGGGCATCATCGGAGAAATCACCACTTCTAGCAATACCATATCTGATCAGGTGCGGAAGCTTACTGTGGTTATGGAAAAGTTTTCTACAGGAGATCTTTCGGACCTGGCGGCACTGAAAGCAATGGATACGAGAAACGTTAATCATGACGCTGACTTTAGCGGGAACCCTGTCTTGCTTCCTGCTGTGGTTAAGATCATGGAAACAATCCGGCAGCTGTCAGAAGAAACGGCAGAACTATCCGCAGCAGCAGTGGAAGGGAACCTGACAAAGCGAGGAAATGCCGCACGCTTCAGCGGTGTATTTGAGAAAATTATTCTGGGATTCAACGATACTTTGGATGCTATGACAAATTCTGCGCTCGAAGTGAGCGAGGTTTTAAAGGAAATGTCAGAAGGCAACCTTAATATTTCGGTCAAAGGAGACTATAAAGGAGACCACGCAGCCATCAAAAATGCAATCAACATCACATTAGACAGACAGCGTGCCTACCTGAAAGAAATTACAGAAGTTCTATCCGAAATCGGCCGCGGGAATCTTGATATTGCCATTACCATGGAGCATAAGGGCAACTTTGCTGAACTTGGTACCTCGCTGAAAAATCTTGTTGGCAGTCTGAATCAAACAATGCAAGGATTCCGGGCAGCAGCAGATCAGGTTTCAATGGGCTCAAGACAGGTTTCCCAGGGCAGTCAGACACTTGCACAAGGTTCAACGGAGCAAGCCAGCTCCATTCAGGAATTAACCGCATCCATCGGAGAAATCGCAGAGAAAAGCAAGGACAACGCCAGGAAAGCCAGCGAAGTATACGAACTGGCTAAAGGCGCTCGTGACGGAGGAGCAGCAGGGCTTCAAACCATGGAAGAAATGCTTCATTCCATGAAAGAAATCAGCGATTCCTCCTTGAACATTTCAAAAATTATCAAGGTCATCGACGACATTGCATTTCAGACAAATATCCTGGCACTGAATGCTGCGGTGGAAGCGGCCAGAGCAGGCCAGCACGGCAAAGGCTTTGCGGTGGTTGCAGAGGAAGTTAGAAATCTGGCGGCGAGGAGTGCAAAGGCAGCGAAAGAAACGACGGAATTGATCGAGGGCTCCATCCAGAAGGTGCATGTCGGTACGAAGATAACCAACGAAATTGCAGCAGTTCTGAAAGAAATCGCAGAAGGAGCCGTCATTTCAACGGAAAAGTTAAGCATCATCTCCTCCGCTTCCACTGAGCAGGCCACCGGAATCGTTCAGATTAACCAAGGGATCGAACAGATCTCCAAGGTGGTTCAAAATAACTCCGCTACAGCAGAGCAAAGCGCAGCGGCCAGCGAAGAGCTGTCCGGTCAGGCAGAACTCCTGAAAGAAATGGTGTCCCGATTTAAAATCAACCACGAGAAATCAAATGACAGAATTTTAGTCGCCGGCAGCCGCCCCCAGGCACCTTCCATAGGCAAGCACGGTGATTTCAGTCGTTATTAGGCGCTGTATCCTTCCCGGTCTTTTCGGGAAGGATGTTATCCAGAATCAGCGCGAGGAGGATTCCGAATACCAGCCCGTTGGGCAAAATGTAAGGGGCAATGCCAGGAAGCTCTTGAAAGGCTGACGGTGGCAGAAACATTGTACCGATGCCCACCAGCATAGAAATTCCTATGACAAAGCTTTCCCGATTGGTCATCTTCGCATGCTGCAGCTCCTTTAATCCCTGCCCCAAAATCAACGAGAATACAACGAGAAGTGCTCCGCAGCCAACGGCTGTTGGAATCGTTGCAAGCATCATTCCGATGGGAGTAATCACACCCATGATCATCATAAGGATGCCCGCCAGCGCAAAGGGCGCTCTCGCAGCAACCCTTGTCATAGCAAGAAATCCGGTGGATGAAAGGTATGGCATAAATGCGATTACGGAAAAGACTCCGTTCAGTGCCGTTGTGAACCCATGCAGGGCAAAAGACCGCTTCCACTGTCCCGGTGAAACCTGTTCTTCCAGCAATTCCGCCATGCTTTTTATGCTGGTATAGGTCATGGAAAGCAGTACCAGCGCTGCTAAGAGACAAGTAACTGTAATTCCGGCATCAAAGGTCGGCGGCCCCCAGGCCAATGGTTTTGGCAGCGAAAGAATCCCCTTGCCTGCTGCAAGGGGATGATTCGTCATCCCGAGAAACGCCGCTGTCACCCATCCCGCGATGATTCCGATCAAGGTTGCGATGCTTTGCAAAAAACCTTTGGCAAACAGGTTGATGGAAAGTGTCACAATCACAATAAAAAAGAAAACTGCTGTAATTTTAAAATCAGCCGTCTGATTGGTTTCGGAGATTCCATACATGGACTTGACAATACTGGGACTGATTTGCAGGACCATAAGCAGGATCAAAACACTGTTTACCGCTGGGGTAAACAATTTTGTGACATAAGGGATCCACCCCGCAGCAGAGATGCCAATGACGATAAGACCCGCAATAAGCATCCCTCCCTCCAGATCCGTGCGAAGTGTTGGCAGGTCTTTCCCTACGGAGGGGGCCAGACCTGCAATCAGGGTAAGGATACCGATCCAAAGCCCGGAAGGGGCTTCTACGATGGGATATCCATGGCCAAACTTCATCTGCAAAATGGAAACAAAGCCACTCAGGACGAAGGTTCTTTGGAGCATCCCGGCGATTTCCTCCTGAGATAGACCGATGAGAGGCCCCAGCACCACGGGCATGACCACAGTGGATAAGCCGATGAAGATCACATGCTGAAGGCCGTATATGATATTTTTCTGTGTTGGTAGCTTATCATTCAGTTTATAAAGCATTTTAAATCCTTAATCCACTGCTCCTTCAACTGCAGCAATAATATTCTGATAGCCTGTGCATCTGCAGAGGTTTCCTGAAAGAGCAACCCTGATTTCTTCCTGAGTCGGTCTGGGATTTTTCAAAAGCAATGCCTTTGCGCTCATCAGCATACCTGGTGTGCAGAATCCGCATTGAACCGCATGGTGGTCGATAAATGACTGTTGAAGCCGGTCGAGTTTTCCATCTGTTTCCAACGCTTCAATGGTTATGATTTCCGTGCCGTTGATCTGAGGCGCCAATACAAGACAGGAATTAACAGCAACTCCATCCATCAGCACTGTGCACGCTCCGCACTCTCCGGAGCCGCAGCCTTCTTTTGTACCGGTGAGAAACAATTCTTCACGCAGCAGAGATAAGAGTGTTGTCTCCGGATCGACGTCCATGCTCACGCTCTTTTCGTTTAACACAAACTGGATCTTTGTTTTTTTCATATCATAGTTCTCCTTTCCGCAGCAGCTCTGATCAGAGAAGCCGTGAAACGCTCTATGACCGGCAGTTTATAGCTGCTAGAGGCGCGAACTCCGGTTTTTTCCAAAACGTACTCAGCTGCACGTTTCCCCGCCTCTGATAAAGTTTCATCAGTCAGCTCCCTGCCCGTAACGTACTCCTCTGCCCGTTTGATTCTTTCCGGTTTTGAAGTAGCTGCTCCCAGAGCAAAGAAAAGGGATGTAACGGTATTCCCCTTGAGCCGGATTGCACAGCTGCCATTGAGCCTTGCAATGGCAAGGGCATTTCTCCTGCCAATCTTCTGAAAGGCGAAGCTCATTTCATCAGTTGGACGCTGAAATGATATAGCGGTGAGAATTTCATCGCCTCTGATATCAGTTTTCTTGCTATCAATAAGAAATGCCTCCAGCGGCAGGATCCTGATGAACTTGCTGCCGTCAGATTCGAGGGATTGAAGCTCCACCGCTGCGTTAAGGCAGAGGAGGGGTGTAATGCAATCTGCTGCCGCACTGGCATTGCAGAGATTCCCGCCGATGGTTCCTCTGTTTCTAATCTGAGGTGAGCCCACCGTTTCCGCTGCCTCGCATAATATTACCGCTGCCTCACGAAGAAGCTGTGATTCCGCGATCTCAGTAAATGTAGTCATAGGGCCGATTCGGATGCTGCCTGCTTTCTCATGGATGCCCTTCAGTCCAAATATCTTTGACAGGTCGATCAGACCTCCCTCAGGCCCTCGGTCATGGCGCATGGCCACCACCAGATCTGTCCCTCCTGCCAGCAGGGCGGCTCCACCATTTTCTCTTCGGATTTGCAATGCTTCCTCCAAAGTGGTTGGTTGAAAATACTCTCTGGACATTACGCCTTCCCTCCTTTTCCATACTGCTGCGGATCAGGGGTTTCTGCTCGAGCTCCATGATTCATAGGGCTGGAAGTCACTCCCGCAATTGTGCCTATCCGTTCCCCTTCCTGGATGGCTGCAAAGACTTTTTCCAGATCAACGGGAAGATTCCGTATTCTCACCCCAAGAGCATTTTCAATGGCGTTGACAACTGCCGGCGCAAGGGTGGCGGTGGAAGATTCTCCAATGCCTTTTACACCAAGAGGATTTGTTCCCGGCTGCTTTGCCTCCAGGGGAACCGGTCTGAAATTGTTAAAATCAAGAGTAGTGGGCAGTAAATAGCCGTCGAAATTCAGTGTTTTTACCTGTCCCTTCCTGATTTCCACTTCTTCCGTCATTGCAAATCCCAGCGCCATGGATGCGCCTCCGGCAATCTGCCCTTTCACCTCAGGTTCATTTAAGATTTTTCCCACATCGTGGATTGCAACCAGATCGATAATATCAACCTTTCCTGACGTCAGATCAATTTCCACCTCTGCACCGCAGGCTCCGTAGTTAAAGGACGCGTAGGTATCTCCGCAGTTTTTGTCAAAATCCCACCAAACGGGAGGAAGGGACCACCATCCATAGCCAAATACACCCGGTATCCTGGTATAGCAAATTGTGATTGCATCTTGAAAGCTGATTTTCTTATTACCATCTTCGGTAAAAATATTGTTATCCCTGAAAATTAAGGTCTCAGGTTTTCCCCCCCATTCTTCCGCTATCACCTCAGCGATTCTTTTCCGAGCATCCTCCGCAGCTACCACCGCAGCATTGCCCGTTGTTATGGTTCCCCTTGAACCAACGGTTGCGCCGCTGTCAGGCAGATATGCAGTATCCAGCGGGCTTACCTTCATATTTTCAACGCTTACCCCCAGCACCTTGCTCACCATCTGCAGCACGATATTGCTTCCGCCCTGACCCATTTCCGCGATTCCGGTCAGTACGGTAATACTGCCGTCCCGCTCAATATGCATATTGACCGCCGCAGCATCCAGTGTCGTAACACCGGCACCATTTGCTTCTCCTCTGAAAATACAGGAAATCCCCCTTCCCCGCACCTTACCGGGCCGCAGCGAAATCTTCCCCGATACCGCTGCATCATTCTCCAGCTGTGCTGGGGCTGAGTTTTCCGGTGCCGTTGAACAGGATTTTGCGTGATAAGGAAACACTTCCTCCAGCTTATCAAGGCACTCAATGAGGTTGACGCTCCTCAGCTTCTGGCTGGTTGCGGTGACAGAGCCTTCTCGATAGGCGTTGATGCGCCTGATCTCGAGCGGATCCATGTCAAGCTCCCGGGCAAGTTCATTCATCAGGGATTCTGATGCGAAGTCCACCTGGGGTGAGCCGAATCCTCTGACCGCATCGGAATAAACATTGTTGGTGTATGCTCCTGTGATGGTGGTTGAGACATGTTCGATATTGTAGGGCCCTGTCGCCTCAACGGTAGCCCTCCAGATTGTTGCTTTGCTCTTTGTAATGTATGCACCCACATCAGCAAGACCATTGATTTCAATAGCCGTGATGCGGCCGTCCTTTTTTGCACCGATTTTATACTTCAACTTGAATGGGTGCCGTTTGCTTCCTTCGATCAGTACCTCTTCCCTGCTCCAAGTCATTTTGCAGGGCCTTCCGGTAATCATTGCAGCCATGGCAGCCCGGGAGGCAATGACGTTAATATCACAGTCCTTGCCGCCAAACGCGCCTCCAATGGCAGGCTGAATCAGCCTGACCCTGTTTTCGCTGAGGCCGCAGGCTGCGGCCACTGCACGCTTAACATTAAAGGGACCTTTTCCAGGGCAGTAAACAGTGATTCCGTCGGCCTCCGGCACCACCAATGCGCCGTCTGGCTCTAAGGCGGAATGCATTGCTCTTTGGGTAGAATATTCTCTTTCTATGATCACATCCGCTTTCGCAAAGCCTATTTTGATATCTCCCTTTACAGTTTTATGGGTAATGGCACAATTTGAATCGCCATGGACCGGTTGTGCTCCCGGTGCCAAGGCTTCCTCCGGGGTGAAAACGGCTGGCAGTTCTTCATAATCAACTTTTACAAGCTTCGCTGCCTTGACTGCCAAAGCTCTGGTTTCCGCCACAACCGCAGCAACCCCATCACCGGCGCACTTGGCAACTTCCGCTACAAGCACCGGTTTGTCGTTGGGAAGATGATTTCTTCCGATAATATCCTTCGCCGTCAGTACCTTTACAACTCCCGGAAGAGCCAGCGCCTCGGAGCCGTCTATGTTTAATATCCGTGCATGAGGATAGGGACATCTTACCGTATGTACGTAGAGCATGCCCGGATATTTCAGGTCGTCTACATACCTTGCCTTCCCGGTGATTTTACCGTAAGCGTCCTGCCTGTCAACAGGGCGCGTATTTTCTTTCTCCATATCTCTGCCTCCTTAGTTTGTTCGAAGGTGAATCTTACTTTGTCAAATTGAGGCTGCTATAATCATAATAGGGATTGAAGCCTCCCGTATGAAGGAAAAGCACCTTGGAACCCTCTTTGATCTCTCCGTTTCGGATCAGTCCCATCAGCCCCGCCATGGTTTTCCCGGAATAGACCGGGTCCAGCAGGATTCCTTCCGTCTGTGCCAGAAGCGCAATTGCTTCCATTAACGCCTCTGTAGGCTGCGCATATCCTTCTCCCACATACTCCTCATAGCAGAGAACCTGATTCTCAGAGGGAGCCTCCAGATTCAGGAAAGAGGATGTGCTCTCAAGGGCTCCGATTACGGACTTCCGCTGCTTCTCGTTCATCTGAGCCACATTGATGCCAAGGACAGGAATATCACAGCCTGCCTGGGTAAGTCCGATGATCAATCCGGCCTGGGTACCGCCTGTGCCGCTTGGACACACGACGCAGTCAAATTCCACACCCATGTCTTCCCCCTGCAGGAGAAGCTCTTCCGCACAGAGTACATATCCGCAGTTCCCCAGCGGACAAGTTCCGCCTCTCGCAAGAATGTAGGGCTTATGGCCCGCCGCTTCCAGCTCATCCTTCCAGTCAAGGGCCAGTTTCATGGTGTGAAGCGGACCGGCAACAGGGTCTCCGCAGCTGATTTTACCGGAAACACCGCCAAACTCATAGAGATGTTTGTTCGGATCCAGCTCGTAGGAGTAATCCGGTTTTGCCCAGTTCTCAAGAATCAGCTCGGTTTTCATTCCTTCCATGTTGGCCATCAAAAGGGCCATCAGATTATGATTGCACTGTACCGTGCTTGCCGTAATAATGGTATCTGCTTCCATATCCACTGCTTCCTGAAACAGAAATTCCAGCTTTCTCGTTTTATTGCCTCCGAAGGGCAGCATGTCATCACGCTTGATATAGATTTCCGCTTTTCCGCCCAGAGCTTTTGATAAGTTGGTCAGCTTCTGCAGCGGTGTCATCTGCGTAATATAATTTCTTCTTGGTATTGCTCTTACTTTCTCAAACAGACTGTTTTCTGACATAACCGTTCTCCATTTCTTCCATATCAACGATGAGTTCCTCCAGATGGGAAGTGACGGCCTGCATTGCCTTTTCTGCATTTCGTTCTGCAAGGGCTCTATAGATCGATTCATGACGTAAAGCCAACCGATGCAAACCTCTCTGGGAGAGCTTTTTGGTCGCGATATGCGTCCATTCTCTGATATGGCATTGATTCCATAAACGAAGCAGCAATTTATTCTGAGGTACTTCAATTATCTTTTGATGGAATAATGCATCCAGCATGATGTACAGATCAAACTCCTGTCTGCTTGCAGCATCCTCCATCTCCTTCATCACCTCATAGATCTCTCTCAGCTGCTGTTCTGTTATGCATGTCGCCGCATCCTTAATTCCAAGGGTCTCAAGGCTAATCCTGACTTTATAGGAATCCCTGACATCCTGAATGGTATGCGCTCTTACATAGCAGCCCTGAAAGGGGATGTTTTCCACAAGCCCGATTAATTCCAGCTCCCGGATAGCTTCCCTGACAGAAGCCTGCGAGATTCCAAGTTCCTTGGCACACCGGGTCTCTACAATGCGGTCACCCGGCTTCAATTCACCTGAGAGGATTGACTCTTTTATGTAGTCACAGATTTCTTTCCGAAATAAGCTGTTCTTCTTTTTCTGTCGTTTTACTGCTTCTTCTCCTGCCATAACTCAGTCCTTCCTGCCACTACTTTTCGTATCTGAAATCTAAATAAAATGTCTTATGTTCTCGTTCCCGACTACCGTTTGCGCCTGTCGCTGACATAAGCAATCAGCAAGGCAAATAGCACGATGCCGAATCCCAGCCATTTCCCCGCATCACCCCAACCAAGAGCAACCAGAAGGTTTGTCAGCGTCTGAAGGAAAATGGACCCTAAAATAACTCTGAAATAGTTTCCTTCCCCTCCCACAAGAGAGACGCCTCCCACTACGACTGCGGCTATGCTAGGCATCACATAGCTAGAGCCCATATCTTTAAAGGCGATCCCCATGTTTCCAATGAGCAGAAGGCCGATCATGCCGGCAGTTACCCCGCTGATGACAAAAGCAGCAAGCCTTACCGCTTTCACATTCACCCCGCTCAAATACGCCGTGGTTTCATTGGTGCCTACACCGAAGAGCTTAAGCCCCCATTTGGTCTTGTAAAGGAGAATCATTACAACCACAGCAACGATGAGCAGCAGGAAAAGAATGTTTGGAAAAATTCCTGTGGACTTGGCAGCTATGAGCTCCAGAATCGGGGCTGGTTTTCCAGTAATGTTTTTTCCTGCGGTGTAGACGTTGATCACACCCTGAATGATACTTGCCATGGCCATGGTGACAACGAGAGGCGGCAGCTTAACATATGCGATCAAAGCGCCGTTTGCAAGGCCAATCACCGCACCCACTGCCAGAGCAACCAGGATTGCAGGAAGCAAATTCCCGTTTTGTCCGTCCATAACGGATGCGGTCAGGATGGCTGTCAGCGTTGCAGTAAAGCCAACGGACAGATCAAGGCCGGCTCCGCCTGCTGCAATTACAATCATTTGGCATAGTGCAAACAATGCAATAAAAGCGGATAACTTAATGGTCAGAAGAATCTGTCCCATGCTCAAAAAATTGGAGACCACGATCTCCCCGAGCAGAAACAGGAACAGGATCAAAAGGAAAGCAATGATCGTCTTCTTATTATTGTTCCAGATTGCGTTCAGAGAACTGTTTTGTACCAGGCCTACGCTGCCGGTTTGATTTTTCAAAGGATTCATATCATTTACTCTCCTTTAGCATTGCCTTCTTATTCATGTGAGAATAAGCCATTGAGCTTGCGATTGCAGCAATGATGATCAGTCCGCTGACCAGAGTCTGATACGCATTGGGAATATTGGCGAAAAATATGATCTTATTGACAAAGCTTAGGATCAAGGCACCGACGATGGCCATATAAACGCTTCCCTTGCCGCCGGTGAGCGCGATTCCCCCAACCACTGCCGCGGCAATGGCTTTCAATGTCATAGGATCTCCCATTCTGGCATCACCTGACTGATTCTGCCCCACAAAGAAAAGTGCTGCCAGAAAGATGAATACAGAGTTGATAATGAAAGCAGTCATCTGAACTCTGGCGGTGTTGATGCCGGTGGCATAAGCACTGTCATTGCTGCTCCCTACTGCATAGATATATCTCCCAGTCTTCGTCCTGCTTATGAAATACCAGATGAGGCAGCCAACCAGCACGAGGATCAGAGCGGGCGGAATAATGCCTCCGATGGCTTTGATCAGTGCAGGGACACCCTCTGCGGATTTCGCGTCATAGAAGATCTTAAACCAGGATACCGATTCTCCGCCCGGTGTGGGTCTGATGAACAGCGCTGCGCCCAGCCATATGTACGAAGTAGCGAAAGTTATAATCACAGGGGGAATTCTGAGATATCCGATTCCAATACCGTTGATCACACCGATCAGTACCGCCGCAATGAAAGAGAGAATGAGTGCATACACTCCCGTAACGGGATCTGCCTGTTTCATGACATAGGTCAGGATACAAGTCTGAAGAGATAGCGCAGCTCCGGCAGACAGATCAAGAGCGCCGGAAAGAATCACCACCGCCTGTCCCATGGCCAGCAGAATCAACGGCGCAAACGCATTGATGTTTCTTATGATCGACCCTCGTTCAAAGAAATTATTCTGCAGTACCGCTGTAATTACAAACATTACAAGCAGGATCAGCATACTTGAAAACTCCTGCTTCATAATGATTTTTTTCAAGTTTTCAATTTTGAGTGACTTTTTGATCTGACTCATCTAGCCTACCTCCTTGGCTTTATTGATGCACATTGAAGCGGATACGATGGCATCCTCATTGATATCGCATCCTTCAAGGCTTTCCACAATCTGCCCTTCGTACATGATAAGAACCCTGTCACAATACTGAATCAGTTCTTCACTGTCACTGGCGTATAGGATCACGCTGGTATTCTTTTCTCTGACCATGTCTGTGATGTATTGATAAAGATCCCGTTTGGCTCCGATATCCACACCCTTGGCGGGGTCTGCAAGAAGCAGTACATTGATATCAAAGGAAAGCCATTTTCCCACAACGACCTTTTGCTGGTTTCCGCCCGAAAGGGTTCCCACAGGAGTATCAATGTTGTGCGTCTTAACAGAAAGGGACTTAACCATCTGTTCACATTCCTGTCTGTATTTTTTATCGGGGGTAAAGATCGGCTGCCGTTTCAGCGCGAGTTTGGGAAAAATGGTATTCTTATAGACGGAGTCCTTGAGGAAGAGGCCTTCCAGCTGCCTGTCCCCCGGCACGAGGAGAATGCTGTTTCTCACGGCATTGACCGGTTTTGTCAGCTTAATCTTCCGGCCCTTAATTTCCGCATCGCATTTCATCTCCGGGTAAGCACCTGCAAGTGCCAGCAGCAGTTCGTTCTGCCCCTGACCCGCCAGGCCGCCGATACCGAGAACCTCCCCGGCTCTCAGGTCGAAGGATATGTTTTTCAGCATCTTGCCGTAATTCATTCCTTTTATGCTTAAAACTGTTTCTCCGTCAATCTGTCTGTCTCCAATCTGACATTCTTCTTTTTTTGTATCGCCCGTAATATAACCGATGATCCTTTCGGCATCTTTTCCCTCTTTATGAAAATCAATTCCTGCTACATTTTCTCCGTTTCTGAAGATGATGACGTCGTCACAGATCTCCATAACTTCCCACATTCTGTGAGAAGTAAAAATCATGGATACACCCTGGTCTGCAAGCTCCCGCATATAGGCAAAAAGATTTTTTACCTGTGCCTGCTCGAGGGCTGCTGTGGGTTCGTCAAGGATGAGCAGCCTGGGGTTTGCCGAGATTGCCTTTGCAATCTCCACGATTTGCATTTCTCCGGGATTGAGCTGGCTTACCTTCTTGCTGATATCAAGACCCGGCTGCAGCTTATTAATGATGGCTTCAGATTGCTCCTTCGCGCATTGATTATCCAGCCCCAGTCCTTTCTTCTGCTCCGCGCCTAAAACGATATTTTGCCATACCGTCAAATCCGGCACCAGACTCAGATTCTGAAAAACCATAGCAATTCCATCCTGCCTGGCTTCGTTTGGATTTTTATATTTTACACACTGTCCGTTGTAATTGATTTCACCGCAATCGGCACTATAAACGCCGGTAATGATCTTTGAAATGGTGCTTTTTCCGGAACCGTTCGCCCCAAGGAGTCCGGTTATCCTTCCCCTTCGGCATACAAGATTCCCGTCAGAAAGGGCAACCACTCCGCCGAAACATTTTCTGATTCCCTTAACTTCCAAAATCATTCGAGTCCCACCCAACTTTCATTTACTTTATATCAATCGGAAAAATATCTCATAGGTATCGTTGTGATCAGAATAATTTAGGGAGGCAGGATTTCCCTGCCTCCTAAATTCAATCGGTTCCTGTTATTCTGTTATCGGATCCTGGAACAGTTCATCTACCTTGTCCTGAGGCATGATTTCGCTCAGAAGGTAATCGTCCGGCTTATCCTTTAACATTTCCCATGCTTCGTCAAAGTTTTCGTCGGTATAGAATGAGCTTACCTTATAGAAGTATGTAGTGCCGTCCAGAAGACCGTCTTTGAATTCCTTACCATTGTAAAGATTTAAAGCGATTCTGAATCCGGTACCGCCGATTCCCGGAGGATTGGGCTGTGCACAGGCTTTGAAGTCCGCGCCTGCATCACGAAGTTTCTTCCATTCTTTGAAGAAGGCTGTTCCGGGATCACCAAACATTACCTTAGGAAGCTTTCCTGCATCCTGGAATGCGGATAATACGCCGAAGCCCATGCTGTCCTGGGTAATTGCTCCATCGATCTGCTGTCCGGAGCCGATGATCTGCGTCGTTACTTCCTTTGCTTTGGTTTGATCCCATCCGCCGGAGGTGCTTGCGATCATCTTGATGTCGGGATAGCTCTCCAGAACATCTTCTGTTGCCTTGATTCGTTCGTTGTTAGCGGGATGTCCGTCAAGACCATAGACCTGTATCACATTTCCTTTTCCGCCAATGGCATCCGCAATGAACGCCACGTTCTTCTCATTCCATGCGTAATGATCAAGGGTTACATTTACAACATCAGGGGCAGTAACCGTCGCATCAAACGCAAGTACAAGAATTCCTGCATCCTGGGCTTCCTTGATAACACCGTTTAATGCATCGGGTGAATTGGGATTGACGAGTATGATGTTAACACCCTGTGAAATGAAATCACGTATGATGTTGGCCTGCTCTGTTGCATCGCCGTTGTTTACGTTATTGACAATTTTGTAATCGGCAATTTTACCTGCATCCTTATACTCTGTACCAACCTGCTCTAACGCATCGATCATGATATTACGCCAGGAAGTCCCAGATGATCCTGTGGTAATACCAACTGTTGGAAGGTCTTTTGCTGCGCCGTCCTGACCGGATGATTCCTCTGACGCAGCTCCACCGCAGCCTGTGAGCAAGGTGATGCTCATAAGCAATGTCACCAGTGCCAGTGCGATAAGCTTGGTTCCTTTTCTTTTCATACATTTGCCTCCTCATTAATAATTGTTATTGTTTATTTTGAAATCCTGAGCCAAATGGCATCAAGATTACCAAACAATAGGGCAAGGTCTTTCGTAGGATAACATGAGAATCGGAGTCGCCAATTTATATATAATCGATTATGATTTGTTTCAATATCATTTTACCATAACTTCACGTTTATTCAAGAATTA
>JARBUO010000031.1 GCA_029239605.1 Bacillota bacterium | reverse complement strand
GACAAAGAAGATGAGTAAGAAGAAAGCGCCTGAGGGTACGGCAGGATTCGAAAGAAAGCCCGGTTCAGAATCTTCAGAAGAGACGATGGACACGGAAGCTTTTGGTCAGAATGATTCGGCCGAACCAAAGGAAGCTGACGAAGCGAATCCAGGGGGGAATCAAACCGGAAAAGAGGAGCAAACCAAAGAAGAAGAGGAATTGAACACACGTTATCTTAGGCTTGCTGCCGATTTCCAGAATTTCAGAAAAAGAGTGGAAAAAGAAAAGAGCGACATTTATGCATATGCTAACGAGAAAATCGTAGTAGAGTTGCTTGATGTAATAGATAACTTTGAAAGAGCTCTGGATCACAGCGGAGACAGCAGCGACAGCTTTTCAGAAGGTATGAACATGATTTTTAAACAGTTCAAAGGGGTACTGGAGAAGAGCGGTGTCGAAGAAATGAATCCCGCAGGGGAGCCCTTTGATCCCAACTTTCATCATGCAGTGCTCATGGAAAGCTCCAGCGAGCATGAAAGCGGGAACATCACACAGGTCTTGCAAAAGGGGTATATGCTGAATAAAAAGGTAATCAGACCTGCTATGGTTAAGGTAGCGGAATAAGCGGCCGAAAACTGCAATCGAAATTTATGATTTCGTTGCATTAATAATTCGCCGATCATTCGAAATAGGGCGAACAAATATTCAGACATCATACGGAAATTAAAAGACAGGATTAAATAATAGGAGGATAGTATAATGGGAAAAGTTATAGGAATTGACCTTGGAACAACAAATTCATGCGTTGCTGTACTCGAAGGCGGCGAACCGGTAGTTATTGCAAATGCAGAAGGAAACAGAACCACCCCATCCGTTGTTGGTTTTGCTAAGAATGGTGAAAGATTGGTAGGGGAGACCGCTAAGAGACAGGCGATTACCAACCCCGACAGAACCATCGCTTCCATTAAAAGACATATGGGAACGGATCACAAAGTTGAAATAGACGGAAAAGGATATACTCCGCAGGACATATCTGCAATGATTCTCGCCAAGCTGAAGGCAGATGCTGAAAGTTATCTTGGTGAAAAAGTTACAGAAGCGGTTATTACCGTTCCTGCATACTTCACAGACAGTCAGAAGCAGGCCACCAAGGATGCCGGCAAAATTGCAGGCCTTGATGTTAAAAGAATCATCAACGAGCCTACTGCAGCATCCCTTGCATATGGCCTTGACAAAGAACATGAACATCATAAAATTCTTGTTTATGATCTGGGCGGCGGTACCTTTGACGTATCCATTCTTGAACTTGGAGACGGCGTATTCGAAGTACTTGCTACTAGCGGAAACAACCGACTGGGCGGAGATGACTTTGACGAAGCCTTAATGAACTTTATTGCAGACAGCTTTGCAAAAGAAAACGGTGTAGACCTGAGAAAAGACAAGATGGCGCACCAGAGATTGAAAGAGGCAGCTGAAAAGGCTAAGAAAGAGCTCTCCAGCTCACAGACAACAAATATCAATCTGCCCTTTATTACAGTAAACGCAGATGGTCCGCTTCACCTGAACATGGATATTACCAGAGCGAAATTTGACCAGCTGACTTCACACCTTGTAGAAAAGACCATCGAGCCTATGAGAAAGGCCATGTCAGATGCAGGTGTTACCAATACTGATCTGGCAAAAGTCATCCTGGTGGGTGGATCCACAAGAATTCCTGCCGTACAGGATGCGGTTAAGAAAATTACCGGAAAAGATCCATTCAAGGGAATCAACCCCGATGAGTGCGTAGCGGTTGGTGCTGCAGTACAGGCCGGCGTTCTTACCGGAGAAGTAAAAGATGTTCTGCTTCTGGACGTTACTCCACTGTCCTTGTCCATTGAGACTCTGGGAGGAGTTGCAACGAAGCTCATCGAAAGAAACACTACGATTCCGACGAAGAAGAGCCAGATCTTCTCAACTGCTGCAGATAATCAGACTGCCGTTGACATTCACGTAATGCAGGGTGAAAGAGAAATGGCAGCTGGAAATATTACTCTTGGAAGATTCCAGCTCTCCGGAATTCCACCGGCACCACGCGGAATTCCTCAGATCGAAGTTACCTTTGATATCGACGCCAACGGTATTGTTAATGTAAGCGCCAAGGATATGGGAACCGGTAAAGAACAGAGAATTACCATTACCTCCTCCACCAAGCTGTCCGATGACGATATTAAGCAGAAGATCAAAGAAGCTGAGCTATATGCGGAAGAGGATAAAAAGAAGAAGGAAGAAATCGATATTAGAAACAGAGCAGAAACGCTGGTTTATGAAACCGAAAAGTCCTTGAAGGATATTGAAGCAAGCTTAAGCGAAGACGAGAAAGCGAAGATCAACAGTGCTAAGGATGCGCTGGCAAAGGCCCTGGAAGGCAACAATACCCAGGAGATCAAGGAAAAGACCGATGCGCTGACGGAGGAATTCCACACCATTTCTGCGAAGATGTACCAGCAGGCACAACAGGCGCAGGGCGGAGCAGGTTTTGATCCCGGAGCAGCCGGATTCAACCCAGGGAACATGGGAGGAGCCGATGCTGCCGACGATGCCCAGGCTAGACCGGATAATGTTGTTGATGCGGATTACGAAGTGGTTGACGATAACAAATAAGTTGACGGCAATCAATAAAATGAAGTATAATTTTGCGGTGCGGTCCTTCGGGAACGTACCGCAAATGCAATTTGGTTCTGAGGAACTGCAGATTCAGAAATGACTGTTCGGTATGGAGCGCGGTCGTTTCTGAATTTGTTGCGCAGAACATAAAATGATATAACAACGAGAGCAATATGGCTTTCGATTCTTAAGAGAGGGTTATAGTGATGGCAGAAAAACGTGATTTTTATGAGGTCCTTGGACTGAGCAAGGGAGCAGCGGATGACGAGATCAAAAAAGCGTTCCGAAAGAAAGCAATGGAATATCATCCGGACAGAAATCCCGGAGACAAGACCGCAGAAGAAAAGTTCAAAGAAGTAAATGAAGCATACAGCATACTTTCTGACCCTCAGAAAAAAGATAAATATGACCGGTTCGGCCATGCAGGAGTAGATCCCAATGCAGGCTTCGGAGGCGGCGGTTTCGGAGGCGGCTTTGGCGGAGGCTTTGAAGATATTTTCGGCGACCTGTTTGGCGGAATGTTCGGAGGCGGGTTTAGTCAGGGTGGAGCCAGAAGAAGAAACGGACCAAGAAAGGGTCAGGATTTACAGAAAAATATCAGCATTGCTTTTGAAGAAGCTGCTTTTGGAGCAAAGAAGCAGGTTCAGATCAATAAATATGTAGAGTGTGAAACCTGCGGCGGAAGCGGTGCTGCCCAAGGTTCTGAAAAGGTTACTTGCTCCAAGTGTAACGGAAGCGGCGAAATTCGCACCACACAGAGGACTCCATTCGGCCAGTTTACCAATGTTTCTGCATGTGATAAGTGCGGTGGTACAGGAGAAACCATTGAGAATCCCTGTCCAGGCTGCAGCGGTTCCGGCAAGGTCAGAAAGACCGTTACCATCTCCGTGGATATTCCTGCAGGAGTTGATAACGATTCGGTGATTTCCATCAAAGGTCAGGGAGAACCTGGAAGCAATGGAGGCCCAAGCGGCGATCTTTATGTGGTGATCGGTGTTCAGCCACATCCGTTGTTTACCAGAAAAGGCACCGATTTATGGCTTGATATGCCAATCACCTTTACGCAGGCTGCTCTTGGTGATGACATCATCGTCCCAACGCTGAAAGAAAAGGTATCCTACAAGATTCCTGCAGGTACGCAGCCGGAGACAGTATTCAGGCTGAAGGGAAAAGGAATAAAATCACTAAGGACTTCAAAGGTAGGCGATCTTTATGTCAAGGTAACCCTGGAAGTTCCCACAAAACTCACAAGTGAACAGAAGAAAATGATCAGTAAATTTTAAAGGATCATGAAGTATATTGAAGTAAAAATGAAAACGTCGCAGGAAAATCTTGACCCGCTGACCTGTATCCTTATGGATATGGGGATAGCGGGTTTTACTGTGGAAGATCCGCAGGATTTTCAGGCGCTGATGGAGAAGAAGAATTCCTACGATTGGGACTATATTGACGAAAGTCTGATGAATTATGACAGCATGGAAGCGGGGCTCACCTTCTATCTGGAGGATACCGAGGAAGGTAGAGATACGCTGAACCAGCTGAATGTTCCTGAGGTGAAGCTGAGCTGGACAGTGGTGGATGATTCCGACTGGAAGGACAACTGGAAAGAGTATTTCAAACCGGCAAAGCTAACAGATCGGATTGTAATCAAACCAAGCTGGGAGGATTATACTGCAGGGCAGGATGAGCTTGTGATCGAAATTGATCCCGGCATGGCATTTGGAACAGGTACTCATCCCACCACGTCACTTTGCATCAAGCTCCTTGAAAAATACATTACTCCAGGCGTTGATTCCATCATTGATGTTGGCTGCGGATCGGGAATTCTGTCCATAGCAGCAGCATTGCTGGGAGCAAAGGATATTGCAGCCGTGGATATCGATCCGGTAGCAGTGGAAGTAACAAAAGAAAACGTGGAATTAAACGGTGTCTCTTCAAAGGTCCGTGTTTATGAAGGGGATCTGACCAAGGGACTCAATGAAAGAGCAGATATTGTCGTGGCAAACCTTATGGCGGATCTAGTGATGATGCTGTCCAAAGACGTTGCGGTGCATTTGACCGGAAAAGCCATCTATATCTCTTCCGGAATTTTGATCGAAAAGAAGCAAACTGTCGTTGAAGCCATCGAAGCTTGTGGATTTCAGATTATAGAAATTTTGGAGGAAGGGGAATGGTGCGCCATTGCGGCTCGTTATTGTTAATAGAAATAGGCATGATATGCAGAGTTCGTTTTCGGAATTTATGCTTTATTAACCGATCTTAATGCTGATTCAATTAACTTACTGAGCTGCAATATGTTCGTAAGGCGGTAAAAAACATGAGTAAATTTTTTGTAGATGCGGGCAGTATCGTCGGCGGCAGCATTCGAATTACGGATGCAGATGATCGCAAACATATTCAGAAGGTTCTTCGGCTTGGAGCCGGGGATCTGCTGACCATTTCTGATACTGTTGAATTTGAATATGAGACGGAGATCATTTCCATTGACAAGGATTTCATCGAAGCAAGAATTCTGGACAAGCAGAAGTTCGCCCGGGAACCGGAACTTCGGGTTACCTTGTTTCAGGGCATCCCAAAGCAGGGAAAAATGGAAACCATCATTCAGAAAAACATCGAGCTGGGCGTATACGCTGTTGTACCCGTTTTCACCGACCGAACGGTGGTTGTGGATCATGGGGGCTTCCGGAATAAAATTCAGCGCTGGCAGAAGGTGGCCGATGAAGCTGTAAAACAATGTAAAAGGGGAATTATCCCTGAAATTCAACAAGCAATAACGTTCAAGGAAATGATTAATACGATTGATAAATATGAACTTATCGTATTTCCTTATGAAAATGAACAGCAGTATTCCATAAAAGATTATTTAAAAAGCATAGAAAAAAAGCCGCGTAATGCAGCTTTAATCATAGGCCCGGAAGGTGGGTTCTCTGATAAGGAGGCACAGGCGCTGATGGAACTGGGAGCCAAAAGTGTGACCCTTGGAAAGACCATTCTGCGAACGGAAACTGCCGGAATGGCAGCTATGGCAATGCTGATGTATGAGCTGGAATTATAATTTGCGCATTGTTGCGTCTGCTCATTCCAACGTCTGCTTTATGGTATCGCCTGCTTTATTGTAACGTCTGATTTATTGCTCCGCTTGCTCTGCTTTTTTTTCGAGCGGCGGAGCAATTGCTTTAAAAAATTGCGCACTGGATTCCTCTGGTGAGCGGCAAACCCTTTTCATATGATACAGCGATTCCGGATCTCTTGTGATATAGTTCAGGCCTTCCGAGCAGCTTAAGGTTGCCCGGAAGCCCATGTTTTTTAGAATCTCTTTAGAGCTCTTACTGATATAGCCGTAAGGATATGTAAAGGTGGTGGGCATTTCTCCTGTGGTTTCATATAGCATTTTCTGCATTTTACCAACATCATCTTCCAGCAGCGTACGATAAGAGTCAAGACTTTCACCCTGTTTTTGCATTGCCCCTTTGCGGCTTCCGTTGTTTTCGTGAATATCGTAGGAGTGGTTTTGTATCTCTATATAACCCGATTCGCTCAGTTCTTTAATATCATCCCAGGTCATATAGGCATAATACGCATTCTCGTCCTGAATAACACTGTATTTGTCTGTAAGCTCTCCAATAACGGAAAATATTGCTTTCATGTTATATTCTCTGAGCAGCGGATAAGCATAAAGGTAGTTGTTGAAGAAACCGTCGTCAAAGGTAAGAAGGACCGGACGCTCCGGGAGTGGCGTTCCGTTATCAACATATGCGATTAAATCTTTCATGACGACAGGTGTGTAATGATTTTCCTGTAGATACTGAAGATCTTTCTCAAATTGCTTCGGACTGATAAAAAACTTATTCTGATATTTTTTTTCCCGGGTCAGACCGTGATACATCACAATAGGGAGAGGTATGCTGCCTTCCGGTGCGGCAGAGGAGAAGAGCGCTGCCTGATTCGTTTTTGTACTGTCTTTCAGATTCTCCATCTTCAGGAAATAACTTGGCTCTGTAAAGTCAAATTTTCTGTAGAATTCTTTCGTTTCTTCATTTTTATAGACATCACATTTATTCTTCAGCAATAATTTGCTGATGGCATACATATCAATCCAGATTTGATTTGGACTGTCTTTTTTGCTTTCGTCAAAAATCAGCTGCATGCCGACATGGAGATGCGGCGTGTCGATATTGTTCACATTCTCTTTGATGCTGTATCCGGTTCTGCCGGAGTACCCGATTACGTCACCTGCTTTCACTGCCTTTCCCACATAGAGATCCGCACTGTAGGGACGATCTTTGCGCAGGTGCGCGTAATAGTAGTACCGTTTCTGATCAAAACTTCTGATCCCGATCCGCCAGCCTCCGTACTGATTCCAGCCGATGGCTTCTACAATACCGCTTTCAATTGCTATGATGGGCGTTCCCGTTCCAATCATCAGATCATGGCCGAAATGTTTTCTGTTATAGCCGTAACTTCTTCCGGCACCGAAATCATCAAAATCCGAATACCAATAACCATCCGGGATTGGCGAAAAGGCCTTTAGCCCGTATTTTGTCTCCCAGACCACATCACCACCGTTCTCAGAGTCCGCAGGGACCTGAACCATGTATTCGCCCAGAAAACCTCCCAAAGCGGCAGTGTAGGCCTCCTTATAATAATCATACATCTTCATCTCTGCGGTAATTGTATCGATGGATTCTCCTTCGTTAAGTCGTTTGATCAGATCATCCAGATCCTTTTGCTTATAATACTTGAAATTTCCTCCGTACTTTGCACCCAAATAAGCGAGAAGTTCTGTCCATTTCAGATGGATTTCTGTTTCATAGGACTCGATATCAAGGTACATTGTCTTTTCAAGGACCTTGTAAGGCACATCAAAGTCGACCCATTTGATGGAACTATCAGCTTCCGGAAGAGATACAGGAAAGCCGTCTGGAATGATCTGAATAAAATACAATACAGCTGACGCAGCCAAAACGATGATGATCAATGTAATCAGCTTCATCAGTCTGGGATGCAGATATCTGAAAAGCATCAATTTTTTTTTGTTAAACTTCAATGCACCTACCCCCTGGACAACAGGATACTATCTAAAGATAATGATATGCGGCAGGGCTTTGAATTATGAATTTGCTTGATCGGGTTGCGACAAGAAGTAACCGGTTCACCGTATATTGCTGTACTAGTAACGATAATCTCCGGAAACGACGACGCCATTGAAGATGGTGGTAAGTACCTGGGTTTTATCGATATCAAGCGGATTCACCTGAAAGATATCCTGATCGATGACGATCATATCTGCGTATTTGCCAACTTCAAGGGAGCCCACGGTCTTATCACGGAAAAGCTGGTATGCGCCATTGATGGTGTACGCCTTTACCATATCTTTTACTGATACCCGCTCGTTTTTATTTAACAGCCAGGTGGGGTCATCCATGCTTGTTATATCATCGACACCGTAGTAATCCGCATTGTTCAGATTTCTCGTAACATCTGCCTCGATGGCCCAGAAGGGATTGTTGATAGGGGATACGGGATGATCGCCGGAAGCGGTGAGCAATGCACCGTTTTCTAAAAGGGATTTCACAGGATATTCCTGATAAGCCCGGTCTTCTCCCAGGGCGATCTTATCTACATAATCCCACCATTCCGGTTCTTTTAAATGCCAGTAGGGCTGCAATGCAGCGATGATTTCCAGTTCACCGAATCTGGGTTTATCCGCATCGTCTACAACTTGAAGATGTGTAATTACATTTCTGTTATCGATGGTAGGATTCGCGTCCTGTGCGTATTCCATAGAATCAAGAACCAATCTTGTGGAGGCATCTCCAATGGAATGAACATGGATTTGGAACCCTGCTTTCATAACCTTATCAAAATACTGATCAAGTTTATCTGGATCCCAATAAAATTCTGCTCGGTAATCAGGGGCAAGACCGGCAGCCGGATCATATGGCTCCAGCAAATATGCGGTCATCCCCTCCACAACACCATCTGCAAAGAATTTCGCTGTGGTCACGTCGATTAAATCAGAATCCAGACGGCTGCGCAGATCAATTAAGGACTTCAGCTGCGGTTCAAAAGGTTCAGAAGGTGATATTTGCCCCGCCAGATTGACCCGGAACGTCAAATCACCGTTTTGTTCCAATTCCCGGTACCTTTCCAGATCCACCATAGTTGGAGCAATGGACATGATGCTTGTGTATCCCCAACCATTCATCGTATCAACAAAAGCAGCGAGCGCTTCTTTTTCCTGTTGCTTTGTATAAGTCTGGGTCATGGTGATCAGTGCGCTTGCATCCGTTATGGAACCCCAGAGTTCTCCCGTTACAGGATCCTTCTGAATCAGACCGCCGGCAGGATTTGGTGTATCCTTCGTGATTCCGTTCATCTCAAGCGCTTTAGAATTCAGCCACATGTTATGTCCGTCATTGGAGGTCAGAATGATGGGCTTGTCAGAACAGATGGCATCCAGCCATTCTTTTTTCGGACCTTTGGCGTCTCCGGCCATTCCCACCGTATAACCGGTTCCCCAGTATTCCTGAAGATTGGGGTTCACATCGATGAACGCCTTGATGTCCGCTAAAGTCTGCTCCTTTGTGATCGATTCGTAAAGATAGATGTCGAAGAGCTCTGTAAGCTTTGTTCCGGGAGCATGGGCATGAGCATCAATGAATCCCGGCAGTACGGTTTTTCCTTTCAAATCAATTACCTTTGTGCTGATGCCCTGATAAGCACCTGCCCCTGCGCTGCTACCCACGTAGATAATTTTTCCGCCTTTCATCGCAATGGCTTCTGCCACGGTATCAGATCCGTCAACGGTATAGATCACTCCGTTTTTCAGGATGCTGTCTGCCGCATTGATTCCACTCGCAACAGGAGCAGCGGGAATTCCGGTGTCGTCGGAGAGCGTTCCTGTGTCACCCTGAGTCCGTCCCAGATCCGAAGACTTAGGACTTTGCGGGATTTGCAGAACCTGTCCCGTGTAGATCAAGTCTGGATTCTTCAATTGATTGAACTTTGACAGTTCCTGATAGGTCAGTCCATGTTTTTCTGCAATTTTCCAGAGAACATCACCTTGCTTTACAGTATAGGCATTCGCACCGAAGGCAAATCCAAAACTGCTGATGATAAGAATTCCAACCAGTAAAATAGAGACAGATATTCTTCTTTTCAATTTGTAACCTCCTTTTCTAAATCAGTCCTTGTGTTAGGGAATGCTGTTTAAGCCCCTCCTTAAAATAGATTCTAGCATAGAGAGAATATTGTGACAATTTTAATAATTCCCCAAATTCCTTGGCTTCCAGCGAAGAAGGGACATTTTACAAGAGAAAGAGCGGAGGTCAGCGGCGATAATCTGCCAAATTGGATTTACAGAAAAAAAAGAAACTGCTACAATAAAGGATAACGAACGCTGGCAGAGTGGCGTCAGCTGATTTTTCTATTCAGGAAATATTAAGAAAAGCAATCGGAACGCCACTTTTTTATAAGGAGGGATACTATGATATCGAATAAAATGAAAAACCTTTTGGTTGGCAGCTCCGCCATCAGAGCGATGTTTGAAGAAGGAAAAAGACTTGCTGCTATTTATGGTGCAGAAAACGTGTGTGACTTCAGCCTGGGCAATCCCAATCTTCCGCCTCCGGAATCTGTAAAGAAAGCGATCATCGAAGTCCTTGATGAGGACGAGCCTACATTGGTTCATGGGTATATGAACAATTCAGGCTATGAAGATGTGAGAGCACGGGTTGCAGAATCCATCAACAAACGATTTGGTACTTCCTTTGCAGAACGAAATGTTGTCATGTCTGTGGGTGCGGCAGGAGGACTCAACGTTATTCTGAAAACCCTGATCAATCCAGGCGATGAGATCATCACCTTCGCTCCGTTCTTTGGAGAATATAGAAATTATGCGTCCAACTTTGATGCTGAGCTCATAGTAGTTCCGGCATCAATTCCTGATTTTCAACTGAATTTGCAGGAATTTGAAGCACGTATTACTTCAAAGACGAAAGCAATCATCATCAACAACCCAAATAATCCAACAGGTGTTGTATATCCGGAAGAGACAATTATTAAGCTTTCGGACATCTTAAGAAAAAAACAGAAGGAACTTGGAAATGATATTTATATTATTTCAGATGAACCTTACCGTGAACTGGTCTACGGAGATGTGGAAGTGCCCTACATTACGAAATATTACGATAATACCATCGTGGGATACTCGTTCAGTAAATCGCTCTCCCTCCCTGGGGAGAGAATCGGATATCTTGTCATTCCCGATGAGGCGGCGGATTCTGAGGATATTATCGGTGCAGCAAATGTAGCTACAAGAATTCTTGGATATGTCAGCGCACCGTCGCTGATCCAGAGAGCAGTTGCCAAATGCCTGGATGAGAAAGCAGATATCGATTTCTATGATAAAAACCGTCAGATGCTTTACCACGGACTGACGGAAGCGGGCCTTGAATGCATTTATCCCGATGGAGCTTTCTACCTCTGGGTGAAGTCGCCGATGGAAAGTGAATTTGATTTTGTCAATAAGGCAAAGGAGCATCAATTGCTCATCGTTCCGGGTACCTCCTTCGGTTGTCCTGGTTATGTGAGACTTGTATATTGTGTATCTCCGAAAACCATAGAAACAGCTCTTCCAAAATTCAAAGCACTGATGGAAGAGCTAAGAAACGCTGATTGATGCAAAGGATCACCGTATGATTCAGGGCACTAGGTGCCAGTTTAATAAATCAGTGTTTCTTTGAAGAAAGGAAGCAAAGAATGAAAATAGCGTTTCATACGCTGGGCTGCAAAGTAAATCAATACGAAACGCAGGCGTTGAAGGAAAAATTTCAAAACAGAGGATATGAGATTGTCGGGGAAGACGATTTTGCAGATGTCTATGTCATCAATACATGCACAGTAACAGGATTGTCTGACAGGAAATCAAGACAGTATATCAGGAGAGCGAAAAAGATTAATCCTGACAGCATAACAGCGGTAATTGGGTGCTATGCGCAGGTGAGTCCGGAAGAAGCGAAGAATATTGCAGGAGTCAATATTGTGGCAGGGACAAACGAAAAAAATAAGCTGCCGGAATATATCGAGGCATACGTGAGAGAAAACGGAGTAGCGTGTCATATCAGGGAATGGGATGAACTGACAGAATATGAGGACACCGGTATTATCACATCCATGGATTCGAGAACCAGAGCTTTTATTAAGGTCCAGGAGGGTTGCAACAGGTTTTGTTCCTATTGTATTATTCCGTTTGCCAGAGGTTCTGTCAGGAGCCGGTCTGTTGATGATGTGGTTGCTGAAGCGAAGAATCTGATTTCTCAAGGTTTTAAAGAACTTGTACTTACGGGCATCAACACTGCGCTTTATGGTATGGAAAAAGATTTCAGTGATTTGGTTACAGAAAAAAAATCGGAGAACGGGGATAATAAGAAGGAAGGGGAAGAGCTTTACGGAATAGAGGTGTTGGTGAAAGAAATCAACCGACTTAACGGAGACTTTCGAATCCGGATCGGTTCTTTGGAGCCCAATGTAATCGACGCAGATTATGCGTGCAGACTATTGAAATATGAAAAACTGTGCCCCCATCTCCATCTGTCACTTCAAAGCGGAAGTAATCGTGTCCTAAAAGAGATGAACCGCAGCTACACAAGGGAAGATTATCTGAAGCTGGTTGAGCGGCTCAGGGAGCATGACACCGGATTTGGTGTAACCACCGATGTTATTGTGGGTTTTCCAGGGGAGACAGAAAAAGATTTTGAAGACAGCTGCAGTATCGTTGAAACTGCCGGCCTTTCAAAGGTGCATGTATTCAAGTACTCCAAACGAGAAGGAACGAAAGCAGCGCAGATGAAAGGTCATCTTTCCCCGGAGGTAAAAGCCAGGAGGAGTGATGTGCTGCATCGGCTTTCCGAGAAGGCTGCAGAGGCGTTCTGTAAAAGAAATATCGGCACCGTAAGGAGAGTGCTACTGGAGCAGTATGATGAGGCTACAGGATTGCTGGAGGGACTTTCCGATAATTACATTAAGGTATATTGCTCAGGAGAAGAAAGCCTTTGCAATTCCTTTATAAACGTGGAATTAACGGAATTGTACCGAGATGGAGTAAAAGGTGTTATAATTCACAGCTCTTCACCACCATCAGCTGTGAACAGTAACGAAAAGGTGAGATAAGGACGATCCTGAAGTGGATACGTCCAGCGAAATGGAGGTATTGTGTGAATAGAAGATTAATTTATTTGGTCGTTTTGTTACTGGGCGTTGCTCTGTTGTTTGGGTGCGGAAGCAAAACCGACAAGGGGAATCAGATGATATCGCCTCCGCAGGAGCAGGGGAGTGATGGTGAGGTCTCAACGGATCTCACAAGTTTTAAAACAACAGATATTTACGGAGCGGAGCAAACTCAGGAAATCTTCAGTGGATATGACCTTACGCTGGTCAATGCCTGGGGAACTTTCTGTAAACCGTGCCTTAATGAAATGCCTGATTTGGGAGAACTCAAGAAAGAATACGAATCAGCAGGTGTCAACATTGTGGGAATTGTGGTGGATGTTCAGGACAACGATCTGCAGGTGATTGAAGAACAGAGGGACCTGGCACAGGAAATCGTAAAAACAACAGGAGCGGACTATCCTCATCTGCTGGTATCTATGGACATGATTCAGCCGGTGTTAAGCCAGTTCGACGCCATCCCTGCCAGCTTTTTTGTGGATCGTGAAGGCAATATTGTGAGTGAGTTTTATATCGGCTCCAAAAGCAAAGATGAGTGGAAATCTTTGATTGATGAAACCGTTGCTAATCAAAAGTAAGAACGAAAGGACAGCTGGTTCATTAAAGGTTCGAGCAGTTAATGATTTGATGTGTTTCTGAATTCATGAAAAAAATGCGAAACAGCGGAGGATTACAATGAGACGTAGAATGGGGAGAGTCATTCCTTCTTTACTTGCAGCAGCAGGAGCTGTCTTTATGATTGTTGGAATCTATCGCGGAGAGATGGCCGTGGTACTGAGAAAAGCCATCAATATATGTCTGGAGTGTATCGGAATTGGCTAGAGCTTTCAATAAAAGCCGGAGGTTGGTCTCAGCAGGAAGAGACCGTCTTCGGTTGTGGGTTCAGATCGTTTTTACGGCGGCAACCAACGGATACTTTAAGGGTTTTTCGGAAGGGAGAATTTATACAGGAACTTCCAAATCTCTATGCCTTCCCGGATTAAACTGCTATTCCTGCCCAGGCGCATTGGGGTCCTGTCCAATAGGGTCGCTTCAAGCGGTTCTTGCTTCACGAAATTTCAGCATTTCCTTTTATCTTACTGGTTTTTTTCTATTAGTGGGTACGTTGCTGGGTAGGATCGTATGCGGATGGCTCTGCCCATTCGGGTTGATACAAGACCTTATATACCGAATTCCCTTTTTAAGAAAAATAAAAAAAGTACCGGGCGACAGGGTATTGCGTTTTGTCAAATACGGGATTCTGTTGGTCTTTGTCATTCTGTTGCCAATGTTTGTTGTTGATATTGTCGGGCAGGGGGAACCCTGGTTTTGCAAATGGATCTGCCCATCTGGAACACTGATGGCGGGCTGGCCTCTCGTTTTTAGGAATGAAGGAATACAGCAGGCTGTCGGGCTGTTGTTCTTATGGAAAAATGCGATCCTTTTTCTTTTCATTTTCCTTTCTGTGATAATATATCGGCCGTTTTGCAAATATATTTGCCCACTAGGGGCGATTTACGGTCTGTTTAACCGGGTTTCGTTCATCCGTCTGAGAATTGACCGGTCCCGATGCGTACATTGCCACGCGTGCACAAGGGCGTGTAAAATGAACGTCCAAGTGGAAGAAAACCCTGACAGTATGGAATGCATCCGTTGCGGCAGCTGTGTTTCAGCATGCGGGCAAAAAGCACTTGCCATCCGCGCGGATCGTCGCGATTCACAGCTGAGGTGAAAGCATTTTGTTACGATCTCAGCGGCAGGGAAATCATATTCCAGAATTTCCAAATGATGCTATGCTTTCGGACAAAAATGTGCTATAATAAAATAATTAACGTAAAATCATAGATTTTGACCGGAAGGCATGTTCGGAATGTCAGACTGCTGTGAAAGACGCAGTCAAACAGGAGGAATGAATTATGGAAAAATACTTCATGCCCTTTGTTATAATCATCATGATAATGTCAACAATCGTAGTAGCAGCTGCAGGTGATCATTATCTCAGCAGCAGGCAGGGGGAAAAAATCTGCGTGCAGAGCAGAAGCTGCGCGATTAACTATATGAATAAACTTGAATCGGAACAGGAGTGAGACAATGGCTGATTGCATTTTTTGCAGAATAGCAGATAAGGACATCCCATCAAAAACCGTTTACGAAGATGATGAGATCATTGCATTTCATGATTTGGAACCTCAGGCACCTGTGCATGTTCTGATCATCCCTAAAAAACATATCTTGTCCATGGATGATCTGGCTGATACAGATGGCGAACTGATTGCACATCTGATGCTGAAAGTCAAAGAAATTGCAAAAGAATTAAACCTGGAAAAGGGTTACCGCCTGGTAAACAACTGCGGTGAAGACGGTCTGCAAACGGTGAAACATCTTCATTTCCATCTGCTTGGAAAAAGAAAGATGACTTGGCCGCCAGGTTGATGAAAAAAAACTTGCCTTATAGATAAAAAAAATGTATAATACTTTTGTTATAGGTAATTCCGTTTGATAAGCATCGAATACATTTTCCGTTTTTCATGGACGACTGCAGTGCAGTCGAGCGGCGGAAACGACGCAGGGAAAATCGTATTGAACTGTTCGTTCAAATATGGGAACAGTATAAGAGACTTCAGAATACGGAGGGAGGGGAATGGATAAATGGCACAAGTAGTTGTAAGAGAAAACGAAAGTTTAGAAAGCGCGCTGAAAAGATTTAAGCGTTCTTGCGCAAGAGACGGAGTAATGTCCGAGTTAAGAAAAAGAGAACATTACGAAAAGCCGAGCGTAAAGAGAAAGAAGAAGTCAGAAGCGGCTAGGAAAAAGGCAAAGAAATTCTAAAAAGAAGGTGCAAGTTATATGTCTTTAAAAGACAGATTACTAAATGACTTCAAGGAGGCTATGAAGGCCAAAGATGAAGTCAAAAAAAACACAGTTAATTTAGCTCGTGCAGCTGTAAAGCAGTACGAAGTAGATAATAGAGAAGAACTGGATGATCAGGGAATTTTAGCAATCCTGACCAAACAGGTAAAAATGCGGAAAGATGCCCTCTCTGATTTTGAAAAAGCAGGTAGAACGGACCTAGTGGAAGCCTATAACAAAGAAATTGAAATCCTGATGGAATATCTTCCAAAACAGCTGACCGAAGCGGAACTTACGGAAATCGTAAAAGCCACTGCGGCCGAACTCGGCATCGAGGGCGGAAAGCAGAATATGGGTAAGCTGATCGGAGCAGTAATGCCAAAGGTAAAAGGTGTTGCGGACGGCGGTGTCGTGCGCAAGATCATCGAAGGTCTGCTCTAAGGAACATAGATATAACAAGAAAATAAACCTGGTTGTTACAACCAGGTTATTTTTTATGCCTTGAAACATAAAATTGTACAGTAAGGCGGTGTGGTGTAATCAAGCTGCAGAAAACTGCGAACGCGAAGGAGAGCGCCGCCGCACCTTTCTCATGGAGGTTTTTATGAACGTCAAGGACGAATTGTTATATGATTTCAGTATCAAAATGCCCAGACTGCTTGTCAGCGGAAATACAGGCATCTTAGACAATGTCAAAAAGATTGTTTACATAACGGACAGCAGCATTGTCGTAGATCATGGCAGCAGATTCAGTGCTGTCAGCGGTGATGATCTGCGCATAAAACTCATTGAGGAAGAACGGGTCCTCGTAACGGGTAATATCCGGTCTGTTGAATTCTACTCTGGAAAAAAGGGTGATGCTGATGAAAAATAGAGGAAGTTTTCTTGAACATTCGGTAACAATTAAAGTTGAGGGTTTTGAGCAGCAGAAACTGATTACCGAGTGCATGCGCAAAGATATCCCGCTTAAGGACATCCATATCCTAAGTGACATTGAAATGATCCTGACACTGATGGAATGGGACTACCAAACCTTCCTCAAAACAGCGAAAAATAAATATCGGATTACAATCCTTAGAGAGAGGGGCTACAAACCTGCTGCGAAAAAAGCCTTTGGGAAAAAGAGCACCATTGTTGGTTTGATTCTTTTTGCTCTGATTCTTTATTATCAGAGTACCTTTGTGTCTGAAATCAGAATATTGGGGTATGAATCTTTTACAGAGAGTGAGATCAGAGAAAGCCTGAAAGAGGCAGGCCTTTACGAAGGATGCAGCAAAAGTGTTGATTTAAAGGCCGTAAAGCTTCATCTTTACAATGATCTTGATAATATTGCCTGGATAGGGGTAAAATATATAGGAAATTTGGCAGAAGTCACCATTGCGGAAGGAACCATTACGCCAAAGCCGGTGGATAAATCAAAGCCCTGCGATATTATTGCAGACAAGGAAGGCTATGTTGAAAAGACCATCGCAAGAGAAGGGGTTGTTGCAGCGCCTCAGGGTACGTATGTAAAGCCAGGCGATGTACTGATCTCAGGAATTGTACCGGTAAAAAGCACTGCTTACGGGACCCCTGGAGTAGACACTACGGAGCGCTATGTTCATTCCGAAGGCGAAGTTTATGCAAGGATTCCTTACCGGCTGAACTATTATCAGGAGCGGTACCGCGATATCAAGACGCCGACAGGAAACAGCCTTGTCGGTTTTCGTATTGAGATTGGCGGTTTCAAGCTGAACTCAGCCAATATACTCAATCATTATGATAACTCTGTCTATGAGGAAATCAAGCTGATTCATACGGTCAGACCCATTCCTATTTCTTTTGGTATTGTTAAAATCGATGAAGTTATCGTAACAGAACAGGAAAGAAGCCAGGAAGAGATCGAGAAGGAGGGAAACCGACAGGCTCGGCTGGCAATCAGGGAAAACTTACCGGAAAATGTGCAAATACTAAATAAAAGTTTGAAGTTTTCACCGGGAGAAAATATAATAGGAGTAGCAATCATGCTGGAGGCTCTGGAAAAAATCGGAATGGAAAAGGAGATTGTGATTGGAAACACAACTGATAGAGGAACTGAAGATCAAAATTGACCATGATCAGGACACCGATCAATTGTTCGGTAACCTGGACGTCAATTTAAAAATTATAAAAGACAATTATGATGTTGACATTGTACAGAGACAAGACGAGATCATTTTAAAGGGAAAAGAGGCGGCAAAAGCACAACAGGTAATCGTAGAGCTTCTGGGCATCCTGGAATCCGGTGAAATCCTGGATGCACAAAAAGTGAACTACGTCATCAGCTTGAATCAGAAAGGGCTCTCCTATAGAGACAGTAATATCAATAAAGATGTAATCTGTTTTACCCACAGAGGGAAGCCCATTAAACCCAAAACCATAGGACAAACCTCCTATGCTCAGAGCATCAAAAAGCACGATATCGTATTCGGCGTTGGGCCTGCGGGAACAGGAAAAACTTATATCGCAGTAGCAATGGCGATTAATGCGTTTAAAAATAAAGAAGTTCAGAAAATCATACTTGCCAGACCTGCGGTAGAGGCAGGGGAACGTCTCGGATTTTTGCCGGGAGATCTGCAGGAAAAAGTAGACCCTTATTTGAGGCCACTTTATGATGCTTTGCATGATATCTTAGGAAGAGACAGTGCCCTTCGATTAAAAGAAAAAGAGGTCATCGAAGTGGTTCCGCTGGCATATATGAGAGGGAGAACTCTGGACAATTCGTTCATCATATTGGATGAAGCCCAGAATACGACAAAGGAACAGATGAAGATGTTTCTGACAAGGCTTGGTTTCGGATCCAAGGCAGTCGTTACGGGAGATATTACTCAGATCGATCTGCCCAGAGGGAAGAAATCAGGCCTGGTAGACGCGATCAAGGTGCTGGACCGAGTGGAAGGGATTGACTTCTGCTTCCTGAAAGACGCAGACGTTGTGCGGCATGCATTGGTCAGAAGAATTATTGTAGCATATGAAAAGTATGCGAAAGAAAATCCGGAGAAGGAGGGAGAGGAATGAATCTGATATTCAGCGATGAGAGAATGCCGGGGCAGACAGTGATCGACCACATGATTATGGCCGCGGAGCATTGCGTGAAGGAAGAGGGAATTGATCCTGAACGTGTTGAAATCAGTGTAACCTTTGTCAGTACAGAAGAAATTCACGAACTGAACAGGGTTTACCGCGATAAGGACAGCGTGACAGATGTGCTTTCATTTCCGCAATATGAAACCGTCTCCGAGATCACGCAAACAGGCGTCATTTGCCTTGGCGATGTGGTAATCTGTCCGGAACAGGCATTGCTTCAAGCTGATGAATTTGGTCATTCCGGCGAACGCGAGCTCGTATACCTTTTTGTCCATAGCGTTTTCCACCTCTTGGGCTATGACCATATTGAGGAGGAAGATAAGGCTGAGATGAGAGCGCAGGAAGAGAAAATCATGAATTTAATCGGGCTGATGCGATAAGGCGACTGCCTGCCGGTCAAGCATTTAAGCCATTGATGGAGGAGGAACTCATTATGAAATACCGAGAACTATTTCGTACAGCAAAAAAAATGACAGAAAATGCGTATGCGCCTTATTCAAGGTTTAAGGTGGGTGCCGCACTTCTTACATCAACTGGAGAGGTATTCACCGGAGTAAATGTTGAGAATTCATCCTTTGGTGCCACTATTTGTGCGGAACGAACCGCATTTGTTAAGGCCGTCTCCGAAGGATTTCGAGAATTTGAAGCAATCGCTGTTGCAACCTCTGACGGAGAAGCATATCCCTGCGGTATTTGCAGACAATTCATGTTTGAGTTCGGCGACAATTTGAAGATCATTACTGGTGAGGATGAAGATCATCTTCATGTGACTGAAATAACAGAAATCCTGCCGGAAGGCTTCCGCCTTTAGACGGACTGGGACAGAACAAGTTACTGGAAGTTCTGCGTAGAATTCCTATGCAGGAATTCAGGGAACAGAATCAAGGAAACATATTAACGACATAGATTAAGGAGATAGAATGAAATCCGGATTTATAGGTATTATTGGAAGGCCCAATGTTGGAAAATCTACACTTTTAAATGCGATTCTCGGTGAGAAGATCGCAATCACAACAGACAAGCCTCAGACAACAAGGAACAGCATCCGCGGAATATACACCAAGAGAAACGGTGGCGACGATGATTGCCAGATGATTTTTATCGACACCCCCGGCATTCATAAGCCCAGAAATAAACTGGGCAGCTACATGACTGATATGGCCGTCAATACCTTTAAAGAGGTTGAGGTTGTCCTGTTTTTAGTTGACGATGAGCTCTCAGCAGGTCCGGGAGATAAATACATTTTGGATCTCTTAAAGGACATTGAAACACCGGTATTCCTGATTATCAACAAAATCGATAAGTTAGATCCCGAGAAGTATCGAAAGATTTATGAAGAGTATCGCGAACTTAATGTCTTTGCTGAGATTATTGGAGTATCCGCTTTATCCGGAAAAAATGTGGACATACTTCTTACAAAGCTGGAAAGCCGCCTGGAGAATGGCCCCATGTACTTTCCGGAAGATATGGTTACGGATCATCCTGAGCGCTTTATCGTTAGTGAAATTATCAGGGAAAAGGTTTTGCTGTATCTGGATGAGGAAGTGCCCCACGGTGTTGCAGTAGAACTTGAAAGCTACAAGGAAGAGCCGAGCATCACCAGAATCGGTGCGGTGATCTATTGTGAGAGAAAGTCCCACAAGGGGATCATTATTGGGAAAGAAGGCAAGAAGCTGAAAGGCATCGGTAAAAGTGCCCGTCTTGAAATTGAAGGTCTACTTGGCACCAAGGTCTTTCTTGAACTTTGGGTTAAGGTAAAAGAGAACTGGAGAGACAGCGACTTTGCGCTGAACAGCTTTGGATACAAAAAAGAACAATAACTGCCAGGGTTGAAAAGGAAGCGCTGATTCTATGAAGGGATTTAGAGGAATGCCTTTAAAAATCCTGTGCTTTCTGATGGAATTAAGGGAGAATCAAAAAATGAAAAGGGGTATTAAACCGATTCTATACACGTCGCTGTTCTGGCTGGGATTCTCTTTTTGAATCCCTCAAACCGCTTACCTCTGGCAGTATGGACTTACCTCAGGCGAATCCATGAAGGACGGGTTGTTTCCTGCGTCATGGCCCGACGGCAGTACGGAGCAATACCGTGTGATGCTGAATCAATATGGTGCAGAAGTCATTCCAGCAGATTACAAAATAAAAATGCTTTCCGCCTTTAATAAAGGATATGCATTGTTTGTAAATTACACAAAAGACGATCTGATGGCGGTGGCTTAATAAAAAGGCCAGAAAAGAAAGCTTCGATGCAGATGCTGCATGGAATGCTGCCACAAGGACCATAAACACTAATACGAAGCATTAAATCATTGAAACGAATTTAACAACAAGGACCAAATGAACCATCAATATTGATGCATTTAAAGAATCATAGAAGCATCAAAAAATAAGAAAGAAAAGGGCTCAGAATGTTTACGGATACGGAAGGAATCATTTTTAAGCAGGTCAAGACCGTCAACGGGAGAAGGATGGTTCTTTTGTTTTCTCAGAAATTCGGCAAGATCAGTGCCGGTGCCAACATCAGTGAAAAAGGGAAGAGCAAGTCTTCGTTAGCCATGCGTCCTTTTACCTATGGTAGGTATGAGCTTTATAAAAACCGCGATAGCTATCATATCAACAGTGCAGAAGTCATAAAAAGCTATTATCGTATCGGAGAAGATGTTGACAAATACATGCACAGCTCTTATGTGCTGGAATTGACGGAAAAACTTCTTCAGGAAGAGGAACCGGCTCCGGGCATCTTTCGAATGATTCTGGACTTTTTTGATATTATGGAAAAAAGAAATAAGAAGTATCCAAGCTTGATCTTGGCATATCAAATCAAGCTGCTGCAGGAGACGGGAAGCATGCCTCAGGTAAGAAACTGTGTCCTTTGCGGCGGAAAAGAAGAACCTGCTTTCTTTAGTATAAAAGAGGGAGGGATCGTCTGCTGCCGCTGTCGGTCAAATATTCATGATATTGCGAATGATACATTGATTTATACAGTAAATTTTGGTATAGTAAATATATTGCGATACATTTTGGATAACCCGTTGAAAAGCTTCGAAAATTTGGCCCTTGATGATGAAATTCAGAAACAACTGGGCAGAATAATCAGAAGCTATCTTGCATATCATCTTGATATTGGCGAGTTGAAGAGCGAAAGCTTTTTAAATATTTAAAATGGAGGTAAAGATTATGGAGATTACATTAGAAAAGATTGAACTGGTCAAAGACCGTACCGGCGTTAGCTATAAGGAGGCAAAAGAAGCTCTGGAGGCAGCAGACGGAAGCGTAGTGGATGCAATCATCGACATCGAAGAATCAATAGACATCAAAAGCAAGAACAAATTTGCAGAGCAAAGTTCTCACATCGTTGACAAGGTGAAGGAAGCAATTAAGAAGGGGAACGTTGCTAAAATCATCGTGAAGAAAAATGATGAGGTCATCATGAACCTTCCGGTTAACGTTGGTATCGTTGGCACTGTTTTGGCTCCATGGGCAGCTGTTGCCGGCGTCATTGCCGCATTTGGAACAAAGTGCGCCATCGAGCTGGTAAAGGATGACGGTGAAATCATTGATATTAGTGAAATGGCTACCGATACCTTTGATGACGTTGTAGAAAAAGGTTCCGTTGTCGTAGACGAAGTGAAGACGAAAAGTGCTGATGTGTTCGCATCTGTCAAGGCAAAGACCTCAGATGCCATCAATAAGGCAAAGAAGAGCGACAACTCGGGTTGCACATGCGGCAGTGAAGAAGAGTGTGACGACAGCTGCACCTGCGGAGAGCCGGAAGAGGACAAATAGAAAACATACGGCAGTATCTTAAAAGGTATTTTATTAGGTTGCTGCCGGTGTAATATAAGACACAAAACGTAGAAATGGTAGGTATTTATGAGCAAGGAATTTTCAATGGACAAGATTACCGCGCTGGCGAAATCAAGAGGATTTGTTTTCCCAGGCTCGGAAATTTACGGCGGATTGGCTAACACATGGGATTACGGTCCGGTTGGAGTGGAACTGAAGAATAACGTAAAGAAGGCCTGGTGGAAGAAATTCGTCCAGGAATCCAAATACAATGTCGGGCTTGATGCCGCGATTCTTATGAATCCAAAGGCATGGGTGGCCTCAGGACATGTAGGAGGCTTTGCGGATCCGCTCATCGACTGTAAGAGCTGTCAGTCCCGTTTCAGAGCAGACAAGTTGATTGAAGATTATATTAAGGATAACGATCAGATGACGGTTACCGTAGACGGCTGGTCCAATGACAAGCTTGAAGCGTATGTTAAGGAAAAAGCAATCCCTTGTCCAGAATGTGGCAAGAGTGATTATACCTCAATCAGGCAGTTCAATCTGATGTTTAAAACCTTCCAGGGCGTAACAGAGGATTCTAAAGCGGAGATTTACCTGAGACCTGAAACAGCACAGGGAATTTTCGTTAATTTCAAAAATGTTCAGAGAACAGCAAGAAAGAAAATGCCTTTTGGTATCGCCCAGATTGGTAAATCCTTTAGAAATGAGATCACACCGGGTAATTTTACCTTCCGAACCCGTGAATTTGAGCAGATGGAGCTTGAGTTCTTCTGCAGACCGGGAACAGATTTGGAATGGTTTGCTTATTGGAAAGAGTACTGCGTAAATTGGTTAAAGACTCTTGGACTTAAAGAAGAAAACATCAAACTGAGAGATCACGATCAGGAAGAGCTTTCCCATTACAGCAATGCCACTACAGACATCGAATTTAAATTCCCCTTTGGCTGGGGTGAACTGTGGGGCATTGCAGACCGTACTGATTTCGATTTAAAACAGCATATTGAGCATTCCGGACAGGATATGTCTTATCAGGATCCCGAAACGAATGAAAAGTATGTGCCGTATTGTATCGAACCTTCTCTCGGAGCCGACAGAGTGACACTGGCATTTCTGGTCGATGCTTACGACGAAGAAGTTCTGACCGATGCAAACGGCAAGGAAGACGTGAGAACGGTAATGCGTTTTCATCCGGCATTAGCACCCTTTAAAGCCGCAGTTCTTCCGTTAACGAAGAAGCAGTGTGAACAGGCAGAAGCGCTTCACGAAGAATTATCTAAATATTTCATGGTTGATTATGACGTACCCGGAAGCATCGGAAAGAGATATCGAAGAGAAGATGAAATCGGCACTCCATTCTGTATAACCGTCGATTTCGATACCGAAACTGATAAGAGTGTAACAATCCGTGATCGTGATACAATGGAACAGATAAGAATACCTATCTCAGAAGTTAAGAAATATATTGAAGATAAATTGGTATTTTAACGATTAAAGAACATGGGACAAGCACCTTACAGCAGAGGTAGGCTTGTCCCATGTTTTTTTATAAATAAACAATTTAATAAATATAAAGGAGAGAAAAAGATGGGGAAAAAATTTGTCTACTTATTCAATGAGGGTAACGGCACCATGCGTGATCTTTTGGGTGGCAAAGGCGCAAACCTTGCCGAAATGACAAACCTGGGCATGCCTGTTCCGCAGGGCTTCACAATTACAACTGAGGCCTGTACTCAATACTATGCTGACAGTGAAACCATCAATGACGAAATCAAGGCTGAAATCATGCAGTACATCGGCGAGATGGAAAAGATAACCGGCAAAAAATTCGGTGACCTTGAAAATCCGCTGCTTGTTTCTGTAAGATCCGGATCCAGAGCTTCCATGCCTGGTATGATGGATACGATTCTGAACCTTGGTTTAAACGACGAAGTTGTTGAAAGCTTTGCAAAGAAAACAAACAACCCGCGTTTTGCATATGACTCCTACCGCCGTTTCATTCAAATGTATTCCGACGTCGTTATGGAAGTTGGAAAAGCCTACTTTGAGAAACTCATCGATGAGATGAAAGAGAAGAAGGGCGTACATATGGATACCGAACTTGATGCCGACGATCTGAAAGAACTTGCAAAAGAGTTCAAAGCAGAATATAAAAACAAAATCGGCGAAGATTTTCCCAGCGATCCTGTAGAGCAGCTATTTGGCGCGATCAAGGCTGTATTCAGATCCTGGAATAATCCAAGAGCAATCTATTACAGAAGAATGAACGACATCCCATCCTCATGGGGAACTGCTGTTAACGTACAGTCAATGGTATTCGGAAATATGGGTGACACTTCCGGAACCGGCGTAGCTTTTTCCAGAAATCCATCTACCGGAGAAGCAAAGCTGTACGGTGAATTTTTGATGAATGCACAGGGTGAAGACGTTGTTGCTGGAATCAGAACTCCCCAGACCATCGATCAGCTGAAGGATCAGAATCCTGAGGTTTACGATGAATTCTATAAAATTGTTTATACACTGGAAAAGCACTATAAAGACATGCAGGATATGGAATTTACCATTGAAGAAGGCAAGCTTTATATGCTACAGACACGAAACGGAAAAAGAACTGCTGCTGCTGCGCTTAAAATTGCTTGCGATCTCGTAGCGGAAGGCATGATCACAGAAAAAGATGCAGTAAAGATGATTGATCCAAAACAGCTTGATGCATTGCTGCATCCTCAATTTGATACAGCAGCCCTCAAAGCTGCCGAGCCTATCGGTGCCGCACTTCCTGCATCCCCCGGTGCAGCTTGCGGACAGGTGGTATTTACAGCAGAAGATGCTACAGACTGGACCGTTAATAAGGGCGCAAAAGTAATCCTCGTTCGTCTTGAAACCTCTCCTGAAGATATTGAAGGCATGCATTATGCGCAGGGTATCCTGACTGTAAGAGGCGGAATGACCTCTCACGCTGCGGTTGTTGCCCGTGGAATGGGAACCTGCTGCGTATCCGGATGCGGTGAAATTAAAATTGATGAAGCGGCTAAAGTCTTTACCCTCGGCGGAAAAGAATTCCATGAAGGAGATTGGATCTCTCTGGATGGTTCCACTGGAAAAATATACGGCGAGGCAATTAAGACCGTTGAAGCGTCAATTTCTGGCAACTTCAACACCATCATGGAATGGGCAGATAAGCACAGAACCTTAAAGGTTAGAACCAATGCGGACACACCGAAGGATGCGGCTCAAGCCATTAAATTCGGTGCGGAAGGAATCGGTCTTTGCAGAACAGAGCACATGTTCTTTGATTCTGAAAGAATCGCTGCCATGAGAGAAATGATCGTGTCCAAGTCGGAAGAGCAGAGAAGAACCGCTCTGGCTAAACTGCTTCCAATGCAGAGAAGCGATTTTGAAGGCATCTATGAGGCTATGCAGGGTTATCCGGTTACCATCCGGTTCCTTGATCCACCGCTTCATGAATTCCTGCCTACAGATGAAGCAGACATCGCAGCTCTTGCAAAAGAGATGAAGATGGAAGTTGCCGAACTGAAGGCTGTAATTACCTCTCTGCACGAATTCAATCCGATGATGGGACACAGAGGCTGCCGTCTAGCGGTATCCTATCCAGAAATCGCAGAAATGCAGACCACAGCTGTTATTGAAGCCGCTATCAACGTTCAGAAAGCTCATCCGGAGTGGAAGATGGTTCCTGAAATTATGATTCCGCTGATCGGTGAGATTAAAGAGCTTCAGTACGTGAAGAATGTTGTAGTAGAAACTGCCAATGCTATTATAGCGAAATCCGGCGTGGAACTGAAGTACATGGTCGGAACCATGATTGAAATTCCAAGGGCTGCTCTAACCGCCGATGAGATCGCTTCTGAAGCTGAATTCTTCTCCTTCGGAACAAACGATCTGACTCAGATGACCTTTGGATTCAGCCGTGACGATGCAGGATCCTTCCTGGGCGCTTACTATGAAAAGAAGATCTACGAAAGTGATCCATTTGCCAGACTGGATCAGAACGGCGTAGGAAAGCTGGTTAAGATGGCCGTTGACCTCGGTAAGGCTGCAAGACCTGACATCAAACTTGGAATCTGCGGAGAGCATGGCGGAGATCCATCTTCCGTTGAGTTCTGCCACAAAGTAGGACTGAACTATGTATCCTGCTCACCGTTCAGAGTTCCAATCGCAAGATTGGCTGCTGCTCAGGCTGCCCTGAAAAACTAGCCCAATCAAGCATTCGCCGTATGTAGGCTGCATTGCACAAATGGGCAGCGTCATAATGCTTTAAGAGTAATTTTAATACGGAACAGGGTGTTGGCAGATTGAATTTCATATGCCAGCTCCCTGTTTTTATATGCATTTCCAAGATGGTATGGAGAAAAAGTAATGTTGGTTGAGAATATTGTATTTGGCGTTATCTGCTAACTGTGCTCATTGATTTTCTGTGTGATCGCCTATTAGGTGCTATTTTGTTAGGGATGATATGTATTCCGGGTATTCTAATCTTAATTGTTGCCGATAACCGGATTTATAATAAATATAAGCTAATCCGTTAACTCTGATTGAGGAGGAATGAACCAATGAAAAAATTTATAGTGGAAGATGATTTTTGGGATCTGTTTCCCAATGCAAAAATCGGCATTGTAGTTTGCCATAATATTGATAATGCCATAAAAGAGGAAGACAAATATGTTGATATGATCCGCAGCGCTGAACAGGAAGCCTTAACGTATCTGAGGAATTCGGAATTCAGCAGTAATGAAGTGATTAAGATATGGAGAGAGGCATTTCAAAAATTCAAGACGAAGAAAGGCGCAAGATCATCCATTGAAGCCTTGCTCAAACGCGTGCAAAACGGTAACGGGCTGAGTGTAATTAATCCCTTGGTTGATATTTATAATTCGATTTCTTTGCGATATGGCTTGCCATGCGGAGGCGAGGATATCGATCAGTTCAAAGGTCATATCAGGCTGACAAAAGCAATTGGAGACGAAGGCTTTGTAACCCTTGGAACCGACGAAAATGCTCCGCCCTATGAAGGTGAAATAGTTTATAAAGATGATGCGGGTGCAATTTGCAGGTGCTGGAATTGGAGGGAGTCCGTAAGAACCATGCTTACGGAAAATACAAAAAATGCATTCCTTTGCATTGAATGTATCGATGACGGAAGAGAGAATGAACTCGCAGCCGCTCTGAATGATTTGGCGGAATCAGTAGAAAAGCATTTAGGCGGATCTTGTAATATTTCAATTGTTGATAAGGATCATAAAGAGATTGTGATTTCATAACGGGGAGGAAAGTTTGGCAGGAAAAGAAGTAACTGAAAAAGAGGTAGCGAATGATTAAAATAATGTTTGTGTGTCATGGAAATATCTGTAGGTCACCTATGGCCGAATTCGTTTTTAAGGACATGGTGCAGAAAATGGGATTCGCGGATCAGTTTCTGATTGCATCTTCAGCAACCAGTACTGAGGAAATAGGGAACCCTGTACACAGAGGGACAAGGAAAAAACTTGCTGAATATGGTATCTCTCCTGATGGAAAATGCGCGATTCAACTGCGGAGAGCTGATTACGACAGCTATGATTATATTATCGCTATGGATAGCAATAACGTAAGGAATATTTCAAGGATCATCGGTCATGACAGAGATGGGAAAATATCGCGTCTTCTGGACTTCGCAAATCGGCCGGGAGACATTGCAGATCCATGGTACACGGGAAATTTTGATGATACCTATAACGATGTGAGAGAAGGCTGTGTAGCACTTCTGAAACAGATAATAGATGAAAAGAAAAATGAGCTTATAGGATAGAAAAGAGTAGGGAATTTAAAAGAAGTGCACCACAAATGTTGGATGAAAAATCAAACATTTGAAGGTGCACTTTAAAAATACACTGTTTTTTCATTAACGCAAGAACTTGTTCTCATTCCAGCGCTTGCTGTAAATCAGCGATCAGATCATCAGCATATTCCAGACCAACGGAAAGCCGAAGCAGAGTTTCATTAATCCCTCTGGCATCCCGTGCTTCTTTAGAAAGGTCTGCGTGAGTCTGAAGCATTGGATAGGTAATCAGCGTTTCCACTCCGCCAAGACTTTCTGCGTAGAGAATCAGTTCTACCTTTTCAAGCACCTGTACCGCGGTTGCTTCACTGTCAACGGTGAAAGAGATCATTGAGCCGAAGCCAGAAGCCTGTGTTGATGATATCTCGTAGGAAGGGTGTTCTGATAAGCCGGCATAATAGACTTTTTTAACCTTCGGATGAGTTTTCAGCCAGCGGGCGATTGCAATTGCATTTTCCTGCTGCTTTTCCATTCTGACGGCAAGGGTCTTAATCCCCCGGATCAAAAGCCAGCTATCAAAAGGGGAGAGACAGGAACCCAGTGACATCAATAGATGACGAAGCTTCTCGCCTAGGGTTTGATCCTCTGTAACTAAAAATCCTGCAAGGGTATCATTATGTCCACAAAGGTATTTGGTTCCGCTGTGAACGATGATATCTGCTCCAAGCAGCAGTGGTTTCTGAAAATATGGGGTTAAAAATGTATTATCGACGATCAAGAGGATTCCAAGCGGTCTGGTCAGCGCTGAAACTGCTTTGATATCGGTGACAATCATGGTCGGATTCGATGGTGTTTCAATAAAAACAGCCTTTGTATTTTCTGTAATCAAAGCTTCTATTTTTGTTGCATCTGATGTGTCAGCATAGCTGAACCGTAATCCGTTCTTCTTACTAATCTGTTCAAACAATCGAATCGACCCGCCATATAAATCCTCAGAAGCAATGATATGGTCTCCGGGCTGGAAGAGTTCCATTAAGGCAGTAATGGCAGCCATTCCAGACGTAAAAGCAACAGCATGACTGCCGCCCTCTAACGCTGCTACGGTACATTCAAGATGCTCCCTGGTAGGGTTTTGCTGTCTGGAATAATCATATCCAGTACTCTTGCCTACAGCAGGGTGGGCAAAGGTTGCAGACTGATAAATCGGAACACTGACTGAACCGGTCAGGTCTTTTTTTTCTTTACAGCCATGGATGCATATGGTTTTTTGATTCATTTACAAAACTCCTTAAATTGATAATTTTTACGAATTATCAATATCTTTACTATTCATATGGAAATGGTAGTAATATTATTTTAAATATAGTAACTGATATCTTTCAGAAAGTCAAGCGGAGCATGAAAACAAGCATTACAATCTATGCATTAAAAAAACTAATCAGCATTGCAATCTGAGTATTAAAAAAACTTTGTAACAACAAAGAAAAGATGGCAGCATGCTGCCATCTGATTTTAGAGTTTTATCAATCCGATTCCGATAGGGTATTACTGAGTATTCTCTGTGTTAGCTGGGCCTCCGCCTTCATTTGTCCCAGAGTCTGTTCCGGTAGTCCCACTCATTGTGGATTCGCTCTTGTCCAGCTGGTTGTTTAGGATAACAATATCAACTTTTCGGTTTTTCGCTCTGTTTTCTGCTGAAGTATTCGGGACGCTGGGGCGGTACTCACCATAGCCAACGGCACTGATCCTGTCAGGCTCGACGCCGCTTTTAGCGATCAGCAGTTTTACAACCTCTGTTGCTCTTACAACGGAAAGCTCCCAGTTGCTGGGAAATCTTTCGGAACTTTGGGGAACGTCATCTGTATTTCCCTCAATTCTTATATAATTATGTACACCGTTAGCAATTTGGCCAATGGCGATCAGCGTTGGCATTGCATCCTGTTTGATTTGCGCACTGCCGGAGTCAAATAAAACGGTATTCATAAGACCAACAACTACTCCGCGCTCCTGGACGCTTACCGACACCTTATCCTGCAAGCCGTTTTGCCTGATTAGGTTTTGTATTTCCTGTGCTGCTGCCACAAGCTCTGGATCGATTTTTTCTGTGCTTCCCTCTGCCAAAGATTCTGTAAGTTCATCGATGGAAATATCGCCGCCGCCTTCCCCTGAGCCGCCGCCGCCCGTACCGGCAAGAGCAGCCGGATTCAGAGCACCCTCAAGCGATTGGGAGAGAACCTGATATTTCTGTGCATCTACATTGCTCATGGCATACATCACAACGAAAAAAATCATCAGAAGTGTGATCAGGTCAGAATAGGTCAGCAGCCAGCGTTCACTGTTGTCGTGCTCGGCTTCCTGTTTTTTCTTTCGTGCCATTGAAAGAACCTTTACCCTTTCTTTCTTCTTCCGGAGTCGCCGCCGCCCCGGGAGCCGTTATAAGCAAGATCTGCTTCTGATAAAAAGCTTGATAATTTCTCCTCCATATAGTTGGTATTGACACCTTCCTGAATGAGAAGAAGCCCTTCAATAATCATCGATTTATACAAAGTTTCAATTTGATTTTTTGCCTTTAATTTACCTGCAATGGGAAGCCACAAGAGATTGGCAAGGCCGATTCCGTAAAGTGTCGCAGTAAATGCCATGGCGATTTTCGGCCCCAGGGTATCCGGTTCTTCCAGATCACCCAGTACATGAACCAAACCCAATACGGTTCCAATAATACCCATGGTAGGGGAATAGCCCCCTGCAGCTTCGAAAATCTTTGCTCTGGCATTATGCCTGTCCGAGATAACATCAAGAGATAATTCCAGCGCTTCCCGGGTATAAGTCGGGGAAGTACCGTCGACAATCATCCTCATGCCTTTTCTCATCAGACTGTCCGGCTCAGAATCAATCTGACTTTCCAGGCTTAAGAGACCGCTCTGACGGACTTGAATGCACATTGCTTTCATGCGGTTCATCAAGCCCACAAAATCATATTTCTGATCTCTTACTAAAACTCTCAAAATTTTGGGGATTTCTTTTAACTCTCTGTTTGGAAATGCGATACCGACAGCACCAATTGTACCTCCAATAATGATTAGAGCACTGGTAGGGGCTAACAGACCTGTAAGATGGCCGCCTTCGAGAATAAATCCACCGATTACAGAGGCAAAGCCGACTACGGTAAAGATGATTAAGAGTATATCCATGTTTCATCTCCTAAATTATACATAGTTTTGACTATTACTACACATCACTACTATTTTAGTATGAGAAGTCGCATAAATCAATTCTTTTTATGTATAATTGTCGAATATTTACATGAATCGTCATATTTTGCCGGTATCATTCTGGACAGGTCATTCTTTGCTTTTACATTTCCGATGATTCAAAAATAATAATATCTTCACCGATTTTTCGGATGGAACTCCAAGGTAGCTGCATAAACTCCCGGCTTCCAAGAAAACTCATTCTTCCATGATAGTCTGGAACCAATATGGCTTTGATTTTACCATGGGTTTCATCAAACAAGAGCTCTGCATCCGCTAGTTGGCCATGACGGCTGCCGTTTGCAAGATTAACGATTTCCTTATCACCTAAATCACTGAGTCTCATAAAATCACTCCTCGTATTATAAAGTAGTAGTGTTTATTGTCCCTCTCCAAGGACTTAATGCTATACTTCTTACAGACGCTGTGGATTAGTCAATCACTCC
>JARBUO010000030.1 GCA_029239605.1 Bacillota bacterium | reverse complement strand
TGATTCGGTTAACTTTCATACCGGGGCCTTCTTTTGCCAACGAATTTATCAAATCCATCCTCTGAGATTCATCTCGAAGCCTGACTTGACGACCCAGCGTAAGATGGGGAGAAAACTTTCGGTTGTCCAAAGAAAATCCCGCGTTGACAAGCGCGTCAGACAGTTTGTTCTGAAGATCAAGCAGCGCATTATTTTTTTTCACGCCAGCCCAATACAAATCACCATCTTTCCCTTTAAAGCGTCCCAATCCATCCAAATACAGCAAAAACGTCCGCTCAAGGATCTGATCCATGCAGTGTTTCACAAGGGCTAATTTGGACGCATCGATTTCACCAAGAAAAGCCAGGGTAAGATGAAGATTCTCCCGAGGAGTAAATCTTCCCTTAACTGCAGACGATTTTAGAACTCCGGCTGCATTCATCAGCCAGTCTTTCCATTCATCATTTAGATTGATCGCTATAAAGAGCCGCATGATTCCTTCCCCCTATCTGACCAGGGATAAAATTCTGGCAGGCTGGCTTTCCAGCTGTTCCGGAAGCTCACCGATCTCCCATCCGGGAGAAGTGGTTTCAATATAATAATATCGAATTCCATCCGTTTCAAAATAACTTCCAGGCAAGGATTCCTCACCTCGTACGCCAACACCCATATGGTTAGGAAATTGAATCAGCACAGTTCCGAAGTCAAGTTCTCTTAGCAGGGATGCCAGGAGAATGGCACTATCCTCACAGTCACCGCCTTCGTCAGCCAACGTTTCCAAAGGAAATTTGGGATACTCATCATAACCGGTTCCCACTTTATCATCCATATAATTAAGGTTCTGGACGAAATGGACAATGTTCTTAACCATATCAAATTCAGAATGATTAGCGTTGTGCGCCGCTTCTTGAAACTGCAGTCCCAGTGCAGCCAGATACTCATCATCGCTGTTATCTGTCACATAGTAGCTGTAGTTCCTTATTTTCAGCCGGTCAACTGTTTTATAATACTCATAAGCGGATCTTGGGATTTTCATCTCATACGTCCACTGGTTTTCTCCGTAATGCCAGGAATACTCCCGTTCAATGAAATCAGCGTCGTATCCGCTCTCTGTTTCTTTTACAAGTTCTTCCTCAGAAGGAGCTTCAGACAACAGAATCTCCCCTGCAGGCTCTTCTTGATTTCCTTCTGAAGCTTTTCGTTCCTGCATCAAAGGTATGGCAACAGCCATGAAAACCGCAGCCAGTAGAATGATGACAAATGGAAGTAGTAGGCCGGAACGCCTGGATGCCTTTTTCTGCTTTTCTTCTATTACGAATCTTGGCTTTGCAGGTTCAAAGGAAGAATAAATCTGCTGCCCGTTGGCTTCTATAATGCAGTTCGAGGTCTGGGGGCCGCCAAGGTAGACTTCAATCGTCTCTTCTCCGCCCGCTTCGTTCATGAGCGTTCCCTTTAAATACCCATCATAAGGCTCAAAATTTTGATCCTGCAGTTCACCGTTGATGAACAGGCGCTCTCCCTCGAAGCCGTCATTGATAATGAGAATCTTGCTGCCCTGATATGAAATTTCAAAATCAGTATCATAATAATCACTATTGAATTTCATCTTCTCCAACCCATTCATAATATCTTTTTCTGGTCAAGGAAAGAGGCAAGTCCAGCGTTGCTCAAAGTACCTGCCTCTCAATCATCATTCTAAAACCTGTCGGCTTCAGAGAATAGCCTGTTTTATTATACCAAAAAAAATACCTCTTGTGAATTGAATTTTATCAGTTATTCTGCGGAGAGTGCGGCAATATCATTCCAACAGCCGGAATCAACCGCACATCACTCAGGTTTGCGGTAAGTGCTAAACAGTTCGAGGTATTGGCCATAACCCTCTTCTGCCAACTTCTCTTTTGGAATAAAACGCAGGGCTGCGCTGTTGATGCAGTAACGCAGTCCCCCCCTGTCTTCGGGTCCGTCCTCAAATACATGTCCCAGGTGAATGTCCCCGGTTCTGCTCCGTACCTCATCACGAATCATTCCATGAGAAAAATCCCGTTTTGTTTTTACGCTTTGAGGATGAATTGATTTCGAAAAACTAGGCCAGCCGCAGGCCTCAAACTTATCGAGCGAGGTAAACAGCGGCTCCCCGGTGGTAATATCCACGTAAAGTCCCTCTTCAAAATGATCCCAGAATTCATTTTGATAAGGCGGTTCTGTCCCGTTTTTCATGGTCACCTCATATTGAATCGGGTTTAGCTGTTCCTTCAGCGCATCCTTATCCGGAATGGGATACCGCTCGGGATCGGAAGCATACTTCGCTGCTTCGAAATAATGTTCCGGGATATGGCAGTACCCCCCTGGGTTCTTGGCAAGATACTTCTGATGATATTCCTCAGCCGCGAAGTAGTTCTGCAGCGGTTTGACTTCAATTGCAATTTTCCTGGAGTGCTCCAGCTGAAGCAGTTCCAAAGATTTCGTAATGATCGGAAGATCCTCTTGATCAATATAATATATCCCGGTTCGGTACTGACTTCCCACATCGTTTCCCTGGCGATTGAGCGAAGTGGGATTGATTACCTGATAATACAGATTCAGCAATCCTGCAAGGCTTAGTTTTTCTGCATCAAAAACAACGCGGACAGTTTCTGCATGACCGGTATTCAGCCTGCAGACTTCTTCATAAGTTGGATGTTCCGTTTTTCCGTTTGCATATCCGACTTCCGTTTCCAATACCCCCGGAATATTTCCTAGATACTTTTCCAAACCCCAAAAGCAACCGCCGGCAAGATATATTTCCTTTTGTTTCATTCTTCTCACCCTCTTTTTATTTCTATAGAGTCACGCTATCAATGAGAGGTGCTCCAGATAACAAGTAACATTTTTCTAACTATCTTTACTTTACCCGAATTTATGCCAAAGAATCCCGGAGCGGAAAAGATATTTCCGGCGAGAAAGAAACAGTACGCTTAAAATAAGCCCGCAGAGGCTGATCACAAGGCCGTCCAGAAGATATGGATAGCGCAACAGGATTTCAATCCTTCCAGAGGGTACAATCAGCAAATTTTGTTCCTTTTTTATCTTAGCCTCAGTATAAAAAATATCCAGCCACGCGAGGCCGGTGTTAACTCCATCCTTGGGCGAGTCAATCATGATTCGATTTCCGGAGAATCTTACGGAGATGGGCACGACCTCACGCTTAGGCAGAGTCCCATAAGCTTCACCGAAGAGTTCTTCCGTCATTTTGATTACCTCAGGATCTCTCGTTAAAATGCCGTGATAGATCAAATTTAAACCTAGAAAATGAATCCGCTCATGCTCCGCTGTGCCTGCAAATACTACCTGCCTGTTTTGAAATTCGCATTGTCCCTGAATATGGGACACGCCGTCCAGATAGACGGTATTCCAGGTATTGTACTCCGCCGGTAAATTCTGCGGCTCGTAACGGACTCCCTCGTACAGCAGCGAGGGAAATCCGTCGTTAAAAGCAATGGGCTGGGCAAAGACTCGGAAGAGCTGGCGGATTCCCGTATCGCGATCCTGAGGGATCTGATTCATATCAATTATGATTGTTACCCCTTTGTCTTCAAGCTCAGCAAGCCGCTTTTCTGCTTTCTTTCTGTTGTCATAGAGAAAGCCGGAAAGATAGATCGTTTTGTACTTTGACAGCTCCTCCTGGGTATAATCCTCCAGACGGTCAGAAGGTCCCGTTTCAAAATCGGGAAACAAAAGCATGATGTCACCTGCAGATTTTCCAATGGCTAAATTTTTATATTCAGGCACTGTACCGAATTGACCCGAAACCGGATAACGAAAGACGTAATTCCCGCTGGCATTCTTTAAGAGTTGATACCCTGTTTCAACACCTGCCTGCACCAGCCATCCTATGTCATCAGGACTTTTGAGCATTGTCAGCGGTACTGTAACCACATCAATGCCAAGCTCCAAAGATCGATCAAACAGGTACTGGTAATGCCCAAGCTCCAGCGCACTGTTTAGTCGAACCAAATTGGCTCCTGTAGCCGCACCTTCCCAGCCGGCTCCAAAAGCGTACTGAGTCTGAGGCGGAACGCCTGCAATGTAATAGGGTGCAAAGGAACCATAAGAACTCATATCCATCACCGACATGCGCTGTCTCGTAAGTACCTTGGCCTCCTGAAGACCCTTGCTCTCAGCGGACTGCTCCACCAAACGATAGGGAGAATCATTGAAATTTGCCGCTCGCAGCTTCACCAGATAGGCAGCAGATGGAATACAGTCGATGACAAGCAGCAGGCATAAGATTACCAGCAGCCGCTTTTTCAAACTGTCCCAAAGCAGAAAGCCCATAAGGATCAGCGCAGCCGATACAGGTACAAACCGAATCATCCAAAGAAACTGGCTGAATGGGAGCTGGGCAAAAAGCTTGAAAGCACTCAGCCCGGTAAACAGGAACAACACGATTCCAACGCCAAAAATGATTCGGGTGCGTTTCAAGCTGAGAAAAACCCCCATAAAACCCAATACAAAAAATGAAATTCCGTAGTAAAACGCCAGCATATCTCCATACAGTCGTTCCATAGGGTTGAGAGACTCCCATAGAGATTGAAAAAAATATTTCATTACTTGATTGGTATTGGAATTCTCAATGGCTCCGCCAAACATTGACGGTACCAGCCAAACTCCTGCGGTAAGAAATACAATCAGAAAACCTGTCATCAGAATGCTTAGTGGACGGAAGTCCTTTCTGCTGAACCCGTGGAGCAGAAGCATCAGAAAAATGGAAGACAATACAATCAGGGCAATCCCCAAATGGCAAAGCAGGATCAGGAGGAAGAGCAGCATTGCCCAGGGAAGGTCTTTTGTTCTTCGTTCTTCCGCAACCTGCCAAACCTTATAAAAAAACCAGGGCAGCAATGCATTGATCACAATTCTCGGAACATTTCCGTCAGTGGTATAAATGCGAATGTTTTCCGGCGAGAAAAACCATATGAAAGCAATCATAAGAGACAGCTTTACTCTTTGGTAACGGATTCCGAAGCACAACCAGCCGCAGGAACCGAAAAGGAAAATCCAGCTTAAAAAGACAGGATAACTTCCAAGGGTATCCCCTCTACAGATCCACTGGATCAGTGCCAGAAGATACAGGGGGAGCGGACCCCAATAGCGCATAAATTCCACGCCGTTATACCATTTGGGATCGTACAGCGGATATAAAACCCCCTGGGCTATGCTTGATCGTACTTCCTGCGCTCTGTACAAATGACAAAGGGTATCGGCTCCGTCCAGCGCCAAATACCCGCCTTTCAGAAAGAGTGATAAAAGAAAGGAAAAAACAAACAACAGAATGAATGCTCCAAGCGCAGACTCTGCTCCATGCCGGTCCCAGCGAAACAACGACTGATCCTCCATATCTCCTGTGCAGTTGCTGCAATAAGACTGATCCTCCATATCTCCTGCACCCCTTACTCTAAAAGATCTGATTGATCAATCAGATACGCTCTCGTTGGTGTTTCGCTGCATTCAAACCGGATCAACTGCCATCCAAACTGATTCAATACTGCTGAAAATTCATTTTTAAAATATTCACTGATATTCTCAAGGGTAGGGTTCAGCACATCAAAGGGCTCCATTTCATTCAGTGTTTTATCCTGAAAACGATCCAGGACCGCATCAATCTTCTGCTCTACTTCATTAAAAAGGATGAGGCCATCCTTCTGGTTGACCGCCTGTGCCGTCATCTGCCAGGTATGGGGGTGCAGCTCCCCCGGTCTGCCATTGATATAAATAAAATGATACGTATTGAGATAAAATTTCAGACGATACTGACGATGTCTGCGTATTTTGCGCGCTTCCCGATATTTTCCCTCTTCCCTATTTTTTCTCTCTTCTCTCCGGCCAGCTCCCCGCAATGCACTTCGAAACCTTGTTCGATCTGTTTCTTTGTGATTCTGCTTTTTATCATATAAATCCGACTGCTTTTGATCAAACAAAGTGAGCTGCCCTTCACTCAGAGAAGTCACCTGTAGTGTTCGCTTCTGCAGTTCCTCCCGTAAGGAATGGATTGTCTCCTTCGCGCTTGTGATTTCTCCATTGAAAAGCAGCGTTACAATAATCGCAACCGCAGAAAGAAGAAGTGCCGCCATCATCAGATAGGTCTGATGCGCCAGCATTTGATTCAGCGACATAATATAGGAAGTCTTTGTGCAAAGGATCAGGGTATAAGCTGTTCCTCCTGCAGTAAACTGACTTACTGATGCAAGGAGTTCTCCCTCCCCTTGTCTGTTTACCGTAGTCGAAAAGCTTTTCTTCTCTGAAAACATGCGGTAGAAATCAGAATTCTCTTCCCCGGAAAAATATGAGGAGAGATCTGAAGTGCCATACTGTTTTGTCAGGGATTCATTTCGAAGAAATACAATGCTGTCCTCTCTGCACAAGATCCAGTACCGGCTTCCTGAAACAGCAGATTCTGATAGAATCTTCCTCATTTGCGGTTCCCAATCAGGACCTAGGGAACTGAAATCCGACCTTGCACCGGAGAATAGGATTGCCTGATTGACCAGAAGAAGCTGCTCTTCTCCATAATGTTCCAATAGAATTCTCTGTTCTCGCTGGCCTTCATATCCAATAAAAAGAAGCATACCAATGGAGAAAAGAATCACAAAGATGATCCGTTTTCTGTTGGAATTCGGGGATTTGAAAATATGCTCCATCCATAGCCCCTTTCTTGTTTACCCATTGACCGCTTTTCGCAGTATTTTAAGCCATGTATACGGTACAGAAAAAACTGCATGAAGGGAGGCAGAAACCATCGCGCTCTCTTCCGCAAGGTTCATGATTTTCCAGCTGCTCTCAGTATGAATGCTGTTGATAATTCCAGCAAGCCTGATCCAAAACACCATAAAATTATAAATCGGCAGCAGCGCAACCAATCCTCCCAGACTGACATAATAGCGCCGCAGTAAGTTGAACTCCCTCAAATAGCCGATGATGCTCAAATAATACAAATAGGCGGTAATCACATACAGCAGGAAAATCAGACCTACCGAAAAAAGAATTAAAACCGTGGAATAATTTTTGAAAGCAAGACACCCCAGCGCGAAATACCAGATCATCCGCGGGAACGCAAAGGTATGGTCATACAGAATGGTTCTGATCATCAGCCCACCAGGCCGTGAGCCGCGGAATGTACGGTTATTCTTCAGAAACGACTGCCGTTCCGCCCCTGAAGAAACGGGATATTTTCTCCCTGTCAGAAACAGGTTGGATACCTCCAGTTCCCCCCTCTGCCACCTTTGCCGCTGAGAGTAAAGTGCATTGATTCCACGGATGGGTTCCGATAGGAAAATGGCGTTTTCACAGAGATGAACTCTTTGTTTCAGAAGCAGCTTGACCTGAAAGGTCAGCTGTGTATCCTCTGACACGGTACCGGTATGGTACAGCTGAGATTTTAAAATGGTAGACTTTCGGAATGCTGAAAAGGCTCCCGACAGCGTATAAATCATATTCAGCTCCGAATCATAATTTCTTCCCGCAAGAAACGCCTGTGCATATTCCAGAAACTCCAATCTCCGCAGCAGCAGTCTGCCGGGCTGCTCAGTCTGCTCCACCAGTTTCCAGTCCGTTAATATAACGCCTGTCATACAGCTAATCCCCGGATTGTTTTCAAACCGCCGTACCAGGTTCATCAGGGCATCCTTCTGAAGACGGCCGTCACTGTCGATATGAATGATATATTTCCCCTCACTGTTAAACAGCGCGAGATTTAATGCCTTGGACTTTCCTTGCTTTGCATTGAGCCATTGAATCATCAGCTCAGGGTACTCCTTCTGACACTGTTGAAATACAAGAAAACTGTCATCAGAACCCTGATTGTGTACCAATAGGATTCGTATGAGATGATTGGGATATGTTGCGCTGTTGATGGATGCAATGCAGGATTTCAGCGTTGACGACGAATTATAGACGGGAATGATAATGCAAATTTCAGGATAAAATGTCTGCTCCGCCGCCTCATCAGAACCGGATACCATCTTTTTTAACAGGATCAGGACACTGCCGAAAGCAGGAACAATCTCCAGAAGCAGCGGAATAATGATCCACGCCATCCAAAAAACAACAGAGCTTGCCAGATAGTCAACGATATTCATAGTGAAATCCCCCTACTTTTTGTCGAATGATTTGAGACCGTGTGAAGACGTAAAAATAAAGAACTACTGATAAGCCATAAAACACAAGCCTGCCGATCACCGTATGGGCAAGATAAAAAATATCATTTCCATAAATATAAATTAAAATGCAAATCACATGAATGCGCAGTACGTTGGCTGCAAAAATCCATAAAACGCCGCCGATACTCACAATCAGTTTTTCAGAAGTCCGGTATACCGGAAAAAACCACAGCAAAGATAGAAAAACTAAAATCTCTATCACACCGGAACATTCATAGTCCACCGCAAGAGAAATGGATGACAGTCTGCTTTCGATCAGTAAGATTCCATACTCGAAATAAGACGAATAGGTACCGGTCCATTCTCCCAGCAAACCAGCTGCGGAAGAGACATAACGCGACAGTAAAACCGTCAAAATCGACTCTGTAAAAGCCATAAGCAAAATGAACATACCGACACTGCCCCACAGGAATTTCCAAAACTTTAATTTCGCCCGGTGCAGCACTGCTAAACCCACTGACCAGGCAAGAGCATATAGAACAACAGGCCCCGTTGGAGTTCCCGCAGAGGTCAATGCCAACTGACGAACGATGAGATTCGGTGACCACATCTCAATCTTACATACGGTATCCAAATCCAAGCCAGGATTTTTAACACGAAATGCAGCCAGTGGAAGTTTCATCTCAAATTCGTCTTGTTCCCCGCTTCCGCCGGTGAAAAGGAAGGCTTCCGATCCTGTCACCTCTCTGTTGTCATAAATACTGCCATCATTTTTGTATTTCACATAAACTTTTTGGATTCCCAAAGGAGCATTTCCATTTGGAAAAGAGCGGCCATTTGCGTCCAGAATATTGACATTCAACCGGTAACGATCATTGATCTGAAAATAATATTCATTTCCATTAAAAGAGTATTTCCACCCATTCAGCATTTTGATATGGAGGAAAACAAATTCTCCGTCCCAAAATAAAGAGGCATAGTGATAGTTCTTTTGATTTTTGGGCTGATTGCTTACATAATTGATGACATAAGAATGTGGCTTATCCATCCAGTCGTCAAAATATCCATCTACGATAATGCTGCCGTAACCACCGGCTTTCTCCTGTGCATACACCTGCGGGGTGCCGTTGCCGAAATCGGTGACACCATTGCTAAAATCGGTTAAAACAGCTGCCAGCATAGTCAAAACTGCTGCCATGATCAACACCAGCAGTATTGTTTGACCCAGAGATTTCTTGTTTTTTCTTCTCTCCATGAATGTCTTGTTCCATTCTTCTTCGTTATCTCGTGTCTGATTTTTTCTGTTATACTTCGTTTTCTCGTCACTGTTTTTTTCTGTTATACAGGAAATCCCGTTGAGGGGTCTGATACGATATACACCCGCAGCGGAGTTTCACTGATTTCCAGTGCAATGAGGTGCAGTCCCTTCGCACGCAATAAAAGATTCAACTCTTCAAAGAGGATATCGCCCAGATTCTCAAGGGTAGGCGGCAGACTATCAAATCGTTTCATTTCATTCAAATACTTTGCATCATATTCCTCTAAATAGTGATGCACCGTTTCATCCAGTTCGGGATATGATAGAAAGAAAGCAGCAGCCGGGTGTTCAATGATCAGAATGATTTCAAGGGTATGTCCATGACGACTCCCCTTTGCATTATCCAGATTGTGCTCAATGTTGATTCGGTAGCTGTTTTTGTATGATCTGCCCATGTTATTTCCTTCTGAATGGTATTTGAGCTGATTCTTTCACGTTAATAAACTATTTTTATTATTCTCAGAAAGAAATCAAAGTAACACAAACATTTCACCCTGAATATACTGACCTTGAAAAGAAATAATGAAAGACCGGTTAAAGGAGGGAAATATATGAGTTGTTTCGGTGGCAACATATCGCCGGACCTCTTTCAAAAATGCTGCAATGCTAACCAGCTCTGTGAATTTAGCGGGAATTTAAGTGACGTTTCATCCGAACCTATTTTTGTTCAGAAGGTGTATGACGCGGTACTTTTTAACCTTCAAGGGCTGAAAACTGTGACGAATCAGTGCTTTTCACCTGCAATACCCAGGGGGCACAGAATCAGAAGAGTCATAGACATTCGCTGCAAGAGGTTCTTTAATCCGCTGAATGTGGAAGACCCGTCAAACCTCACACTGGACGTCAACACAACCATTTCAGGTGCGTCGTTCATTCAGGACGCACATTGCGAACCCATTCGCGTGGTTGGACCCGACGGTACATTTTCTGAAAAGGTTCTTTATGCAGATACAGAAGAATGCGATGAGAAGTGCAAAGGGACTCCGATTTTCGGTACCCAGAACATCGCCATCACCGGAGACGTACTGGTAACAATCGATTTACTGTTGAGTGACAGAAATGACCGCGAGGTCGTATTCAGTGTCTGTGCCAACGTAAATATTGCCGATGACCGTAATCCGCTGGTACTCACAAACTTCTTCGAGCTCTGCATGCCTTCCACGAGAAACAGTGCATTCCTGCCTCGTTTCAGCGAATTCTGCAACCCGGCATGTGAAACCAGACTGGCTACCAACAGCATAGGAAGAGATATCACGATCTGCCCTGACGGTACGATCAAGGCAAATCTGATTGTCGCTTTATGCGTTACATGTGAAAAGAAGATTGTGGTTCCGGTTCAACTATGCGTATTATCGACCGGATTCGTTCAATTGGAGCCTCAGGTATCCGCAATCTGTGCTACATTCCCGTCACTCTTCCCCAATCAGATCAGAGAAAGTGATACGCGGGAAAACTGCGGGGATACAGAAAGTGAAAGAGATATCTGCGACCAGGTCTGCGATGTCTGCAACGACGACAGACGCGGCAGATCAAGAAGACGATAAAAAAAATAGTGTCGCACGCGACACTATTTTTCTACCAGGCCTTTGCAGGCGTGCTGCACGGTTTCAGTCTCCGTCATAAAAGCTGCGGTACTTTCACAATACCGCAGCTTTTACCGTCTCATCCCAGTTTTTTCTTCTCAAAGAAGACTCTTTGCCGGATGTCTTGCATCAGCACGTCGAAATCCTCCGGGCTAAGGGATTGATCCCCATCAGACAGTGAGTGCTGCGGATCATGATTTACTTCGATCATCAGCCCGTCTGCGCCCACCGCCACTGCGGCTTTGGACAGAGGCCCAACGAGGCTTCTGATCCCTGCCGCATGGCTCGGATCAACGATGACCGGAAGATGGGTTTTCTCTTTCAGCAGCGGTACAGAAGAGAGGTCCAGCGTATTTCGTGTCATCGTTTCAAAGGTTCGTATGCCCCGCTCGCAGAGGATTACCTGTTCATTTCCTTCGGCTAAGATATATTCCGCACTCATCAGAAGTTCTTCAATGGTGTTGGCCAAGCCTCTTTTCAAGAGAACAGGCTTTTTGCAGCGCCCCACTTCTTTCAAAAGATCGAAATTCTGCATATTTCTGGCTCCGATCTGTATGATATCCACATCCGCAAGTAACGGCAGTTGTGTTTGATTCATGATCTCTGTAATAACCGGAAGACCAGTTTTCTTTTTTGCCGCAAGCAGAAAGGACAACCCCTCTTCCTTCAGTCCCTGAAAAGAGTAGGGTGACGTTCTGGGTTTGAAGGCTCCACCCCTGAGTATGGCGGCTCCACTGTCCATTACAGACTGAGCCACACCCTCAATTTGTTCTCTGCTTTCCACTGAGCATGGGCCTGCTATAACGGTGAAGTATCCGTCCCCAATGACCCGTCCTCCGGTGTGAATCAGGGTTCTTTCCTTCGTTTCCGGTTTCAAAGCAAACAGCATCCGCTTCACCCCCTGATTGCATCTTTCATAGATTTCACGTATTCATATAGAAACGATCCCGCATCATTTCCGTGTTCTTCTATGATTTTGACAATGGCGCTGCCAACAATAACTCCATCTGCAATCTTCCCAATTTCCTTTGCCTGTTTTGGATTGCTGATCCCAAATCCCACCGCCGCGGGGATGTCTGCGACCTCTTTGGCAAGTCTGATCATTTTGGGAAGATCGGTTTGAATCTCACTGCGGACTCCTGTTACTCCCATGGAAGAGACCACGTACAAAAATCCCTTTGCTTCCGAAGCAATCGTTCGGATTCTCTCTTCTGAGGTAGGCGCAACAAGAGAAATGATCTCTACACCGTATTTTTCTGCCTCATCTCCCAGTTCGGCTTTTTCCTCAAAAGGCAGGTCTGGGATGATGATCCCGTCTACTCCCAGAAGATCACATCTTTTAAAAAATCGCTCATAGCCGTACTGTAACACCGGATTGAGGTAGGTTAAAAAAACGATCGGCACCTCGCTTTCCCTTCTTACAAGTTCAACCAAATCAAAGATCTTATCCGTTGTGGTACCTGCTGACAAAGCTCTGAAATTCGCTTGCTGGATGACGCTTCCCTCTGCCACCGGGTCAGAAAACGGAATTCCGATTTCAATCAGATCCACACCGCCTCTCACCATCTCTAAAATAAATTCCCTGCTTTTTTCGATGGAAGGATCGCCCCCAGTCAGAAATCCGATCAGTGCTGTTCCGTTCTGAAATGCATGCTTTATTTTACTCATGAAGATCCACCCCTCTATACCTCGCCATTGCAGCGACGTCCTTATCCCCTCTTCCAGAGAGGCATATGATAATAATCTGATCCCGGTTCATCTCACCGGCAATCTTTCTGACATGGGCCACAGCGTGTGCGCTTTCGATGGCGCAGATAATCCCCTCGGTTCTGGCCAGATATTCAAAGGCAGCCACCGCCTCATCATCGGTAACTGGAACGTACTTTGCTCTTCCCGCATCATGAAGGCATGCATGCTCCGGCCCGATTCCGGGATAATCCAGCCCTGCGGAAATGGAATAGACGGGAGCAATCTGCCCGTACGCATCCTGGCAGAAGTATGATTTCATGCCATGAAAGACACCAATGGTTCCTTTTGCAATGGTGGCAGCGTGTTCCTCCGTATCCAGGCCTTTGCCCGCCGCCTCGCATCCGATGAGAGCCACTTCCTCATGGGGAACGAATTCGTAAAATGCTCCCATGGCATTACTCCCACCGCCAACGCAGGCTACCACCGCATCCGGCAATTTACCTTCTTTCTCCAGAATCTGCTCCTTAGCCTCCTTTCCGATGACGCTCTGGAAATCCCTTACGATCATAGGAAAGGGATGGGGGCCCATGACCGAACCGAACACATAGTGTGTATCGTGAATCCGTGAGGTCCATTCCCGCATGGCTTCATTGACTGCGTCTTTTAAGGTCATGGTCCCGCTGAATACTGGATGAACCTTGGCTCCCAGAAGTTCCATGCGGTAAACATTCAGCACCTGACGTTCCGTATCCTCTTTTCCCATGAAGATTTCACACTCCATCCCGAGAAGCGCAGCAGCCGTTGCAGTCGCAACGCCGTGCTGCCCTGCGCCGGTTTCCGCAATCAGCCTGGTCTTCCCCAGCTTCTTTGCAAGCAGTGCCTGACCCAGTACATTGTTTATTTTATGAGAACCGGTGTGGTTCAGGTCTTCTCGTTTCAGATAGATTTTTGCACCGCCCAGCTCTTTGGTCATTTTCTCTGCATAATAAAGCAATGAAGGCCTTCCCACATATTCACGGAACAATTGATCGAGTTCCTGAGTAAATTCCGCATCATTTTTATATCTTTCATAGCTCTCTTCAAGCTGTATCAGCTCATTCATCAGTGTCTCCGGGACATATTGCCCCCCATGGACACCATATCTGCCCTTTTTCATCTTCATCCTTTCCTTCCGTATCGTTTTGATTGCCGCACCCGCGCCACGATATCAATTATTTTAGATCGATCCTTCAGTCCATCCGTCTCCACACCGCTGCTCACATCCACCGCATAGGGGCTTAGTGTTTCTATCGCATCCTCCACATTGCCAGAATGAAGACCCCCTGCAAGAAAGAATGGTTTGTTATTTTCATTTCCTGCATCCGCCTGCATAGCCAGACGCCAGTCAAAGGTTTTCCCAGTACCTCCGGGTCCGTTGTCCAGCAGCAGATAATCAGCTTCACCGCCCTGCATGTCGATGATATCTTCCGTATGTTCTACCCGTATGGCTTTTATTACGGAGAGGCTATTAGATGATTCTGACAGGCTTGGAAAAACGGCTGCTTCCGGCAAGGTGGATCTAACGGTAATCTCCTCATGCTTTTCTTTGAGTTTCCTGATATATGCCTCTTTTTCATTGCCATGCAGCTGCACCAGATCAATGATGCCGCCCCTGACAAGACTTACGGGAATCTCAATAGGAGCGTCAACGAAGACTCCTACGGCTTTGATCCCGGGATCGAGCATCTTCCTCAGTAAGGCGGCTGTTTCCGGACTCACCCTGCGTCTGCTGTTTGCAAAAACAAATCCGATATAGTCTGGCCTTGCCGCGTTGACAAATTCTATGTCTTCCGGTCGAAAGAGCCCGCATATTTTTATTTTCGTCATACGCCTTGCCCTCTCAGCTCCGAAAGCATCCGATTTTTGTCGCTGATCCTCATCAAGGTCTCTCCGATGAGCACTCCTTTGACGCTGTGATGTTTCAGCCTTTTGATATCTTCAGCTGTTTTGATGCCGCTTTCCGACACGAATAAAATCGAATCGGGCACAAGCTTTCTCAGACGGATGCTGATTTCCAGATCAACCTCAAAGGTCTTGAGATTCCGGTTGTTGACACCGATAATCTCCGCGCCGGCATTAACTGCCAGCTCTGCTTCCGCCTCCGTATGAATCTCCACAAGCGCCGATAAACCAAGCTTCTTTGCAATCTGAAGGCATTCCTTTAGAAAAGGTTTATCCATCAGCGCACAAATCAACAGGATGGCATCGGCACCCAGAATCTTGCTTTCATAGATCTGGTAAGGGTCTACCGTAAAATCTTTGCGAAGGATGGGCAATTTTACGATTTCTCTGATTTCTTTCAGATATTCGTCACTCCCGAGAAACCAGTAGGGTTCTGTGAGCACCGAGATGGCTGCCGCCCCCGCCGCTTCATATTCCGCGGCGATTTTGACATAGGGAAAGGTTTCATCGATAATCCCCTTGGACGGGGATGCTTTCTTCACCTCGCAGATAAAGGACATTTCCTTACCACTCAGCGCCGCTTTGAACGGGAACAATGGCTCTGCCTGTTCAGCACTACTTATTGCTTCTGCTTCCCGGATCACCTCAGAATAGGATTTGATCCGTTTCTGCCCAGCAACCCGCTCTCTTGTTCGCTCCGCTATAACACCTAGAATATCCTTCATGAAAGCACCTCAGTGGTGGGATGGTTAAATTCGTTTGAACGTGCGATGAGCGAATTGAGCTTCTGGATCGCCGCACCGCTGTCTATCATCTCTTCGGCCAGCACTCGGCAGTCCTGCAGGCTTTCGCCCTTCCCAGCTGTATACAGAGCCATTGCCGCATTCAGGATGACCACGTCCCTTTTGGCGCCGCGCTCGATTCCCTCCAGAATATCTCTGGTAATTTGAGCATTTTCCTCGGGGGTCCCGCCCATCAACGCATCTCTCCCGCTTCGGCTTAGCCCGAAGTCTTCCGGTGTAACAGAATATCGCCTCAGAGTTCCGTTGTCGATTTCCACCACAATGGTCTCCGCGGTGAGGGTAGCTTCGTCCAGCCCGTCCCCCCCGTGAATTACCATGCCCCGCTTTACGCCCAGATTGGATAGTACCTGTGCCAACGGAACAGCCAGCTTTTCATCATAGACTCCCATGAGCTGCAGATTTGCCGCCGCAGGATTGGCAAGGGGGCCTAGAATATTAAAAATAGTCCTGATCCCCAGTTCCTTACGAACCGGTGCAGCATACTTCATGGAATTGTGATAGAGCTGTGCAAACAGGAAGCATAGGTTGATTTCTTCCAGCATTCTGCTGCTTTGTTCTGCAGTAAGCTGAATGTTGACGCCCAGTTTTTCCAGAACGTCCGCCGCTCCGCTTCTGCTGGATACGCTTCTGTTGCCATGCTTGGCTACCGGCACACCAGCTGCAGCCACTACAAAAGCGGTGGTGGTGGAAATATTAAACGTCCCCGCCTCATCACCTCCGGTGCCAACAATATCCATCACTGGATCTGTGCCGCGGCTTACTGGAACCGCTTTATCCCGCATGACGGAAGCGCAGGCTGTAATTTCATCGATACTCTCCCCCTTCATCCTCATTGCAGTCAGAAAGGCAGCAATCTGCGCCTGTGTCGCTTTCCCTTCCATGATTTCTTCCATTGCCATTTTGGCGGTATCAAAATCCAGATCTTTTCCGGATATTACTCTTTGTATTGCATCTGTAATCATTTTTGTTCCCTCCACAAACTGGGATATATTTATGCTCAGCCAGAGCTAGCAATTGGGCTCCCCTGATGAGCAAGCGCTCAGGCGGATAAAATTTTCCAGGATCGTTCGGCCCTTGGGGGTCAGGATTGATTCTGGATGGAACTGAAGCCCGTAGACGTCGTGCTCCCGGTGCTTTACTGCCATGATCTCCCCGTCCTCCGACCGTGCCGTTATAGTAAGTTCCTCCGGCATCGTCTCTTCCAGCGCCGTCAGGGAGTGATACCTCGCTCCTTCAATTGCTTCCGGCAAGTCTTGAAATAGTTTGCAATCCGTATCCACCTTCATCTGGGACTGTTTTCCGTGCATCAAGGTTTTCGCATAGGATACGGTTGCTCCATAGGCTTCGCAGATCGCCTGATGCCCGAGGCACACGCCCAGAATCGGTATCTTTCCTGCGAAATACTTTGCTGCTTCAACGCAAATCCCCGCATCTGCAGGCTTGCCTGGGCCGGGAGAAAGAAGAATAGCCTTGGGCTCTAGTGCTTCGATTTCTTCTAAATTCATTGCATCATTTCTGATGACTCTGATATCGGGCTGCAGAGAGCCGACGAGTTGATAGAGATTATAGGAAAAGCTGTCATAGTTATCGATTAATAAAATCATCGTCCAAATACCTCCCCTGCACTGGTCATAGCGTTTACTACCGCCCTGGCTTTATTGAGACACTCCTGATATTCCGTTTCCGGTACGCTGTCAGCCACAATTCCTGCGCCGGATCGGATGAATACTTTACCGTTCTTTTTATATGCGATTCTGATGGCGATGCAGGTATCCATATTGCCGGTGAAATCGATATATCCGATGGCGCCTCCGTAGATTCCCCGCTTGTTGTTTTCCAGCTCGTTGATGAGCTCACAGGCTCTGATCTTCGGTGCTCCTGACAAGGTTCCCGCAGGGAGAACTGCATCCACTGCGCTGAGTGCGTCTTTGTCTTCCCTGATCTGGCCTTTTACGGTGGAACCGATGTGCATTACGTGGGAGAACCGTTCAATGGTAAGGTATTTTTCTACTTCTACTGTTCCAAATCGGCTGATTTTGCCGAGATCATTTCTGCCAAGGTCCACCAGCATGTTGTGTTCCGCCAGCTCCTTTGGATCGGATAGAAGTTCCTGTTCCAGCCGAAGATCCTCTTCGTCGGTTTTTCCTCTTGGCTTCGTTCCTGCCAGCGGAAAGGTGTACAGTACACCGTCCTGCAGCTTCACCAGTGTTTCCGGTGATGCCCCTGCAATTTCGATGTCCTCACCGGAAAAGTAGAACATATAGGGGGAAGGATTGGTGGACCGGAGAACCCGGTAGGTGTTTAAGAGGCTCCCTTCAAACTCCGCTTCCAAACGATTGGAAAGGACTACCTGAAAAATATCACCTTCTCGAATGTACTCCTTGGCTTTTTCCACCATGGTGCAATATTCCGCTTTGCTGAACAGAGGCCGGAATTCGGATTTTAATTCCGCAGGGTAATTCTCTAATGCTGCCGTATCCTGTATCAGTCTTACCATCTGATCCAGCTCCAGCATCCCTTTTTTGTAATTTGTTTCCAGCTGGTTCGTCTTGATATTAGTGATAAGGATGATCTTCTGCTTCAGATTGTCATAGGCAATTACTTTATCAAACAGCATCAGGTCAACATCCTTAAAGCCTTCCTGATCCTCCGCATCAAGCTTCAGTGAGGGTTCGCTGTACTTGATATAATCATAAGAGAAGTATCCAACCAGGCCACCGGTAAAAGGCGGGAGATAATCCAATCTGGGGCTTTTGTTTTCCTCGATGATCTGCCTTATCATTTTTCCCGGATCGCTGGTTTCTATATTGATTTCCGTTCCTGCGCTGACCTTTAACCGCCCGTCGGTACAGGTCAGCTCCAACCTTGGATCATAGCCCAGAAATGTATATCGTCCCCATTGGGCAGGGCTTTCCAAACTCTCCAGCAGATAGCAGTGCTGGCTGATGCCTTTGAGAATTTTCAATACCTCGATGGGCGTTTTCACATCGGAATAGATTTCACGGCTCAGGGGAATTGCTTTGTAAGCTTCCTCAAATTCCCTTGCCTCTTCTAACGTTGGTCTTACCATATCCTTTCCTCCTTTTGCTTCTTTGCCAAGGACGTCAGAATAACAAAAAACCCGTCCTCAACAGAAATACTGTCAAGGACGAGTTCTAATTACAAAAAACCCGCGGTGCCACCTTGCTTTATGGATATAAATCCACACGCTTTACAGGATACCAACATATCCCCGGCAACTTACGTATGCCCTCACGTCGCAGAATACTCGGATGCCGAATCCGGTTACCCGGACTCTTGCCTGATCGGCTCCAAGCCGATACAGCCTTTGACTGCGCCCTCAGTGGTCCATTTAACAAGCTGCGTTTACCGGATCTCAGCAACCCCGGCTCTCTGTGAATGCACGATTTGTTTTTATCTCCACTTCAACGGTTTGATCATTATTAATTTTGTTTATTATATGCACATTTTTTCGAACTGTCAATAGTAAACTTTGTTTTTTGTTAGCTCTAATTTTTTGACGTGATATTTTGCTTTTCCTTTTTAGAGGATTGTTTCATTACAAAAAAAGATTTATAATGGCACCAATAAATTAAAATACAGGGGCCGAGTAATTATTGAGAATCTGTCTTATATGGCAAATGATTTTATAAGACAATATAGAGGAGTATTCGTTGATTCAGAATCATCCCACCGATACAGCGGTTGTTATTTTTCATGAAATATATGGCATCAATGAACATATTTCAGGTGTCTGCGACCATTACCGTAACCTGGGATATGATGTTTATTGTCCGAATCTGCTTGACTGGGCTGAGGCTTTTCCATATTACCGGCAACAGAAAGCGTACGAGCATTTCAAAGCAAACATTGGATTTGATATTTTTGAGAATTATGTACAGTTGCTGTCAACGCTTAGGCCAAAGTATCGGTCAATTGTTCTGATCGGCTACAGTGTAGGCGCAACCATTGCCTGGCGGTGCTCAGCTTCCGGACTTTGCAACGGTATGGTCGGATACTATGGTTCCCGCATTCGCGATTATTCTGAGGTAGAGCCAAAATGTCCGGCTCTTTTAATCTTCGCAGAAAATGAGCCGTCCTTTGATCCGCACGATTTGGAACTGACATTAGGGCAAAAAAAGAATATTTCAATCGTTACATTATCTGGAAATCATGGGTTTTGTGATCGGTACACGACCAATTACAATGCTTCTTCAGCTGCAAAGGCGGGGCTTCTTACGGACGAGTTTCTTGCGGGAATTATAGTCGGAAGCTGATCATCATACTGCAACGCTGCGGTTAGCGTTTTTGTTATTTCTCCAAAAGAATTGCCATGGTTAGGCTATCGTTATCATAAGACTTCCCTGCCACATCGCTGAAGATTTCATAATGTTCAAATCCCGCCTCTCTCGCTTCCTTCAACAATGCATCTTTCGAAAAGTAACAATTCCAGATATAATATGTCATAAAATTCTTTTCAGTAACAACAGTGGTTTGCTCCAGCGTCACATCATCAGAATAGTGATACTGCTCACAAAGCTCCAGGTATTTCCCCTCACGCCAAAAGCCCCCTTTTTCATAGACGTTCCAGGTTCTTAATTCCTGAAACTCGCGATACTTTACCGTGGTAAACACATCCATCAGCAGTTTTCCACCCGGCTTCAGACTCTGATACAGCTTCTTCAGGATAATTGCCCTGTTATCAGTTGACAATGCGCCGAAATCGCAATAAATAAAGGTGACCAAATCAAACCGGTTCTCATATTCCATCGTTAAATAATTCTGATATACGTACGCGATGTCAAGGTTTTGTTTCCCTGCAGACTCCTTGGCATATTCTATGGACCCCTTTGAAAAATCAATCCCGGTTACGTTATATCCAGCCTTCCGAAACCGTTCTGCATATAATCCAGGACCGCAGCCTGCGTCCAGCAGTTCTGGAAATTGGTGGGGCGGGATCGTTTCACGGATCCATTTTACCGACTCTTCGATAAAGTCCAATTTCCGGCTTGCTCCCTCGAAATTGGGATCAAGATGAGCTTTAAGCAACTGCTTCGAAATATGTTCCTCTGTCCAAAAATTAACTTCACTTTGCTGATAAAGTGAAGGCTGCTTCACACATGTAAAAAAATCTTGATTCATCTCAATACTCCTCTCGTAAATAAAACATCAGTAGTGCTCCTCTAAAACTTCTTTTAAAATCTCTAAGCCTCTTTCCATATCATCATAACACAGTGAGGCGTATCCTAAAATAATCTGACTTGAGTGATTGCCTTTTACAATTGCATGCTTTTCGACCGGAACCACATATATACCACGGTTCAAGAGCTGCTGAATCGTTTCCTCAGGAAACGAACCGCCTTCAAATTCAGCCACAATGTGCATGCCTGCATGAAATCCATACACGGTTACCTTTTCTACAAAACATTTGCGTAACAACAAAAGCAATTGATCCCGTCTTGATAGATACACTTTTTTCATTCGACGAATGTGCCGTTCCAACGCTCCGCTTTCCATAAACCGCATCAGTGCAAGCTGGTAGATGGAATTGGAGTGATGATCTGCAAGCCGCTTCCATTCCCGGATTGAGGGAACCAGCTTTTTCGGCACAACCAGATAGCCAACACGTAGGGATGGGAACATGGTTTTGCTGAAGGTGCCTGCATGGATCACATGTTCCGAATCAAATTCAAACAAGGAGTTTGCAGGAAGCCCTTGATATGTAAATTCACTGTCATAATCATCTTCCAGGATATAGCACCCGCTCTTCCTCGCAAATTCGACGAGTTCAAGGCGGCGTTTGATGGGTAAAATTCCTCCCATGGGGAATTGGTGGGAAGGGGTAACAAAAATCAACGTCGGTTTTCTGTCACTTGGAAACAAATGTGGTTGAATTCCCAGCGCATCCACCCTAAAGGGAATCATCTTGTCCGTATGGTATGAAAAGATTTGTTTCACATTTTCATTGGTTGGATCTTCAATCCAAACTTCGCTTTTGTCATTCAGCAGGGTTTTTGCCACCAGAGTCAACCCCTGTTTTGTACCTGATGTGATGATAATCTGCTCTGGACCGCATTCAATTCCACGGGTACGTTTGAGATATCCCGACAAAGCTTCTCGAAGCTCCGGTCTTCCCTGAGGGTCATCATAACCCAGAACGGAGGAGGGTGCTTCATTCAAGGCATTGGCAGCCGCATGGTTCCACTTGCTCCTTGGGAACAAATCCAAAGCAGGAAGCCCACTGTCAAAGTTGATCAGATCACTTGGAAGTACCATATCAGCCAGAGAAGCAACAGTGGAATTCACAATTGGGATCGGTCGCTTTTCCCATGTTATTTCAGTGGTCACAAAAAAACCTGCACCGGGTATGCTATAGACGAATTCTTCAGAAACAAGCAGTTCATATGCAGTCAGCACAGTATTCCGGGCAACCCCCAAACCCTTTGAAAGTTCACGGGTTGACGGCAGCCTATCGCCTGCCTTGAGTAGACCGGAAATTATTTTTTTTCGAATTTGCACGTAGATTTGTTTTGCATAAGTACGCTCATGGGTTCTATCGAGTTCGATAAACAACATCAAAGCCCCCCCTTTTTAACCGGCTTAAATAAAACAACTCCGAATTGGCTCTTTTCTAGACCGATTACTTGTGGTCAAATTATATAAGAAATCCTTGGATTTTACAATTGTTGATTGATCTGTTGAAAGAGGTAAAAGAATGAGATTGAAAACAAGCTTTCATATTGATGCGATGATTACGATTCTTTTCTGGTCGCTGGCCTATGTGCTTACAAGGCTTGCGCTACAATATTTCACCGCCTTTTGTTTGGGTTTTCTTCGGTATTTCATTGCCTCCTGTACGCTTTTGGCAGTTGCATTCATCGCAAAAATGAAATTGCCCCAGAAACAAGATTTATCGTTTTTTATCCTGTCAGGCACCCTTGGTTTTTTTCTATACATGATTGCTTTTAATCAAGGGCAGGCTACTGTGACGGCAGCCACTGGAAGTATTGTAATATCCATCGTTCCGGTATTAACGGCTTTCCTTTCACAAATCGTATATCGGGAAAAACTTGGTTATTTCCAATGGTTTGCAATTTTCATTGAATTTGTCGGTGTTGCTGTTCTGACCTTGACAAATGGCGTTTTATCCATCAATAAAGGGCTGTTTTGGCTGTTCCTTGCGGCTCTCTCCCTGAGCCTGTACAATCTCCTGCAACGAAGGCTGACAAAAAAATATACTGCATTGCAGACTTCTGCATACAGCATTTTTTTTGGAACGATCCTCCTTGCCATCTTTGCTCCTGCTTCCATAAAAGAAGCTTCTCATGCCCCTGTCATCCAATGGGTTTACCTTGCTGTCCTAGGGGTTTGTTCAAGTGCCATTGCCTATGCTTTCTGGTCCAGAGCATTTGCAAAGGCCAGTCAGACTTCAGAGGTCAGCAACTACATGTTTGTAACACCATTTTTAACAAGCCTTTTAGGTTTTCTCATTGCAGGAGAAGTACCTGAGCGATCCTCCCTGATTGGCGGAGCAATCATCCTAACCGGTGTCTTCCTGTTTACTTTTGGCGAGAAATTGTATGAAGTAATCCAAGGTCAAAAAGGCGCTGCTTAGGCTTCAGCAGTGAGAGAAAATGAGAGTCGCTTTACACGAGTACTTTCAGCAAGAAAAAACCAAAAGAAGTATACGAGGACCTTCAACCGAGAAGAAAGTAATAGGACGCGGTCAGATAGGGATTAGCGTATTTTCGGTTCAGCCGTTCTAATTGCCGTTTCAGTACAGCAGAAGAAGATAATCCCAGGCGGTAATCCTCGATGGATTTTAGAAATGCAGTCCTCTCTTTTTCCGTTGCATGATGCTTAAAATATCCCCAGATATGCATGGCTGCATTAACAAAATGGCCAATGTTTTCGGATTCTTTGCACGCTTCATCGATCAAGCGGTAAAACTGTATAGCAGGATAGGAGGTCTTGTCCTTCAGAAGCGTTCTGATCTCCTGATAAGTGCGAGGAGAGCGCTCCAAAACCGTGTATTTATACCTTGCCCATTCTTTTTCAAGATCCCGAATGCCCTTGCTTTCCTGTGAGATGAGATGGATGCACTTCACGGCGGATAAATTTTTGTCCTTTACCTCCAGCATAACATCCAGATCATGGGATCGTATGGACTCATAATATCTCACAAACTCAGAAGTTTCAATAGTTAGTGAATGGGAGCCAGGCTTTTTTCCGTTCTCCTGCTGTGAATAGTGAATTTTCTGTCTGCCGTCAATGTCCTTCCATGTGCTTTTACATGCCTGAATCCAGAAAGAATCGTTCTTAGTCAGGTCAGAACAGTTAATCCTGTTATGGAGATGGTCAAATACCACAGGGATTCCCAGTTTCAACCCCAATTCCAGTACATCGCTGATGGTATAGGATTTATCATCATTTTCCAGTACAAGTCTTGCTTTGATTCCGTCATGAAGCAATTTATAATTCTCTTCAAACCGCTTCATTGCTGCTTCTTTGTCCTGATAGGTTCCCCCCACATGGAGGATCAGCTTGCTGTCCGGTGCTGTCTTTAGGGCGTCCAGAACTTTGCAATGATATTCAAGATCCTCAACAGCCCGTTCGACCACGGCGGTATCGGGGGAATTGAGAACGGTGTATTGCCCCGGATGCATCGAAACTCTGATTCCGTATTCCTTAAGTTTCCTGCCGATCTCCCGGAAGCGTTCCTCGAAACGCAAATCCCACTGCAAAGTATTCACCGGGCTCGAACCGAAAGGAACCAGCTCAGAGCTGATTCGAAACAGAGTAATCTCCTGTGCTCTGTTGTATTCGATGATGCGTTCCAAAACGTCGAGATTATGAGCGATGATTTCCGTTAGCCTTTCTTCATCGGCATTCTTCATGATGCAGCTTCTCAGCTGCGTATTTTCTACTGCTAATGCCTGACAGGCATAACCAATCTTAATCACTGATAATTCTTCCATCCTTCATTTCTATGATACGATCACATTTCTGAGCAATATTGCGATCGTGGGTAACGATCAGAAATGCCGTACCCATCTCACGGCTGATCATGCGGAGCAGCTCATAAACCTGCTCTGTTGATTCTGAGTCAAGATTTCCTGTGGGTTCATCCGCCAGAACAAGCTCCGGGCTGTTAATCAGCGCTCTGGCAATGGAAACACGCTGTTGCTGCCCCCCGGATAAATTGTTGGCCGGGTTCTTTATCTTACCTTCCAAACCCACCAGTTCCAGCAGCTCCATTGCACGTTTCTGTCTGTTTTGATTCACCCGTCCGTTTTCGATCCATGACGGAAGCAAAACATTTTCCAAAGCATTAAATTCCGGAAGCAGATGATGAAATTGAAAAACAAAACCAATGCTCTTATTGCGAAAGGATGCCAGCTCATTTTCACTCATGGCGGAAAGCTCAACCCCGCGAAACTGCAAGCTCCCGCCATCCGGACGGTCAAGGGCACCTAGGAGGTTGAGAAGGGTACTCTTACCGCAGCCGGAGGGACCGATAATGCATGAGAATTCCCGGTTATAAACCGTCAGATTCACCCCGTTCAGCGCTCTGGTTTTCACTGCACCGCCGTATTCCTTCACTAAATTTTCCCCTTTTATCAGCAGTTCATCCATTTTTAATCGCCTCCATTGGATTTAGATTTGCAGATCTTCTGGCAGGAAGAAGTGATGCTGCGGCGCCGGATACAGTGGCGATTGCTCCGATCAGGAGCATGCTTCCCCAACGATAGCTTATTTCCGGAACGCCGGCTCCAAGACCCGCCAGTTGAAAGAGACTGATCAAAAGTATCCCCAGAACCGCGCCTATAACAGATCCTGCTGCACCTAACAGGAAGCCCTGCAGCAGGAAGATTCTGCTTGCGCTGCTTTTCGTGACCCCCATTGCCTTGAGGATACCGATCTCTTTCGACTTCTGAACCACAGAAACTGCCAGCACACTGGAAATCCCAAGAGTTACCGCAAGAATTACAAAGAACTGTATGGTATAGGTAGAGCTGCTCTGGCTGGATAAGGCAATGAGTAACTGTTTGTTCTGCTCCTTCCAGTCAATGATTTCTTCTTCAGGAATACGGCCCCGCCATGCTTCTGCGATGACATCGGATTGGAATGGATCTTTGATCTGGATTTCAATAGCGGATATTCTGCTGCCCATTTGAAAAAGCTTTTGGGCACGATTTAAATCCATAAAAATCACAGTGCTGTTAACCGTCTCATTTTCCAAATCGAAGATCCCGGAAACCAGAAAGGATACCGGTTCACCCTGCGCGGTAAAGAGGTTGATTACCCCACCGGCCTCTATGCCCAGATCCTCTGACAGTTTTGTTCCAATTAATATCTGATTCCCTTCCGCAACAGCCTCTCCGGATACGATTCGTGATGTAAGCTCATAAATTTTATCCGCATTACTCAGCTGAATCCCTTTTACTTGAACGGATAAATCTTTACCCGAACTCCGGATCAGTGCCGTGCCCTGAACAAGGGGCGAAAATGCAGTAATGTCCGGTTCATCTTCCAGCTCTTCTGCAATCACAGGCCAGTTGATCAAACCTTTCTCAAGAGCGGTTCTGTTCCCCCGAAGCAAAGACAGTTCCTGGCTGCTTTGCTCCAGAAGTCTTCCAATTTCGCCATCCCTGCTCTTCACAGTAATGTGTGCTGCGTTTCCAATGGTTTCATCAATAAGACTATCCTGAAGGCTGGTGATCAAGGTGGAAAGAAAAATCTGAACCGATACGCCCACGGCAATTCCCAGCAGAATAAAAAGCGTTTGGGTCTTTCCGTATTTTAAGAATCGCAATGCGATTTTCAGCTCCAATTTCATCCCATCGATCTCCTTTTCCATTTCAGCAGAATTGTGCTGTCACTTCTGTTCTAAGCTCTGTCGCTTTTTGAATCTGTCACTTTGCTTTTCAACATCCTAAGATCTATCTCTTTTATTTCTTAATCCTGACTGATTTACCGTCATATATTTTCTTGCCGGGTTTGATTAGAATATCTCCCTCCGCCAAACCGCTTGTCACAACGACGTTTCCGGAGAGACCCAAGCGGTACTAAATCTTTTTCTTCATTGCTTTCCCGTCAGCATAAATGTATACGCTGTGCTCCCCTGCTATGAGGTATTGCTGGGGAATCAAGATCGCATTCGCATCCTCGCTAATGAGGATTTCCAAATTCACGGTCAGATCAGAAGCCTGAAACGGAAAATCTTCAGGCAACCCGATTTCAATTGAGAAAGTACCGGTATTTTCATTGATCTTAGGAGAAATGACAGTAATAGTTCCTTCAGTAGCGGACAATCGGCTATCTCCCAGTTTTATTTCCGCTTTCATTCCTTTAAACAGATAGGGAAAGTATTTTTCGTCCAGTTCCATTGCAACATAACTGCTCCCTGCTTCTCCGATATCTGCAAGAATATCTCCGGGATCGATTGACTGTTGCTCTTTCACATATGTTTTTAAAAGAATGGCATCCCACGGTGCCGTAATCGTGTATTTATTCTTTTCTTCCAATTTACTTTCGTAAGCGGACTGTGCATTCATCATCTGCGAATATGCCGAGCTGCGCAGAGATCCGCCTTCTCTAAGGGACTCAGCTTTCAAGCTCGCCTTCTTCCATTCTGCTGCAGACGAATCATAAGCAGACTTTGCCGTCATTCGTTCACTGCCCGAAATTGCGCCTTCCTGGTATAATAGTTCTGCGGCTTTCCAGTCGGCTTCTGCCTTTTTCCGTGCGGTATCAAATCGTTTCAGATCTTCAGCTGCTGCCTGATATTCATAGTTCACAAGGTTTTCATACTGCCCCTTCTCATCAAGATACGCAGATTCTTTCTGTTTTAGTTCGTATTCAAGATCCGAACTGTCAATGGAAAGAATCACAGCACCTGCTGAGACAGAAATTCCATCGTCTATTTCAATGTTTTTCACAATGCCGCTGACCTCTGCAACGAGTTCTGTTTCTTTCTCAAGTTGCAGCAAGCCGGTTGCCACGATTTTTTCTTCGTATTTCTGTGGCTTTACAGACAATGTCTCTTCTGCACCCATTGCTCCTGATACCAGTTTCAAGGTTGCAAACACGACACAGCTCAAAAGGATCAGAACAATAAATGCTTTTCTTCCTTTTGTTTTTGGGGCCCATTTCAAAGGATTGATAGAGTTGAAAGCAGTTTCTTTACGATCCATAAATATCACCTCCGATGGTTAATACCCTCGTCACAATCACACAATCACACAATCACATAACCACATAATCAAATATAACATATCCCTTTTGAACCAATGATAAAATGATCCGCCTCCTTTTTCTGATTTTTGACTTTTTTCCCGTGTAACAAATAAGCGTTTGTCTATTGATAAATTATGGTGTTTAAGACAATTTAAATGCTGCGGCGTATTGATAAAGTGGTGTTAAAAAAATTAAATTCCCGAAGCATATTGTAAAAGTGAGGATTAAATAGCCTCAGGATTTTAATAAAAAGAATAGTGCCAAAAAAGGCACTATTCTTTAAGTCTGATAAATATTTTATTCATTCGGCCTATGGCCTCTTGCTTCTCAATTAAGGGCTTATATGCATTGATTGGCTACAGCCTGCAATCTTACTCGTTAGCAGCCTTGATCTTCTTCAGAGCTTCTGTGAGCTTCGGTACGATAACCTTAACGTCGCCTACGATACCGATATCAGCTACATCGAAGATCGGAGCGGTA
>JARBUO010000166.1 GCA_029239605.1 Bacillota bacterium | reverse complement strand
CATGAAATCTTGAGGTCTTTTTATAAATTTTTCATAAAATCCTTTTTTACGCCCTATTGCCAAAGCTTTTTCACGATCTTAACGATCCTCTCCAAGTCATAGTCACTCATATTCGTATCGCTCGGCAGACAAACACCACTCTTAAAAATCTGCTCACTGACACTCTTACATACACTGTTTGGAATAATCTGCTCACTATCACTCTTACATACGCTGTTTGGAATAATCTGCTCATCTTCATACTGACTAATAAAATCGCATTGACTATAATAAGGCTGAAGATGCATTGGTTTCCAGATGGGACGCGATTCAATATTTTCTTCCTCCAAAGCCCGCATCACATCCAACGGCCCCACAGCCCCATTCAGCGTAATGCAAGAAAGCCAATAATTGGGCTCATTCCAATCATTTACAGGCATCATTTCAATGTCGTCTAATCCCGCAAACTCCTGCTGATAAAAAGCAAAGATTTTTTTCTTTTCTTTGATTCTCTGATCTAAAATCTTTAGTTGTCCTCTGCCAATGCCTGCTACAATGTTTGACATACGATAATTGTAGCCAAGCTCACTATGCTGATACCAGCGAGCCGAGTCTCTACTCTGTGTAGCCCAGAAGCGTACTTTAGCAATACGCTCCTCGGACTTTTCCGGATCGTTCGCCACAAGCATACCCCCACCGGATGTTGTGATAATTTTATTGCCATTAAAGCTGAATATACCATATTTGCCAAAAGTTCCCGTATATTTTCCTTTGTATAATGTACCTAACGATTCAGCAGCATCTTCTATCAATGGAACATGATAGCGATTACACAGTGCCAGTATCTTATCTAAATCAGCTGATAAACCGTAGAGATGGACGACTAATACAGCCTTGACCTTTCCTTCATATTTTTGAAAGGCTTTCTCAAGTGCTACAGGCGACATATTCCACGTTTCCTCGTCGGAATCAATAAAAACAGGTACAGCATTCTGATAGATAATCGGATTGGCCGTAGCTGAAAATGTCATAGAGGGACAAAATACGATATCTCGATTTTTATCATCCGCTTCTTTGTCTTCACCTACACCGACCGCCTTCAGTGCCATATGGATGGCAGCTGTTCCGGAGGACAGTGCAGCTGCACACTTTGCTCCTAACCTTGCTGAAAATTCTTTTTCAAATTCATTTACGTTCTTGCCGAGGGGGGCAATCCAATTGGTATCAAAAGCCTCTCTGACATAGACCCTTTCATATCCTTCATCACTCATATGTGGTGATGAAAGAAAAATTTTAGCTAACCCCATTTCTATCCTCTCCCCAGTCCAAAATTTTCTATTCTAAAACAAATCATGTTTTCTTTAGCTGACATCGTTTACTGTCTGATACTGCTTCACGGGACTGGCCCCTCGTTCGGGTATGACATCCGACTCATGAGCAACTTTGCGTTTTTTAAGCTGTGCACTTTGAAAGGTTGGAACCAATTTTGCGAGTTCCTGAATGACTTCCACATTGCCCACAGTCTGTTGCAATGCCAATAACCTTTGCCTTAATTTTTTTTCATCGACAGTTTTCAAATTTGCGACAAAAATTTTTTCATGCTTCGTCGAAGCCGTTCCTTCTTTGGCTGTCATCAATTCTTCAAATAATTTTTCCCCTGGCCTGATTCCTGTAAACTGAATTTGAATATCTTTATGTGGCAAAAGACCTGATAATTCAATAAGGTCACAAGCCATATCAAAAATCTTAACCGGTTTCCCCATATCAAGCACAAAGACCTCACCGCCCTTGGCAATGGCTCCGGCCTGCAAGATTAATTGAGATGCTTCCGGAATGGTCATGAAGTAGCGCTCCATATCGGGATGCGTGATCGTAATGGGACCCCCTTGAGCAATTTGTTTTTTAAATAATGGAATCACACTGCCACGGCTGCCAAGCACATTACCAAAGCGTACCACAACGAATTTTGTAGCACTTTTCTTACTAATATTTTGAATAATGAGTTCAGCCACTCTTTTGGTTGCTCCCATGACACTGGTAGGATTGACGGCCTTATCAGTGGAAACCATGACAAATACTTCAGCACCTGCATGATGAGCGGCCTCAGCCACCGTCTTGGTACCAAAAACATTATTACGCACGGCTTCAGCAGGTTGGGATTCCATCAACGGCACATGTTTATGAGCTGCCGCATGAAATACAACTTGAGGCTGAAACTGACTAAATACCTCATCCATTCGCTTTTGATCCCTCACATCGGCAATCACCGGTGTTAACGCCAATAAAGGCTGCCTGTTCTTCAGTTCCTGGTCAATCTCATAAATACTGTTTTCGCCTTTACCTAGTATTACAAGTGTTTCTGGCGACATCTTTGCCACCTGGCGACAAAGTTCAGAGCCAATGGAACCGCCAGCTCCAGTAACAAGTACTCTTTTGCCTGTCAGATAATCGGCAATTTCATCTAAATTTAACTTGACAGGATCTCTTCTAAGCAAATCCTCTAAATTCACCTTGCGCAACTGTTGCAAGCTGAATTTCCCATCAATAAGTTCATAAATACCAGGAACAGTCTGTACACTACACTTAGTCTTCTGGCACATTTTTACAATTTCACGAACAATATCACCGCTAACAGAAGGCATGGCAATAATAATCTCATTGATATCATAGTCCTGCACAACACGTGAAATATCATTCTGTGTCCCCAACACCTTGACACCAAATATCATTTGGCTTTTTTTATACGAGGAATCATCAATAAATCCAATCAGTTTTTTCGTCTCATAATAACGCCGAATAATTTCCCGAGCAATCATAGCACCGGCATCACCAGCACCGATGATCAAAACCCGCTGGATAGGCTTCACAGGCGTCAGACGTAGGATATAGTGGAGCATACGGATTCCCAACCGACTACTGCCAATCAACATAATGTTAAAAATCCAGCTCAACACATAGATGCTCCTCGGCGGCATGAAACCCACTATCATAGAATATCCATAGATGAGTACCGAGCCTACCGTCACCGCCCCAATGATCCCCATTAACTCATGAATACTGGCATAGCGCCACAATCGATGGTACAAGCGAAATATATATAAGCTTCCCAGCCGGATCAGAACAACTGCTGGGAAGTAGTGAAAGAGCTGAGTATAGTAAACTTCGCTTACCACACCTTCAAAGCGAAGAAATAATACAAGAAACGGTACTAACGATATGATCAATATATCGGTAATGATCATTACTAAAGACACCAGTTTTCGCCGCAAAATGACCCCTCCCCACATGACCTATGATTTCGTAACTCTATTTTTCTCCGTGTCACTGCCATAATAGTAATAATAAGCAAGTTCATTCTCAATCTCGACCCGATTGAGAATAACCCCTAGTAGATGCCCATTGGCTTTGGTCAGCAGCTCCTTACTCTTTTGGGCCATCTCGGGGGACACTGTGCCAGTATCTAGTACTAACATGATTCCATCCACCTTAGAGGCCAACACGCAGGCATCGGTAACCGCCACTACTGGCGGCACGTCAATGATGAGATAGTCCGACTGAGCTTGCAAAGTATCCAGCAATTCCTGCATTTTCTCCGCCCCTAAGAGTTCCGAAGGGTTCGGCGGTATCGGACCACTTGTGAACACCCTAAGATTTTCGATGTCAGTATCCTGGATGAGATCGGCAGCTACCAAGTCTTCCACCAGAAAGTTCGTAACTCCACGTTTAGTTCTATCAAAAATCTTATGCTGTACCGGTTTCCGCAAATCACAGTCCAAAATAATCACCTTTTTGCCGGATTGAGCCAAGACAGCAGCAGTGTTGGCGGCAGTTGTCGATTTTCCTTCCCCTGGTCCTGCGCTGGTAAACATGAGCGTTTTTACCTCGCCGTCCATTTTAGCAAACTGGATATTTGTCCGAAGGATACGATAGGCCTCTGCGATGGGAGATTTGGCATCCTGTTGTACAATAAGTTGACATTGTTGTGGCATAATTAGCCTCTCCTTTGTAATTTCACCTGAATGAATTGGACAAATTGGTTCCATCTGTTTTCCTGCCATTTGTTTTTGTTGTCAAAGTCGGGAATATTGCCCAGTATAGGCACCCCCAAATAATGCTGCACATCTTCAGCAGTCTTAATCGTTTTATTCATGTTTTCCAATAGGAAGGCCAGTGCCGTACCAACGAGAAAACCTAATATAGCCGCAATCAATATGTTTAAGATTTTTTTGGGCGAGATGGGCTTGTCCGGGGCAATAGCTACATCGATGACTTGAACCTCAGTTGGTTCCATGACTTCACTAATTCGGGCTTCTTCATAACGTTTGGCAAGCATAATATAGATTTCCTGATCCACGGATGCATTACGCATAACTTTCATCAGACCTTGTTCCTTCAAAGGCAAGGTACCGAGTTCTTGTTCATTGGCACTGACAATCGATTTGATGGCCTGACTCTGAGCCGTCCCAGCGGCGATTTGTGCTTCAGCTTGAATCTTACCTTGCACCAAACCAACATGGACCGGATTCATTGAAGGTGCATCAGCGTTAATCACGCGGGCAATTTCTGCGTTCAATCTGGTTTTCGTGGCTTCAATGGCAGCGCGTGTAGCCTCGACCTGAGGATATTTATCTGTATACTTAGAAATGAGAGTAACCAATAGAACTTCCTGATCAGCCAATTTTTCTTTATACTGCTGAATCAAAGGACTGTCCGCCACAAAACCTGGTTTTTCCAGATTAAGTTCTTGCTGCGTGACACCTAAAATTGCCTGAGCTGCCGCCAACTCGGCTTGATTTTTTGCCGACAATTTATCGATATCAGACAGCTTAGTAAGCATGACTTTTGTTTCTTCCGCCGGATCAACAATTTTTTGCTGCGTCTTATATTCCTGAAGAGCTTCTTCTGATTGTTCTAATTCCTGCTTGGATTCCTGCAGCCTCTGACCAACAAAAGACCGCACATTGGACTGTTCGGCTCGCACTAAAAAGGTCATACGATCCAAAAAGGTATTAACTAACGTATTGGCTACCCATTCTGCTTCTTCCGGTGATTTAGCCTTCACTTTAATTTTCAATATTTCTGTGTCTTTTACCGGTTCCGTCGTAATACGTTTTAATAATGATTCATATGTAGGAATTCCGTCTTTCCCCCCCTGCGTCTGATCAATCACGGACTGTATGATCGTACGACCTTTTAGAATTTCAGCATAGGTATTCATTAATTGTTTTGTATAGGCTGAACTATCCAAAGGTAAATCAGATAGAAGGGAAGTACCAAGTCCTTTGGGCTGTTTCACCCGTAAATTCGTCTCCGCTTCATACGTGGGAGGAATCACCCAACTAATCACCACAGCCAGGATGACAAAAACCAGAAAGACACTGATAATCAATTTACATCGTTTTCTGATGATTTTAATCATTTCTTTTAACTCAAGAGTTGTTTCATTCACACTGTTTCCTCCGTGTACTAAAATCAGTAAGGTACTGCAAAACTTGATCAGTCATGCAGATGTGTTGCATAATACAGACCAGACAAATAGGGCAGTATATCCCTAGCAATATCCAGTCGGCCATTGGACGAGAGATAAACAACATCGCCGTCATTCAATACATGGTTTTGACTCATATCACCGTCTTTTAACATTTTGAGCAAATTGACAGTAATCGGATGTTCGGTCTGACCGTTTCGAAGAATCATCACCTTCTTTTTAGCCGCATCCTTAGTTTGACCGCCAGCCATACCAATGGCGTCTAAAAGATTGTGCTGTTTTTCCACCTCGTACATTCCCGGTTTGACCACTTCCCCAAGGACATAAATCCGGATGGTATGAAAGCGAACAACATTCACACTAACTTTTGGATTCACAATATATTCACCCACCCCGGCAGTAATACGGTCTGTTAATTCGGTAACTGTCAACCCGCTCGCCTGTATCTCACCAACGATGGGGAAGCTCATCGCCCCGTCCGGACGGATCAACAGTTCATTGCCTGCATCTTTGCTTTGAAACTGATCAGCATAACCCCATACGCTTACCGTTACTACATCTCCGGGAAGTAATCGATACTCTGGTGCCGATTCAACATCAGCCATAAAACAAGTCGTCCACAAAGGTAACAATAAGGCAAAAATCAAAAACTTCTTCACACTTTGACCTCCTACAAATACTGCATGCGCTCTAACTTCCCGTGAGTTTTTTAAACAGCCACGTCCACAGACCAGATGAACTGGGATAAACTAGGCTATCAATTCTACCTGCTCTTACCTCTAAATTTTGTAAAACGTGCAGCGTGTTAATTGTAAACAGTTGTTCGGCCCGATCCTCGCCAACAAGCTGGATCACTCGACAGCGTGCAGCCTGCAAATCAGGATGGCGGGTCCGAGTATTATGCGCATCCGAACCAACAAACTGGATGAGTCGATTCACCAAAAATAATTCTGCCGTTTTCTGCACCCGCTCACCCCACCGACCGAGGATACTCGTGCCATTCATTTGAGCGAGTATCCCTTTTTTTACCCATTTGACCAAAATCTCCGGCTGTCGTGCCAGCACAGGATGCCGCTCGGGATGAGCCAGGATCGGAATAATCCCCTTTACCTGAAGTCTGAAAAAAAATTCTTCCGTATAACTGGGAATATCCAATGACGGCAGTTCTACCAATAAATAGCGTCCGCCATTGATACAATAGTCACCAGGCCCCTTTATTTTTTCTAAAATATCCAATTGCAATGCCACCTCTGCTCCCGGATACAGTGCGATGATAAGTCCAGCTTTTTGGGCCGCCGTCTGTAGTAAGTTGCAGCGGTGAACAATATCCTGCCACACTGGCGGACAATTGCCTTCTATCACATGAGGCGTACCAATCATTATGGTTGTCTCCTTTGCTGCGGCAGTGGTTAACATTTGGATGGCCGTCATCATGTCTTTTGCCCCATCATCCAAGTCCGGCAAGATATGACTGTGAATATCAATGATCAAAACATATCCTCTTTTCTTTTTTATC
>JARBUO010000165.1 GCA_029239605.1 Bacillota bacterium | reverse complement strand
AATAATAAAAATACTGAAACCAGACCTTTGAGATGCTATAATTATGGAATACTGCCTGATACAGCGTATTCTAAAATTCTTTATGGATGAATCAAGCCGGATCCTATCCGGCAAAACCCCTATAATTACTATAATCGGAGGTATCACATGAGTGACGTTATCATAGAAAAATCAATTCTTCATATCCTTGATCCCAATGCAGGTGTGCCGGTTCTTTCCGCCAGAGGTCTGCCCCAGGATGAGTCTGAGGAATTTTTTATCAAGCATATCGAACGCCTGTGGAAGGACAGCGAGCTGAAAGAATGCGAATTTGACGAAGGAGAAAATCCGGTAAGGGATGTTTTGGATCAGTCGTCGGGAGAGCACTTTGCGGCCTTTAGCCAGCAGCTGTCAGAGGTGCTGTTCAGCATCATGTCCGCCAATGTGGACATTCCTGCGGCGGATGTATATTTTGCAGTCTTCAGAAAGGATCAGAGCCGTTATTTGGGTATTCTAAAGCTGAATTATAAGGAAGCTTACACCCATAGTCTTGTCAATATGGACGATGCAAGCAGCACAAGCGTCATCAAATATCGAACCCTTTTCGCAGGAGAATCCCAGAAAATAGACGAATGCGTATTCATTGATCTTTCCACTAAAAAGCTCTGGATCAAGGAAAGGAAGTATGAGATCGATGGACAGAAGGACTTTTATCTTTCCACACTCCTGCTTCGAACTTGTCCTGCTCGTTCTTATAAAGAACAGTACAAGCTGGTAGAAAAGTCAGCCGAGCAGGTTGTAAAGAAATTTTATTCCGGCGATTCGCTCAAACAGGCTGAAGTTAAGATGGCCATTAAGGATAACGTTGACGAAAATCTTGAAATCGATGTTGAGGAACTGAGCAAAGCCGCTTTTTCGGACAGCCCTGATATGCAGCGCCAGTACCGCGAGGAACTGTCCCAAAAGGGATTTACAGAGAAAAAGATAAAAATCAACCAGCAGATCTATGAAGATCTTGAAAAGAATCATAAACTGATCACAGACATTGGCATCAAAATGGAAATTCCATCAGCCCTTCTGAAGGACCCCAGCAAGGTAGAATTCATTGTTAATCGTGACGGAACCATGTCCATCCTGATTAAGAATGTGAATGAGGTTAAGAGTCGATAATCATCAGCGGAAAATAGTATAGAAACGAAGTTGAGTAACACGCGCCCTTAAAAACCAATCCCCCGGCAATGCCGGGGGATTGGTTTTATTATAGAAGAATGAATGAATGAAAAGCGGTTTCCTCTTTTAGAGAACCCCTTTTATTGCAGGATACAATTGGCGAAACACCTGATATTTCCGTTGGTACGCTTCCGTCAGTTCTGACTGGGGCTTAACGGTCTCCTTGACCTTGACAATTGCTCTGGCGGCATCTTCCACCGAAGCGTACTCCCCGCAGGCTACCGCCGCAAGAATTGCTCCGCCCAAGGAGGGTCCTTCTTCTGTTTCCAGAAGTTCCACTTCGATATTCAGGATATTTGCAAGAATCTGCTGCCATACGGGGCTTTTTGCACCGCCTCCGCACAGCTTTGTCTTGTGGATACTGATGCCAAGAGACTTTGCAATTTCCAGGGAATCCTTCAAAGCAAAGGATACACCTTCAAAAACGGCTTCCACCATTTGCGCTCTCGTGGTATCCAGGCTGAGCCCTAAAAATGCGCCTCGGACGTTTGGATCATTGTGAGGCGAACGTTCTCCCATAAGATACGGCAGAAAGTAAAGGGGATTATCCCCAAGACCTTTAATCTCCTGCTGCTCTCCCTGATAATCTGTGGTTTTCAGAATATCCTCCAGCCACCATTTGAGGCAGGAAGCAGCGCTGAGCATGCAGCCCATCAGGTGATATTTTCCATTGGCATGCCCGAAGGAATGGATGGCATTGTTCTCCCCGACCCGGAAACTGTCACTGGCGATGAATACAGTCCCCGATGTTCCAATGGAGATGTTGCAGCTGCCGTCTTCCACCGTTCCTGTACCGATTGCCGCAGCAGCATTGTCTCCTGCTCCTGCGACCACAGCCACACGTTCGGGAAGTTCCAGCGCCTTAATAAGATCATCCTTCAGGAAGCCTGAGATTTCGTAACTTTCTTTCACTTCAGGCAGCATCTGTTCCTGAATGCCGCAGATGGTAATCATCTCTTTTGACCATTTACGGTTTTTTACATCCAGCAGCAGCATGCCCGAAGCATCGGAGACATCGGTAGTAAACGCTCCTGTAAGCATATAGACCAGATAATCCTTCGGCAGCATGATCTTGCGGATTGCCTGAAATTTTTCCGGTTCATTTTTCTGCATCCACAAAATCTTTGGAGCAGTAAAGCCTGCGAAGGCAATGTTAGCGGTATAATCGGACAGTTTATATGTACCGATCACGGTATTCAGATACTCGGTTTCGGTTTCCGTCCTTCCGTCGTTCCACAGCATGGCAGGTCGAATCACCTGATCGTTCTCATCAAGGGCAACCAAGCCGTGCATCTGCCCTCCGATGCCAATTCCTTTGATTTGATTTGTATCCGCCTCTCCCGAAGCCAGCAGTTCCCTCAGTCCCGCCAAAGTCTGGCGGAGCCAATCCTCAGGATTTTGCTCCGACCAGCCGGGTTTCGGGTAGCTGACGGGATAATCCTTAGAAATGGAGGAAAGGATCGTCCCGTCGGCTCTCATGAGGAGAAGTTTCACGGAGGAGGTTCCTAAATCTATACCTATATATTGCATAGTACTTCTTCCTTTTTCAGCAAATTCACCTTATCGGTGATGTCCGATAAAGGTACCAAATAGACTTTCTTTATTTTATGGGGCTAGAATCGGTTACGCATCCATCAGGGAACCATTAGCTGAACATCACCGTATTCATAATCGCTTCCAGTTTTTCCTGACGTCCGCTTTCCGGAAGCACAGGTGCTCCCATGTTCTCCGCATATGCAGACAAGCTTTCCAGCGTTGCTTTTCCGGTTCTGATTTCAGCACCGATACCGCTCTCAAAGCTGCTGTAGCGCTCCTTCAGGAAGCTGTCGATTCTTCCGTCTTCAATGATTTTGGCAGCCTTCAGAAGTCCCAGCGCAAAAGCATCCATACCAAGAATAAACCCATGAAACATATCCTCATCGGTATAGCTGGGGCGTCTGTCCTTTGCATCGAAGTTTAAACCTCCGGTGATTCCGCCGGCCTTGAGAACTTCATACATACAAAGGGTCGTTTCATATACGTTTGATGGGAACTGATCCGTATCCCATCCCAGAAGATTATCTCCCTGATTGGCATCGATGGAACCAAGCATTCCGTTGATGGCAGCTATGCGAAGGTCATGCTGGAACGTATGTCCCGCAAGGGTTGCATGGTTCGCTTCAATGTTCAGTTTAAAATCTTTATCAAGTCCGTACTGTCTCAGGAAACCGACAGCAGTGGCCGCATCGAAATCATATTGGTGCTTCATGGGTTCTTTCGGTTTTGGCTCAATATAGAAATCACCGGTAAAGCCAATCTTTCTGCCGTATTCCACAGCCATTTTCATAAGCGTTGCGATGTTATCCAATTCAAACTTTACGTCAGTATTGAGCAGGGTTTCATATCCTTCTCTTCCGCCCCAGAACACATAACCTTGTCCGCCGAGTTTTACGGTAAGATCCAGCGCTTTCTTAATCTGAGCAGCTGCGAAGCAGTAGATGTCAGCGGAATTTGAACTCCCGGCACCGTTCATGAATCTTGGATTGCTGAACAGGTTTGCGGTTCCCCAAAGGCACTTGATGTTTCTGCCCTTCATTTTTTCTGCCATATAATCTGAAATCTCATCGAGCCTTCGATTGGTTTCCTTGATATCGTCAGCTTCGGGGATCAGATCTACATCGTGAAAGCAGAAGTACTCGATTCCAAGCTTCTCCATCATTTCAAAGCCTGCATCTACCTTTGCTTTTGCATGATCCATGGTTCTTTTTTCTGCGCCGAAGGATTTATCTGCTGTTTCATCACCGAAGATATCCTTTCCTGCATTACAGAGGTTATGCCACCAAGCCATTGCAAAGGGGAGATGTTCTCTCATCGGTTTGCCGAGGACGATCTGATCTGGATTGTAGAATTTAAACGAAAAGTCGTTGTTGCTTTCCGGTCCCTCGTACTGGATTTTTTTAACATTAAAATATTCTGCCATGGTTTTTCCTTTCTTTCCATTCTGCCGGGCACTCTTCTTTCTTTTGCCACAGCCTCAGCCGTACCTGCGAAACAGAGTGCGCGGCGAGCAAGCTCGCTCACAAGTCCGCTTTCAGACATTAGCGGCGCCTCGTCAGAATTGCTGTAGATTTCACCTTCAAGTCTTATGCTGTTTTCAAATTAAAATAGAGATTTATTTGAAAACACTACTATTTTCCTTGCGGCAACGCCGCTGGTAGACAGCTGTTGTCACCAACTTAAATTTAAAATAGTATTAGGCTTTTACTTTTCTCTTAGAAATTACATCGAATGCTACCGCAGCAACGAGAACAAATCCCTTTACTGCCTTCTGCCAGTTGGCGTCAATACCGAGGATGGACATTCCGTTATTCAGTACGCCCATAAAGATTGCTCCAATCACTGATCCTCCTACGGTTCCTGTTCCTCCGTATGCAGAAGCTCCGCCGATGAAGCAGGCGCCGATAGCATCCAGCTCATATCCGTCGCCAAGGCTTGGTGCTGAAGAATTGAATCTGGCGATACAAACAAGTGCAGCAACAGCACACAGGAAGCCCATATTGGTATAGGCGAAGAACATCATTTTCTTTGTATTGACTCCGGAAAGCCTGGTGGCTTTCTCATTGCCGCCCATAGCGTAAAGATATCTGCCCGGCACGGTATTGTTCGTAAAGTAGGAATAAACCAGTACGACAATGGCAATCAGGATCAGTACAACCGGGAAACCTTTATAATTACCCAGCAGGTAAGCAAACGTCAGCATTACTGCACTGATGATAACCAGTTTTGTCAGCAGATACGGCATACTATCTACGGTATACCCTTTTTTAATTTTGTTTGCTCTTCCTGTAATCTCATAGGCGATATAAGCGACACATATAATTGCCGCAACGACCATAGTCACCGCCAGCAGAAACTCGCTGCTGTCCGTTTTGGGCAGGAAGCTTGTGAAATATTTAAGATATTCATCCGGGTACGGCGCAAGCGTCATTCCCTGGAGAATTACCTGGGCGATACCGCGCCATAGCAGCATGCCTCCCAAGGTAACAATAAACGGCGGTATTCCCACGTAAGCGATGCAGTAGGCCTGTATTGCTCCAATGCCTGTACCTACGAGAAGGCAAATGATAATTGCCAGATACACGTTAACGTGCATGTTGATGATCAGTGTTCCGGCCACTGCACCTGTAAGTGCTACAACGGCTCCGATGGAAAGATCGATGTTACCGCCAGTCAGAATGCAAAGCAGCATTCCGGTAGCCAGAATAACGACATAGCTGTTTTGAGCGATGATATTTGATACGTTTTGTGGTTTTAAGAGGGAACCCTTCCCAGCTGCAACAATCAGAACCTGGAACAGGATAACCACTACGATTAATGCAATCAGCATAGTGTTCTTCTTAAGGAAGTCCTTAAATCTTTGCATTGTCATTGTCATTCTCCATCTTTTTATTTTCTCGCATTATGCTTGACATGATCGCTTCCTGGCTTGCTTCTGCTCTTGGGAATTCAGCAATCATGCGGCCTTCATACATTACATAGATTCGGTCGCTCATTCCAAGAATCTCCGTCAGTTCGGAACTGATCAGTACCACGGATTTTCCTTCGGCAACCAGCCGGTTGATAATCATATAAATTTCGTATTTTGCGCCTACATCAATGCCTCTTGTGGGTTCGTCGAGAATCATAATCTCGGGATCTGCAAACATCCATTTGCTCAGCAGCACCTTCTGCTGATTCCCCCCGGAAAGATTTTCAACATTCTGAAGCACGGTGGGACATTTTGTATTCAGTTTTTCTTTGTACTCCTTGGCAACCAGCAGTTCCTTGTCCTTGTCAATTACCAGTCGATTGCTGACTTTATCCATTTTCGCCATTGAGTTGTTTATATAGATCGGATTGGACAGAACCAACCCATCGCCTTTACGGTCCTCGGTCACATAGGCCAGCTTTTCGTTGATTGCCTGTTTCACACTGCCTAGCTTGACTTCGCGGCCGTTGATTTTCAGAGTTCCGCTTATCTTTGTTCCATAGCTTTTTCCGAATATGCTCATGGCAAGCTCCGTTCTCCCGGACCCCATCAAACCGCTGATGCCTACAACTTCTCCTTTTCTTACGTTGAAGTTTACCTGGTCGCAAACCTTGCGCTCCGAGTACAGCGGATGATAAACTGTCCAGTCCTGGACTTCCATGGTAACCTCGCCGATATGGGAGGTTCGCTTGGGATAACGGTCGGTAATTTCTCTGCCTACCATGCCTTTTACGATACGATCTTCATCAATATTGTCCTGGCCCTTGACCAGTGTTTCAATGGTTGAACCATCTCTGAGGATGGTGATCTTGTCCGCCACATATGAGATTTCATTGAGCTTATGGGAAATGATAATGGACGTTAGTCCTTTCTTTTTAAATTCCAGCAGCAGATTCAGGAGATTTCTGCTGTCGTTTTCATTGAGGGATGCGGTGGGTTCATCAAGAATGAGCAGTTTTACGTTTTTGCCCAGAGCCTTGGCAATCTCCACCATCTGCTGCTTGCCAACACCGATATCCTTGATCAGTGTATGGCTGCGCTCCTGTAACCCAACGGTTCGAAGCAGTTCATCGGCTCTGGCATAGGTCTTATCCCAATCGATGGCATATTTCTTTCCGTTTTCATTGCCCAGGAACATGTTTTCTGCAATGCTGAGATAAGGTACCAGTGCCAGCTCCTGATGGATGATGACAATTCCCTGTCTCTCACTGTCCTTTATGGTCTTGAATTTGCTTAATTCACCGTTGTAAATGATTTCTCCGTCATAGCTTCCGTAAGGGTAGATTCC
>JARBUO010000029.1 GCA_029239605.1 Bacillota bacterium | reverse complement strand
GATTTGTTAAAATTGTTTCTTTCACTCTATCCTTTATCATGTTGTTGATTTACAGTTCCTTCCTGTCGCTCCTCGTCGGCCTTTGGTATCCTATTCAAGGCCACTGGGAACATTGTCGTAAAAAAGTGGCTTCGCCACTTCCGCCATGGAACCCTAACGGCCTTTGGCCTCCGACTCGCTTAGCTCCCTGCTGTCCGTTTTGCCATCCAAGCAAGCTTGGGGCAAAAAGGCATGGTTCCCTTCGGCGGCTGCAAGCAGCCTGAGCACCCTCCTTCTGCGGCGAGGGACCCCCCTCTCTGCACTCCCCCTTCATCTAATAAGAAACGATATTTCTTAATAGAAAAAAGGAGTAGATATAACGGAAGGTTCGAAGATGTGCATCGTTCAATCAACGCCTTCTAAAAATTCATTGTACCATATTGTTTTATGAATGGACAGACAAAAAAGTGGCTAACACCCACTTCCGATAGGGAATTCTACCGTTCCGGTTCCGTTAGTTCCGCCACAAACCGGGGCAGTACAAAGCTTGCCTCATGCGTTTTTGCGGTGTACCAGCGAGTTTCAAAATCTGCAGACCGGACAGGATGAACGGGATCATGCTTCTTTGATCCAATGGTAAAGCAGTGAAGACCGCTTGGGTACGTTGGAATGTTTGCTGTATACAGTCCTGTAGCCGGATAAATGGACTGCACATCCCTCTGAATTCTTTTGATCAGCTCTCTGTGATAGAATGGTGATTCGGTTTGCTGTACAAACAAACCATCCTCTTTCAGCGCACCAAAGATATCTTTATAGAACTCATAGGTAAAAAGCAGTTCCCCTGGGCCCACGGGATCGGAACAATCGACGATAATAACATCGTAGATCCCCTGAGATTCCTTCATGTGCTTTAGCCCGTCATCCGTTTTCTGTTCAACCAAAGGGCTGCTCCAGATCGCTGCGTTCCATTCGGGCATATACGCTTTGCAGATTTCGATGACTCTTCCGTCAATATCAACCCAATCTACCTTTTCAACGCTTTTGTGACGGATAATCTCTCTTACGCTTCCTCCGTCACCTCCGCCTATGACGAGAACCCTCTTTGGGTCAGGATGGGAAAGTAAGGGCACGTGTACAATCATTTCATGATAGACGAATTCGTCAAAAGAAGTGGTCTGAATCACGCCGTCCAGAACCATCATCTTTCCAAAATATTCTGTTTCCATGATATCCACTTGCTGAAATTCTGTTTTTTCTGAGTATATAGTTCTTTTTACCCTGCAGGTAAAATTTACGTCCTCATTTTGCTGTTCTGTAATCCATAGTTCCATTTTTTTATCCTCCGTTATACCGTTTCATTTAGTGTCTGCGTTCCCGAACATCTTATGTTGAACGATTGTAATTTTTTTATGTCAAGGCAGCTTTTTTTACATTGTCCAACAAAATGCTGTCCTTCGGTATTACATCGGATAACATATTACCACCGGTACCGCCTGCATGCAAGAACAACCATTATATTCCAACACAAATCTTCTCCAGCAGTACATCAGAGGAGCATCTTCCGTCTGATGTGTGTGACGGTATCGCACAAGAATTCCTGATTCGTACCTTGATTGATCCAGTCCATGCGACTTGATTTAATGAACGATTGCTGTGATGACCGTCATGTCGTCCTTTTCCTTGATTCCATAACGTTCCACGGCCTTGTTGATGATAAGGTCAGACATGGTCTGCGGGTCTTTAGACCGGATATTTGAAATGGTTTCCCTGATCCAATCCATCTGGCCGTCATTTCTGTCCGCCTCTGTGATTCCGTCAGAAACGATGATAATTTCATCTCCTTTTCGCGTCTGCAGTTCAACATGACTGATTCTGATGCTGTCAACGATTCCCATGGGCAGTGCGGATACCTTTATTGTCTCAACCTTATCTCCCCGTTTAATAAACGTTGCAGCAGCGCCGATCTTAAACAGCTTCAGTTTTCCGGTATATTTATTGAACAATCCAAGGTCTACCGTTGAGAAAATCTCTTCTGTGGATTTAAATAGCAGCAAAGAGTTGATTGTTTTTAAGGCAAGCTCCACATCAAACCCTGCCTTCATCAGATTAAAGAGTGAGGTTATGGTCAGTGCGCTCTCTCTCGATGCGCTTTCCCCCTTACCCATTCCGTCACTTAAGGCAATCATATAATCCCCTTCTTTGAGGTCCGCACAGATATAGCTGTCTCCTGAGATATTTCGTTCTTTCGCATACCCGGAAACGCCAACCCGTACAGTGAATTTTTCTTTTGTCGGAAGGATGCACGGATCTGTCTGCTCTAACGATTCAATCATTGCTCTTGTTACCTTGACCATACCGCGAAATTGGAGTGCGATAATGTTGTTTCTGTTTCGGTTGGAACTATAGAGGGATGATAACTTCTCAAATGCATCAAGATATCTCCCAAGCGTAAGCTGCATTCGATCCCGGGCGGTCAGTTCCTCATAGATATGATCCTGTCTAATCTTTGCAAGCAGCAATTCAATTTTACCCATGGTTCTCCTGGGGATAATGATAAATACAAAGGCTGCGAGAAGGGGGTCATAAATAGAAAGATATAATTCCGGATACCCTTTTATGAGGCCGAAAGCTACACAGACCGCCGCAAAGCACATGCCTGCTGCAATTCGGTTCAAACCTTTAAAAAAGCCGGCGGCCAGTCCTGCACATGCAAAGATGCCAATCAATGCCGGGGATCCCGAAGTGACAAGAACCGCTGTTATGCCAGACACAATTCCAGTCACACCGCCTTCCATGATACCGATCTTGTATCCGAGCAAAAGGGTTATGAAAAGCGCACTGAAGTAAACAGGAGAAAAACCTGCAACTGTCTCAACGCCAATCCCTCCCGCCATAAGTACAATGGCGGCAGCAGAAGAGATAATTCCCTCCGCCATTGTTCCCGTATTCTTTTTCCCTTTATCCAGCAAACCGTAAAATCGGTGAAAGACATAAACAAATGCTAGAATTAATAGTGCTTCTATAAAAATCATAAAAACATCGAACATAAAGACAAGCTGTGAGGTAAAGAAATATACTGATTTGGTCAAAACCATGACCGCTGCTGCAGTGAAGGCTTTTACCAGCAAACTGATTTTTAGCTTTCCGGACAAGAAAAACAGGACACCGCATAAGCCGATAGCAATGACATCACCCCAAATATCATAGCCTGTCCCATAATGGGTCAAAAGCCCGCCTAAAATAAGCGGCAAAGTGTAGATGTTTGCCCTGCTCTTATGAAGCAGTACTGTAATCAGCGCAATACCACAGGGAAAAACGGCATAAAAAAGGGCAGTCCTCCCCAGCAGGATAGAACTGAGAAGAATTGCTGCGATTCCAGCATACTGCCGTACAGCCGACCGTGAGGCTTCTCTTGGTCCTTTTGAGAACCTTCCCAGTAACGTATTCCGCATATTTTCTAATAATAATTCCATTACAAACACCCCTTTTTTGCAGTCGAAATCAAGATTTGCGATTTCTTCGCACAAGTCGCTTCTCATTTGTGAAAATACTGGCCAAGGAAGATGAATCGTTTCCCTAATGTCCAGTATAATTTGTTCTAAGGGGTAACTTTGTAATAACTTGTAGCAAAACCGTTGAAATTTCAGCTAATTACTCTTATTTTTCCGCAAAAAAAGCCCCTGTTCTTCCAAAACAGGGGCAGGATCTGTCAAAAAGTGAATGACGGTCCCGATCCATTTGTTTTTTAGGGTTTCCTTCAGTTAAAATTCCCGTTCCATCGAGGCATATTGGTCAGATACGCTTCTCCCACAGCAGGGACATAAAAAGCGCCGAACGTTTTTAGACCGTTTTCCATTTTCATGGATGGGAGCTCCACAAGAAAACGGTAATACGGCATGAAGATTTCATCGTAATGACTCGTTCGATAGATCAGCTCCACCCCAGCAATCATTTTCTCTCCGGGCATCTTTTCCGGAACGCTGGTGATATATTTCTTCTGAAGCAAGAGTTCCCGGGCTTTCTGGGCTGTAATAATTGGATAGTCCCCGATTTTCTGGGATAAGTTCGCTTTGTATCGATCAATGATCCAAAGCTTGCCCTCGTCATCAGGAGAAAAAGAGATACGGTTAAAGTTGTAGCCCAGAATTCTTTGGATGAAGTCCCCTTCTGATTCAAATGCGTCGTAGGAGAATGTTCTCTGGCCGTTAATATTGTAGTCCCCAAACAGACTCAAAGAGGGTGACTTCAGTCCGCTCACTGCTTGATATTCTGACAAAAGGTACTGTAGAACGTCCTGTGCCTCCTTTTGCGTCGTATCATGAAATGTGAAACGGTATTCCTCGGGGAGCTGCACGCTGCTTCCAAAAATGATCCGGATCCCTCCGTCTGGTTCCGCATTGATGGTGACATCACCGCAGATCGCAACAGCCTCATCACCAGACGCACTCAAGGAAACAGAATCGATTGCAAGCTCCATGGTTTCGGCCGTATCTTTCGCAGTTTGCATCATTTGCTCCTCCGATAAACCATTGATGGGCAGGCCCGCCGCATCATAGCTTACCGGGTTTCGGAACACAGGCAGTGTATCAATCCTGTCATTCTCATTCCATGGATTTCCGTCAGATAGCTCTTTAACGTCATAGGCCAAAAATCCCTCAAACCCATAGTCCCCCATATTTTCATTGATTGTGAGCTTAGGAAGTCCCAGGGAGGGATCTGGTTCTTTCGGAATCAATCCAAGGCTAAAAATAATGGCAGCACAAGCTGCAACGGCAGCCAGCCCCAACCATCTCCCCTTTTTCTTTTTTCTTTTTGCCTCATACGTTTCCGCTTCCGCTATGAGTCTATCGTCAATCAAACCAATTTCGTCCAGCAGTTTTTCACTTTTCATATCCACACCCCCTCTTTCTCTAAATAGGCTCTGAGTCTGTTTCTTGTTCGAAATAATACAGATTTCACCTTGCTCTCGCTCACTCCCAGGCGCTTTGCAATGGAACTGATGGAGTCAACGTACCAGTAACGCCGGATGAAGATAACCCGATGCTCTATTTCAATGGAATACAGGAATTTGTTGATAGTTCCAGCGATCCTGCCCCTTTCAAGCTCCGTTTCAACGGTGTGGTCGGAAGAAACGCAGCCTTCCAGTTCACTGAGCAGCAGATCAACTTCATCTCCTCCCCGTTTTTGTCTGCGCTTTTCCTTATATCTGTTCAAAGATAAATTTCGAGTAATCCTGCCCAGAAACGATCGAAGGACCTCAGGACGCTGGGGAGGAATTGCATTCCATGTTTTAAAATAGGTGTCGCTTACGCATTCTTCGGAATCCTCCTTGTTTGCCAATATATTCATCGCAATCCGGCTGCAGTAATTGCCGTACTTTTGTGATGTCTCATGGATCGCGGTTTCCGACCTGGAATAAAACAGTTCAATAATTGCATGATCGTCCATACCCACTACCTCCTTCTCTCTATATAAGACAACAAAATACTCTTTTGGTTGCATATGAAATAAAACGGAGTTGAAAAGATGGCACTCAAAAGCATCATTCTTTTAACCCCGTTCTTCCTAAACGATATTAATTCTATTGACCCTTACTATGTTCAGGTTTTTGCGCCTGCAATAAATCGACATATCTATTGCGTATTATTCAATGGAAAAGAATTTCTTCGCATTATTGCAGGTGATCTCCGCCGTTTCCTCATAGGAAAGTCCCTTGATTTCAGCGACCTTTCTCGCCGTATATTTGACGAAGTCCGGCCGGTTGCGCTTTCCCCGAAGCGGTTCCGGAGTAAGATACGGCGCGTCGGTTTCCACCAAAAGATGCTCAATGGTGATTTCCTGTACCACTTCCACCGTTTTTCTTGCGTTCTTATAGGTGACGGGGCCTGCGATGGAAATGGTTGCGCCCAGTTTGACATACTGAGAAGCCAGCTCTTTGCTGCCGGAGAAGCAATGGAGGAGCACTTTGGCATCCCCAAGCTGATCTTTTCGCTGGGCGCTGAAGGCGCCTTCTTCCTTCAGAATTCTCATCACATCATCATTGGCATCCCTATCATGGATTACAATGGGCATATTAAGCTCCAGCGCCAACTGAATCTGCCGCCGGAACCAATATTGCTGTACATCCTTTTCCGAATGATTATAATAGTAATCCAGACCAATTTCACCGATGGCCTGAACCTTTGGTTTTTTTGCCAAAGCACGGATCATATCCAGCGTCATTTCATCCATGGTCTTTGTATCGTGAGGATGACAACCTACCGCCGCATAGCACCACGAATATTTCTTTGCATGCTCTGCTGCTTGAACAGAACTTGCCAAATCGTAGCCGATATCCATGACATATTTCAAATCCGAAGCTTCAATGGCTTCTATAATCTCATCCCGGTCATCATCATAACGTTCACTGTTGATGTGGGCATGTGAGTCAAATAACATGGTAATTTCTCTCCCCAGGCGGCTTTCCATATTTAAGGTTCGCAATGAATATGGGTGCGCCCCGATTAAATAGATATGCTGAACCTGCTGATGCCTTTTCGAGGGCACCGTCCGAGCGAAGCGAGCGTGTGCCCAGGAAAGGCTTCAGCAGGTTCAGCCTCATATCATTTTACTGAACTGAATTTCCGTTTGGAGCGTCCGTGGTTACAAATTCCAGCCGTTCTCCGTTATCCGCAAAGAGGATCATTCCCTTGGATTCTTCTCCTCTGAGGTTGATAGGCTTTAAGTTGGCTACGACAATAACCTTCTTTCCCTTCATCTCTTCGGGGGTAAAGAATTTTGCCACGCCGGATACGATCTGTCTCGTGTCTGTACCGATCTTTACCTGGGATACCAGCAGTTTGTCTGCTTTTGGATGCTTTTTGCAGTCGAGGATTTCTCCAACCTTCAGGTCGATCTTCTCAAAATCATCGATGGTAATTTCCGGTTTAAATTCCGTCGGCGGTACCTCCGGCTCTTCCGGCTTTTCGTTGAGTGCGGCCAGAGCTTCCAGCTCCTTCTCCACATCAAGCCGCGGGAAGATGGCATTGCCTTTTTTCACTTTTTCTCCGCCCATCATGTCAAAGGTCAGGGCATCTTCCCAAACCACGTCAGCATACCAGATTCCAAGCTGTTTCCTGATTTCCTTGGAGGTGGTGTGCATGAACGGATAGATCAGCACCGATACAATGCGCAGGGCTTCTGCAAGATTATGCAGAACGGTATCCAGGCGATCCTTAGTGGATTCATCCTTAGCAAGTACCCAAGGCATGGTCTCGTCGATATATTTATTGGTTCTTCTGATGACAACCCAGATTTCTTCCAACGCCTGGCTGAAGCTGAATTTGTCCATATAAGCTTCCACTTTTTCCGCTGCACCAAGTGCAACAGCCTTCAGATCGGCGTCGAATTCACCCTCTGCTTTTGCTGCAGGCAGGGTTCCACCGTTATACTTTTCAATCATTGCAACGGTTCTGCTCACCAGATTCCCAAGGTCATTAGCAAGATCAAAGTTCATCCTGTTTAGCATGACCTCATTGGTGTAAAGACCATCCTGGCCAAAGGTATATTCACGCAGCAGGAAGTATTTCAGTGCGTCTACGCCGTAGCGTTCGATGAGCTTCACCGGATCTACGATATTTCCTCTGGATTTCGACATTTTGCCGCCCTCCAGCAGAATCCAGCCGTGGCCAAGCACCTTCTTGGGAAGCGGTACATCAAGAGACATGAGCATAGCAGGCCAGATAATAGAATGAAATCTTACGATTTCCTTTCCGACTAAGTGGACATCGCACGGCCAGTACTTTTCAAACTTATCCGGCTCGTCGGGATAACCCAGCGCTGTGATATAGTTGGAAAGCGCATCAAGCCATACGTAGATGACATGCTTCTCATCGATGGGCACAGGAATGCCCCAGCTGAAGGAGGATCTGGAAATACAGAGATCTTCCAGTCCTTGCTTTGCAAAATTCAGCATTTCGTTTCTTCTCGTGTCCGGCTGAAGAAATTCCGGATTATTTTCAAAGAGATCAATCAGTTTGTCCTGATATTGGGAAAGTTTAAAGAAGTAAGCGGACTCTTTTGCCTTCTCAACAGGTCTTCCGCAGTCCGGACACTTCCCGTCCACAGTCTGGGTCTCAGTCCAGAATGCTTCGCAGGGAGTACAGTACCAACCCTCGTATTCTCCCTTATAGATATCTCCCTTTTCATACATTTTTTTAAATATTTCCTGAACCCGTTTTACGTGGCGGGGTTCTGTCGTTCGGATGAAATCGTCATAGGATATCTCCATGGTCTTCCAGAGTTCCTTGATGCCTTCAACGATCTCGTCGACGTGCTGCTGCGGAGACATACCCTTTGCATCGGCCACCTTCTGAATTTTTTGTCCATGCTCATCGGTTCCCGTCAAAAACATCACATCATAACCGGTCAGCCTCTTGAAGCGGGCCATAGCGTCTGCCATTACGGTACAATAGGTATGCCCGATATGCAAATTGGAGCTAGGATAATAAATTGGTGTTGAAATGTAGTAGGTTTGTTTTGTCATTTGTTATCTCATCCTTTCGTGCCCCGGATCGAATGGGATCCGGCAGCTTATTAGCATCGTCTGACGATGCGGTCGTAATAGTATAACACAGTTTACGCCTGTATGAAAATAGCTTCTCCCATTTTCTGGTGCCGTATTCCTGTTTCTCAACCGCAAGAGCAAAAGCTGCCAGATAAAACAAGAAGAAGCAGACTGCGCAGTTGCGTTAGTCTGCTTCTTTCAAGTGGTACTATTTATAAAACCGGTTCGTTGGCAACAGCATCCCCTTTATGCTGCGAAATTTACTCGGCAAACTGGACTTCAATGTCTCCTAAACTGGCAGAGATTTTTATATTATTCTTAGCCTCATTTTTTACCTGCATACTGCTGCTGCTTTCATTTCCACCTGCCTTCACTGTCCCCAGACTTGTTTTCAGTTCGTAGTTGAACTGATCTTCAGAAGCTCCGGGACTGACAAAAACCGTTCCAAGGCTGGAGGTTATATCAGTATCTCCCTGGAGTATTCCCTTCAGTATAATATCTCCGCTCTGATTTTTCGCTGTAAGGCCCTGTGTCTTCAGATTTTTAGCAGACAGTTTTCCGAGATCAAGTTCCAACGTTCCCTGTTCTGCGGTGACATTTGAAAGAGTCATATCACCTGAAAATGCCTTGGCCTTTAAGGTCTTAACGTCCGTTTCCTTTAAAGTTGTTTGTCCAAGCTGATTTGTGATATCCAGATCATCCGCCTTCAATCCTGTAAGAAGACAGTCTCCTGCACCAAGGATTACTTTGATTTTTTTTGCTGAAATATCACTCACTTCCAGCCCTCCCAGGCTGATTTCAAATCCAACGGAGTCCGCGGTAATACCCTGGAAGGACAGCTCAGCTGCCGAAGCCTTTATGCTCACATTTTCCAGTTCTGCCCCCTTAGGATAGTATACTTTTACCCCAAGCTTTCCTCCATAATTGATGCCGGGTTTCATGCCGACGTTAAAAATGGTATCATTTCTCTCTTCAATAACCAGCGTACCATCTTCCACAGTATATTCCGGTTTACCAAGACCTGTATCATATACCCCTTCGATTGCATACCGGTCTCCAGCAATCAATTCCACCGGATAAAGGTTCATATCTGTTTTAATACTGGTAAAGTGCTCTAATTTCTCTTCAAAGGTTTCCTGTTTGCCGCTGCTGGCAACGGTTGCATCCCCCTTGCCGCTGCTGTCCCCCCAGCCTCCACCTACGTGAATTCCATTTCCATCAATACGGATGGGCTGATTTCCTCCGGCCGCATAGCCTGCTCCTGCCAGAATCAGCCCAACGGCAACCATAACCGCTGCTGCAATTGCAAGTTTCTTTATTGTTTTATCCATCTATTTCATCCCCCTTTGATTTTTTATTCAGTTGTCTGTTCATATTCTTTGCGATGCTGCCAAACATTCCCCTTGCAGCAAGCACGATTAATATTCCCGCCAGGATTGTAATACCAAGCACTGCCAGCCCCACACCGATGGTGAATATTGCAACCGGCAAACTTGTGGCGATTACGGCAGCTCCTGAAACCACCACGAGAATCCCTCCGAAAAATAAGGCTGCCACACCAATGATCAATGCGACGAGAATACCAATCAGAGCCGCAATGAGCCCGATAGCAAGCATTGCGCCGCCAATGGCAAGCGGCAAAGCTATGGGTGCTGCGAAAATTGCCAAAATTACCAGCCATACTGCAGAAATCCCCTTTTTCACAGTAGGCCGTTTTTCTGCATCCAGCTGTCGTACTGCAGAATCCGCTTTAATCCTCGCTGCAAGTTGATACGGTGATCCCAGCTCTTCTAATACCATTTGCTCGTTTTCTTCTCCGGCATCATCAAAGTACTCATGATAATAATCCAAAGCAGCCTGCCGCTCTTCTGCCGGCATCCGAGACAGCTCCTGTTCCAGATTTCTGAAAAATTCCGATCTATTCATCGTCATCCCCTCCACATAAAAGTTGATCGACTTGCGTCTTATACAAAATCCAATCTCGCTTGTATCCCTCATATTTGTTCTTACCCGCCTCAGTGATGGCGTAGTACCTTCTGTTCCTCCCCTGAAACGGCTGATCGTAGGTTGTCAGGCAGCCATCCTTTTGAAGTCGCCTGAGAACCGGGTACAATGTGGATTCTGAGATATCTGTAACATCTCTCATGGTTTGCGTCAAAATATATCCGTAAGTATCTCCCCTCGACAGCACTGCAAGCACGCAGGCATCCAGCAGAGTTGATCCCACCTGAAACCCCATTTCGAACCCTCCTTTTTTTCTGCTCATACTAGTTTGACATTAATATTATTTTATATTCAATACTATACGTCGTATAATATTGTTTGTCAATAGACCAATGGTATTAATTTACGAAATGTGCTATTGTCAATCCTTTAACACTTTTTGTCCGTAATAGCAATTATTATAGTAGCCCTAATTGCCAGCCTGCCCCTACTATAACACTTATGGTCATCAGCAGTGCTGATCAGGGTGCGTTAAGCCTGGGCGTCGCTGTTACGGTTTTCTTAACCAATCCATGAAGCAAAGGCCAGCAAATTAATATTTTGTTGAAAACAGTCAGTTAAGCCAGCATTAGATGCTGGCTTAACTTGCAAAAAGCGGGAGACTGTCAGTCTCCCGCTTTCCGATGGATCTTCAACCATATTCCATGAAACCTAGTGATAAGATAAAAAGGTTATTGTAATTGGCTTACATCATTCCGTTCCAAGAACTCCACTGTCTCTCTTATCTTCTGCGCTGCATCCTTGATATCAAGCCCCATGGTATCGATCATGAGATGTGCGTATTTTTCATATAAAGGAATCCGCTCTTCGTAAATATTCTGAAGGGTTTGCCCTTCCTTCATAGAGATTCCCCGCTCTGCAATGTCACCAAGCCGGCGCTCAATTTCATCAAGAGGCAGCCGCAAATATACGACAATGGCTGTTTTCCGGTAGTGTTCCATGGCTTCGTTTCCGTATACAACGCTGCCGCCTGTTGCGATAACGGTATTGCATCCGCCGATTGCAAGGTTGACTTTATTTTCAATTTGGTTAAAAGCGTCAGGACCATCTGTGGCGAGGATTTGGCTGAGAAGTCTTCCCTCCTGCTCCTGAATCAAAAGGTCGGCATCAATAAAATGGCAGCCCATAATTTTTGCGAGGATAACTCCCACTGTGCTTTTACCGCAGCCCGGCATTCCGATTAAGACGATATTTTTCATTCCAGCCTCCATCTGTCTGTTGTGTTTCCATATCTAACTACTGTTGCATTGGTTTATTAATCAGGTTGGTTTATTTATCATTTACTGATTATCATTTGCCAATTTATATCTGCTTATCTATCATTTTCCAATCTATCATTTTGCATATTAAGTATTACGCACTCCCTATTTTACTTTCTACTGGAGCGTTTTCCCCATGACCTCAGAAACAAAGATTTTAACAATTTCACTGTCAAACTGGGTTCCTGCATGGGAAGTAAGTTCCTCCAACGCTGCTTTATCCTGCATTGGCATGCGGAAGGTATTGCCGCTGATCATGGTATCATAAGCCTCTGCAATTGCAACGATCCTTGCAGTCAAAGGAATTTCCTGCGCTCTCAAATTTCTTGGATATCCACTGCCGTCATACCATTCGTGATGAGAGAGAACTGCCTCTGCCAGATGGACATATTCATCTGCTGAACGCAGAATCTGGTATCCGATCTCCGGATGCCGCCTGATCTCAATCCAATCCCCTGTATCCAATTGATTTTTCTTCGTCAGAATCCCTCCCGGAATTCCGATTTTACCGATGTCATGGAGCCGTCCCAAAATCAAAAGATCCGCAAGAACATCCTTATGCAATCCCATGGCCTTTCCAATGTCAACGGAAAGCCTGGCCACATTTTCAGAATGCCTGAACTCCAGTAGATTTCGATCATATAATTTTCTCGCTGCAAGTTGAATGGTCTCATTCTTCATGGCTGCGCTTTCCAAAAGCTTCTGGTGATACATCCGATCCTCAGCCTGCATGAAAAGCACGTCGAAGCTGTCTTCAAGGGTTTCCTTGACAGCCCACCCAAATGAAACTGACAAAATGGCACCCCCGGTATTTTGGGTCTTGATGGCCTCTTTTATCCGCCGAATCACTTTCTCAGCACCAATGGCATCCGTTTTCGGCAGGAGAAGGATAAACTCGTCACCCCCAATTCGTGCAGCCACATCCTCTGCACGAAGCTCTCTGTTCAGAATGTCCGCGAACTGTTTCAAAAGCGCATCCCCAGCCAGGTGACCAAATGCATCATTGGTAAGCTTCAATCCATTCACATCTCCCAGGACCAGCGTCAGCGGCAGATTTCTGGGAAAACTCATCCGCTGAACTTCCTCCTCATAAAACCTTCTGTTAAAAAGGCCTGTCAGTTGGTCATGGTAACTCAGGTAAAGCACCGCCCGCTCAGCTTTTTTTCTGTCTTCGATGTTTCGGCTGGCGCCTATCAATTCAATTGCACCCAGTTCATTGTAGCGGTATTTGGTAGAGGCCTCTACCCAGATCACCTCACCGTTTTTACAAAGATGGCGTGTTTCAATGATGTAGTGCTTCTGTGCCTCGGGATTTGCCAAAAAATCCTTCAGGTTTTTCTCGATGGATTCCCGTACCAACAGATAGGATTCCGGCGTTAGCACTTCGGAGGGGTCCATGCTCATAATCTCCTCCGGTGTAAAGCCTGTCATATAATAAACAGAAGGACTCATATAGGTATGTCTCTCTTTCCGGAGGTCAAAGATCCAGATCACGTCTGAAGAAAACTCCGTCAATAGCCGATACTTTTCCTCATTGCTCTTTAGGGCGGATTCCATTCTTTTTCTTTCTGTAATGTCGATCTGGACAGAGAGGATGCAACGCTGATTCTGATACGGAATGGAAATGCCGTTTCCCAGCGCCCAGAATATCGCCCCTGAGGAGGTCTTCAGCTGCATTTCAAAGTCGTTGACCACCCCGTCTCTCTTTACGGAATCAAACCACAGTACCTTTTTTTCTTCATCTGCCCAGAATTCAGAAAAACTTATTTTTCCCAAATCTTCAGCATTGATTTCATATCGTTCCAGGCACTTGGAATTGGCATAAAGAATGACACCTTCCGCATCGATGATATGGAGAGAGACCGGGAGACTTTCAAAAATGGAGTCTGTCTCCAATGGTTTGAATTCTTCTGCGGCCCTTTGCTTATTATTATTAGTTTTGCTCCTCATTTGATCAACCTCGCAGCAATAAATGACATTTAAAACCTACGGCAGCTTTCTTTGCGAAACACCCGTATTGATAATGGCAATTGCAAGCTTTCTGCACTTATTATTCCCTAATTATACCATGGATTCCCGGTATTTCAATCTGTATGATTTCTCAGGCTGTAGATCTGGCACTGCTCTGCCAGGGGGTAAAAAAATACCGCTGACTCTTCTAAATCAGCGGTGTAAATGTATTTTTTACTTTACTGGATGCCGCAATATGGTTTTCAGTTTGGCTGGCGCCGTTTTTGTGGGATCGTTTAAATAGATCTCGTGGTGCCTCTTTACCATACCATCAGGCCCTATATCGCCTATGGCATTGCGCAGTCCCTGCGCTTCCATAAACTGCTTCATCAATTCAAGAGAACGGGGTTCGTCATCATAAGAACCCAGATGCATCATCTGAATACAGAGGCCTTCTTCATAAGTCACCAGCCGCGCCTTAGTACTGTCAAGAGCGGGCTTTTTCCGACTCACCGCTTCCCTCGCCTGTTCAAAGATCTCTTCCGTCACAAATTCCGGCTGGCGGATCATAGAGGTCCAGCAATATTGATCCTTTTCGGAGAAATCCCCTTCAGCTTCTTTGCCCCCGGCAAGCCACCAAAGTCCCTCCAGCGGCGGAACCACATAGGAGAAATATCCCGGAGGAACTTGCTTTCCTTTGCCGCTCATCTTAATGGTGTAGGTCAATGCATACAACAGACCTACCGCATCCGGATACTCCCCTGTTTTGTCATTGGGATTTCCCCGGCCGTCTACCATGATAAACGGAATGGGCGGTACCTGGATCATTGAGGGTTGTGATTTCGGCAGATACAGGTCCTTGTATTCCTTTTTATAGTCCATTTTTTGTTCTAAACCGCCTGAACTTTCATTGTTTTTCATCTGCTACCTCTCCTGAATGGGTACGATGATCTCAGTAATATAACTGGCTTCGTTCCCCTTGAAAATCATCCCAGGGCCTTTCAGATAAACTTCTCTTGACGGTGTCAGACAGGTAAGGTCATGGGCACCTGCATAGTCAAAGATTGCCTTATAGGCAAGATTCAGTTTGCTGTAGCTCCCCAAATGTGACGTGCAGATTGCCCGTATCGCAGGCAGTTGCTTTCCCTCAACATCCGGATGACTGATGCGTTTTTTCGTTGGAAGGCACAGCTCCAGATCCGCATCACCCTCACAATATTCTGCATCGTGATAACACTGGATGGGTGCTCCGGCAGCAAGATCCTTTGCCGCTTTGTACAGCGTACCGATGTATTTACCGACCTCATCATATTTCCCGCGGTAGCGGATCGCCGCCACAGTGACCGCAGGAATATCCTTTACCTCAATTTGATAACTCATCTTTTTTTCCTCCCTATCTTTCGGTTTGATATAGAGGTTCATTTTTTTGATCAGCGCCTTTTGCCTCCGAATTCGCTCTTCCACCATGATTCTTTTTTCCTCTAAGTACCAGGTGAGCTCCGATTCATCCGAGCAGTTTGTAAGGACATCTTTGATTTCCGCTATGGAAAACTCCAGACTGCGAAGCAGCAAAATCTGCTGAGCCTTGCGGAAATCTTCCTCACTGTAATATCGGTAACCCGTCTCGGGGTCCCGGCAGGCGGGCACCAGGATGGCTTCGTCATCATAATACCGCAATGTTTTTACAGAGAGACTCGTTATTTTTGAAAATTCGCTGATCCGATACATGTTTCACCTCCAAGCCTTGGAATACAGCAAATCAAGTCCATGAAATGCAAAGTATCCTTAAGCTAGCCTAAGTATAAACGTTCCACCGCAGGGGAAGGTCAAGATATATTTTAAGTTTTTTCAAAGATAAATATCCGAAAGCCATTCAGCTTGAAAATGAGAAAAGGGTGTAACTTAAGTTACACCCTGATGTCTTAATTATACTTTATTCGTTCATATTCCCGTATGTTTTTGAATGGCCTAGAACACCGGAACTACAGATCCCTGATACGTATCTTCAATGAATTTCTTTGTTTCGTCTGATGTCAGAGCTTTTTGCAATGCCTGAATCGCGGGTTTCGTTTCGTCGCCTTCATATACTGCTACGATGTTTGCAAAGGTCTGAGCCGCTTCGGAGTCAGCACTTTCGATTGCGAGAGCATCTGATACTTTGAGTCCTGCTTCCAGTGCATAGTTGCCGTTGACGATTGCAAAGTCAACGTCCTGGATGGAACGGGCAACTGCCGCAGCTTCTGCTTCAAACAGCTTCAGATTCTTTGGATTTTCAGCAATGTCGTTGGGTGTTGCATCCAGTCCAACGCCGTCCTTCAATTTAATCAGCCCTTCCTGCTCAAGAAGCAGAAGCGCTCTTGCTTCATTAGTCGGATCGTTTGGAACCGCGATGGTCGCGCCGTCAGCAATTGCATCGAGAGAAGCTGTCTTTCCTGCAAATAATCCCATTGGTTCATAGTGTACTGCAAATGCAGAAACAAGATGTGTTCCGTTTTCCTGATTGAAGCTATCCAGATATGGCACGTGCTGGAAGTAGTTTGCGTCCAGTTCATGACTTTCTACAGCAGTGTTGGGGATAACATAATCAGTGTATTCTGTAATCTGCAGATCAATTCCCTCTTTTGCAAGAATCGGTTTTACAAATTCCAGAATTTCAGCGTGGGGTACGGTGGATGCGCCAATCTTCAGCACAGTTGTGTCAGGTGTTTCCGCTCCGCCTTCTCCTTCACTTTTTGCATCGCCGCCGCAGCCTGCAAAAGCGATGGCTGTCAGGATTAAAATAAGTATCAATGCTATGGTCTTTTTCATAATATCTCCTCCTCTTTATATTGAAACAAAACCTAAACGGTATTGTTTCTGTTATTTAAACGAGTTCGTCAGGGAACTCATATTACCCGAACTATTTTTTAATTCTTCGATCAATCTTTCTCGATATCCCATTTCCAAGAAGCTGAATAACCGCTACTAAAATAATTAATATGATGATGGTAGCAATCATAATATCAGTCTGATATTTATAATATCCGTACCTTATGGCGACATCTCCCAGACCGCCTGCACCGATGGCACCGGCCATGGCCATATAGCCCAGAAGTGTGATGAAGGTAATGGATGCTCCAAGCACCATAGAGGGAAGACTTTCCGGCAGAATTACTTTCCAAACAATCTGACCGATGGTTGATCCTGTAGATTGAGCCACCTCGATGACTCCTGCGTCTACCTCCTGCAGTGAGCTCTCCACCAGTCTTGCCACAAAGGGGGTCGCTGCGATTACCAGTGGCAGGATCGCCGCGTTAGGGCCGATGGCAATTCCCATGACAAGCCTCGTCAAAGGCATCAGTGCCACCATTAATATGATAAAAGGAATGGACCGCCCAATGTTCACAATCCACCCAAGAACTGAATTCAGTGTCTTGTGTGCCCAGATTCCATGGGGCTGCGTAATGACCAGCAGTACACCAAGGGGAACACCGAATACATAGGAAAAGAACGTGGACAGCGTAGTAACATAAATCGTAACCCAGGTGTTTTTGATCAGCAGATCTCCATATTGTGCAAAGAACTCACTCATGCCAGTTCCCCCCTCTCCAGCAGCTTCCTTGTAACATCCTGCTGCGGATTGGATATGACATCCTTTACAAGTCCCTGTTCGATAATTCTGGATTCATCAATGATTGCAACCTTGTTGCAGATCTTTTCCACCACCGCAATTTCATGGGTAATGATGATGATGGTAACCCCAAGCTTATGATTAATATCCTTTAACAGCTTTAAGATTGAATTTGTAGTCAGGCTGTCAAGTGCAGATGTCGGTTCGTCACAAAGCAGAAGCGACGGGTGATTGGCCAGTGCTCTCGCAATGGAGACTCTCTGCTGCTGTCCACCGGAAAGCTGTACGGGGTAGGAGCCTGCCTTGGAAGTCAGCCCGACAATCTCCAGCAGTTCATCCACACGCTCCAGCCGACTTTTCTTTTCTACTCCGGCAATCTCCAGTGGGAAAGCCACATTATCCCTTATGGTTCTCTGCATCAGCAGATTAAACCGCTGAAACACCATTCCGATTTTTCTTCTGAGGGTTAAGAGTTCTCTTCCCTCCAAAGCGGTGATGTCCTGACCGTCAATCAGGATTTGTCCTTCGCTGGGTTTTTCCAGCAGATTGATGCATCGAATCAGCGTGCTTTTTCCTGCTCCGCTCATTCCGATGATACCAAAGATATCTCCGTCTTCTATGGTGAGGTTGATACCATTGATTGCCGCAAAGTCACCGTTTTCCGTACTGAAAAACTTCGACAAATTTTTTATTTCAATCATTTACTGCGTTTTCGCTCCTCTCTTGTCCGTAGCATCGAATTTTGCTGCTGCTTTGTATCATACCTTGCAGCGGTGCTCATCCGGGCAATGTTATCAGATAAGGATCTCGTCCCTCCCGACAAACATATATTGTAGCGTTCAAGCAGTGAAAAGTCAAGGAATTCCGGACATGTACAGGGCGATACAGATTTTACCTAAACTCGTTTTCTCATCGGCTTCGTCTTCTCATCTTCTGATTCATGACTGCACCGGTTGCGGGCATTGCCTTGCCGGTCGGTGCAGCCATTTCCTGTATTTCTTTTTTAGTTGATCGCATCAAAAGCGTTTGCAAGGTCTTCGATGAGGTCATCGACATGTTCCGTTCCGATGGAAAGTCTTATTGTGTTTGGTTTAATCCTTGCGGCAAGCAGCTCCTGCTCTGTCATCTGAGAATGGGTTGTGCTGGCCGGATGGATTACAAGAGATTTCACATCAGCTACGTTTGCAAGCAGTGAGAAGATCTCCAGCTTATCGATAAAGGCCTGCGCTTCTGCTGCGCCTCCCTTAATTTCAAATGTAAAAATGGAGCCTGCGCCATTGGGGAAGTATTTATCGTATGCCGCTTTTTCTTTCCCAGCGGAGTATGCAGGATGATCTACCTGAACAACCTTCTCATGATTGTTCAGGAAATCAAGTACCTTTAGCGTATTGGATACATGCCGTTCCACTCTTAGAGAAAGGGTTTCCAGTCCCTGTAGGAACAAGAAAGAATTGAACGGGCTCAGCGCGGAACCGGTATCTCTGAGCAGTGTAACACGAGCTTTGATGATATAAGCAGCGGCACCTACCGCTTCGGTAAATCTCACACCGTGATAGCTTGGATCCGGCTCTGTCAGATAAGGGAATTTTCCGGAAGCAGCCCAGTCGAATTTTCCGGAATCCACAATGACGCCTCCGATGGAGGTTCCATGACCGCCGATGAATTTCGTAGCGGAGTGAACGACGATATCAGCACCGTGCTCGATTGGCCTGAGCAGAAATGGTGTAGCAAAGGTATTGTCGACGATGAGCGGAATCCTGTTTTTATGTGCAATCTCTGCCACTTCCGCAATATCGATGACGTTGGAGGCAGGATTTCCAAGGGTCTCAATGAAGATCAGCTTGGTATTTTCCTGGATGGCATTTTGGAAACCATTTTCTTCATCAGGGTCTACGAACGTGGTTTCAATCCCAAAATCCTTCAGGGTATGGGCAAATAAATTATATGTACCGCCGTAAATCGTCTTTGCTGCGACGATATGATCTCCTGCATGCGCGATGTTTTGCACTGCATAGGTTGCAGCCGCTGCACCAGAGGAAAGGGCCAGTGCGCCGATGCCGCCTTCCAATGCAGCAATACGCTGTTCAAATACATCTGAAGTGGGATTCATGATTCTGGTATAGATATTTCCGCCTTCTGTCAATCCGAATCTTCCTGCAGCAGTTGCAGAATCCTTAAAGACGTAGGAAGACGTCTGATAAATCGGTACGGCTCTCGCATCCGTTGCCGGATCTGGATTTTCCTGTCCTGCATGGATCTGCAGCGTTTCAAATCTTAGTTTTCTATCTTTCCTTTCTGTCATCGTCGTTCATCTCCTTTTTATTTAATACTATTCCTATCAATTTAATATGAAATTTAAAATTAAACTAATAATACTCTGTATAGGAACCATTGTCAACACTTTTTTTCACTTTTTCACCACATAGGCTTCAGTGCCTCTCAGTACTGCTGCGAGAATCGGAAATCCCTGTCTTTTATCCCTCTTTATCCGATGGGCGCTGACTGCTTCATTTGGATATAACAAACAGCATTCCGATGCCGGAATGCTGTTCCTATTGCGTTCTTCAGGCAATCAGCCAATACGTGTCTTTGGATTCCTATATCAAGTGCTGTTTCTTCCTAGATAATGTAGACCGGTTCTGCCTTTTCCTGATAACGGGTTACCAGATTCTCCAGAGTAATGTTATCCACCACATCCTCCACCGCCTTTTGGATCTGAACCCACACCTCCTGCGTAACACAGCGGGAGGCTCTGTCGCAGGACTCTTCATCTTCAGCACAGTTGACAGGAGCAAGGCTGCCTTCCATCAAACGCAAGATCATTCCCACTGTATATTCTGACGGAGCCTTGGAGAGCATATACCCACCCTGGGCTCCCCGGACGCTCTTCACATAACCCGCTCGATTCAGCTGTGTTATGATCTGCTCCAGGTATTTTTCGGAGATGTCCTGCCTTGCGGCAATACTTTTAATGGAAATATATTCACCTGTGAAATTAATAGCCAAATCAAGCATGAGGCGAAGAGCATACCGACCTTTTGTCGAAATTTTCATTTTATCACCACCGTATTTCATTGTTTATATACACATATGGTACAATAGGAAAAGTAGGAATTCAACTAATTTCTCACGATTATAGAAAATTTCTATCAAAACGGTAGGAATTTTTAATATTCTAATATCGTCCCCTTTGTATCCACCGGCTTTGCATCTTTGATGGCACTGTAAATTTCCGGTTTCAGCAGATCTTTCAATTCTTCTGCGGGAAAAACAAAAAATTGAATTCCTCCCGCATAAGGCGCGATGTCATACAAGGGAAAGAACACGACCACCTGGTTCCCATTGATAAAATAGAAGTAATCGTTATGATACTTCTTGACTGTCTCTTCCGCGCTGGTAAAGTATAGATCCGGATTTTCCTGTATTTTTTTCAGAATCTGATCCGTGATAAAGGCAGCAGAGGCACTTCCTTCCCGGAACAGGTCTGTGAAACGGTAAATTTCATTGGTCGTGGTGTTGAACGTATAAGGCTCTACCCAATAAAGCCCGTGTGCTCCTCCTGTATAATTGGCATACATCAGCCATAGTGATACAATGTTTCCGCTCTTCGAATACAAATAGCCAACGGTTAATCCCGCTTTCATGGTTGATCCGTCTTCACCGAGATACCTGGCCGCATCTTCTACCTCTTTTTTTGCTTTTTCGGTATTTTTTCTGATCATCTCATTGATTGTTTTCGCTGCATCAAATCCAGAAAGCACAGGGACATTCAGATCCAGTTCCAAATGCTCACTGCTTTCCTTTGTTACGCTGCCCTCTATGGCAAAGCTGGTTGAAACAGGCATTTCTCTATCTGCACAACCCCCAAGCATTATCGAAAGAACCAGCATCGCAACCGCTGCCAAAGCCATAATTTTGCTTTTTTTCATCATCTTATCCCCCTTCTTCCCCTGCTATCCACATTATACTGTCCCCCTTCCTCCGATACAACCGATGGTAGCTCAAACACATGTTAATTTTTCATGATTCTTCAACCGTATTTTGGCAGGGGATTTTTGAGTCGAAAAATTTCTTTGGATAGGGTATAATTCTATTGGAAGGGAAGGTGTGCATTAAATGTCAACCAAGGGAAATGTATTGAAAGCACTCGAAGAGAATAAGGGAGTCACCATATCCGGCGAAGAACTGGCCGGACGGCTGAATCTATCCAGAGCTGCCGTTTGGAAAGCCATCAGTGAACTACGGAAAGAGGGATACCCCATAGATGCCCTCACAAATAAGGGCTATTGCCTTGCACCAGACAGCGATTTGCTGTCAGCGGAGGGAATTTATCCCCACATCAGTCCTTCAGTCTCCTCCTGTTCTGTCCACGTATTTAAAACAGTGGAATCCACCAACCTTACCGCAAAGAAGATGGCGCTGGAGGGCGCTCCCGCAGGTACTGTTGTCGTTACAGAAGAGCAGACCAAAGGCCGGGGACGAATGGGGAGAAGTTTCTATTCACCTCCATCCAGAGGAATCTATATGAGCTTTATTCTGAAGCCTCGGTTTGATGCTTCCAAAGGTGTTCTAATTACCACAGCTGCTTCCGTAGCAGTATGCAGGGCCATTGAAAAAGTAACGGGAGTCTCCTGTTCCATTAAATGGGTGAATGACCTTTATGCTGGCGGGAAAAAGGTCTGCGGCATTTTGACGGAAGCTGTCACCGATTTTGAAACAGGGCAAATTGAACATATCGTCCTTGGGATCGGAATCAACTACAGCACCACAGCTGAGGAATTTCCAGAAGCACTTTCAGAAGTAGCAGGGTCTCTCTTTCACGGTGAAGCGAAAGGCAGTCATTGTAATGATGAAGACGGGCTCCTTCCACCTTCCCGCAACCGGCTGATTGCGGAGGTAATCAATCAGGTTCTAACGATGAATGAGGAACTGGAATCCAAAAATTTTATCGGAGAGTACCGCAGCAGATCCATGGTGCTGGGGAAAGAGATCAGGATTCTGGCTTCCGGAAAAGCCCATGAAGAACGGGATTTTAGCAAAGGAATCCCGGCATATGCGTTAGATGTTGATGACAACGGAGGTTTGGTCGTCCGCTATGAAGATGGGACTTCCGGTACACTGAATACGGGGGAAGTAAGCATCCGCCCGGTGAAATAACGGTTTGCCACTGCCATGGCCGCGTTTGTGACGATCATGACAGTTATTATAGATATATTTTTACAGCGATCACATTTTTACAAAAGGAGGTATTATGTATCGACTAATCGTAAGCGACCTGGATGGAACATTATTGAAAGATGATAATACGCTTTCCGAATATACGAAAAGCATCATACATAAAGTTTCAGAACAAGGCATCGAATTTATGCTGGCAACCGGGAGAATTTTCGGCGGAGCAAAGGGCTTTGCCAAAGAACTCAACCTGAATACGCCCATCTTATCCTGCAATGGAGCCCTCATAAAAGAAGCTGGCGGAAGCGTTCTATATGGAAAACACATCGAACCCAATCCGCTGACGGAGGTCTTCACACTGCTCCAGGGAAAAGAGCTTTATTTTCATTTTTACGGAGAAGAAAAATTCTATACGCAAAAACTGACTGACTATATGTCACGCTTCTACGATTTAAATAAGAAGCTGGAAGAGCAGGAACGTTTTCCAATCGTAGAAGTAGATCCCTTTGAAGTAGCCGGTAAGGACAGCATCTACAAAGTACTGGCGCACTGCGGCGCAGAAGAGAATGCCAGAGATGAGCTTTATAAGCTGCTGAACGAAATACCGGGCATCTCTGTGACAAGCTCCTGGGCAGGTACCTTTGACATCTGTGCAGAGCAGGTAAACAAAGGAATTGCAATTGAGCGCTATGCCGCCCAGAAGGGGATAAAGCCTTCTGAAATTATCTGCTTTGGAGACAATTTCAACGATATCGAGATGATACAGTATGCCGGCATGGGTGTCGCAGTTGCAAATGCAGTGGATCAACTGAAAGATGCAGCAGATTACGTAACAACGAACAACAATGAAGACGGTGTCGCAAAAGCCATAGAAAAACTTGTTTTGAGTTAACAGCGAAAAAAAAGCCGGCTTGACCTCCGAACCGGGAGGAATCAAGACGGCTTTTTTTGCATTTCAATCAGCTGTTATGATCTGTAGTGTGGAATGTTTTCAGGTTTCCGATTTTCCGGCTTCGTTCTTTCAGAATCCCGTTGATCTCATCCAAACGAATCCCCTCGTTGACCAAAAGTACTGTCAGATGATAAAGAAGATCACAGATTTCATTTTTCGTATCTTCCATGGCGGATTGTTTATGATCACCGGTCAGCAACGAAGCATTCTTGGCTGCAATGATCACTTCACTGCACTCCTCGCCGCATTTTTTCAGGATCTTATCCAAACCCTTTTCAAACAGATAGCAGGTATAGGAATTTTCTGTATAGGTACAATGCCGTTCCAGAACAACCTGATAAAGTTCTTCCAAAGCGGTTGCATCCCCGTTCACCCCGCTCCCGCTTTCAATGCAGGAAGGGGCTCCAGTCCCAGTCTTATCTTCCGGTGCCGAGGCACATTCCTTGCTCTCAGCTACATCACCGGAAACCGGGATGCGGTCCTGATAAAAGCAGGTTTTATTTCCCGTATGGCAGGCGGGGCCTGTCTGTTCAACTTCAATGAGCAGCGTATCGTCATCACAGTCTCCTGTCATTCGAATTACCCTTTGCACATGCCCTGAAGTTGCACCTTTGTTCCAGAGTTCATTTCTGGATCGGCTGAAAAACCAGGTGTACCCCGTTTCAATTGTCTTTCGCATGCTCTCTTCATTCAGATAGGCAAGCATCAGCACTTCTTTTGAAGCGGCATCCTGTACGATGGCCGGAATCAAAGGTGCTTTAATGAAATACTTTGATAGATCCATTCTATTCCTCCCTTGCGGTTCTTCTAACGCTTTGTATCCCGCCATTGTGCTTTATACCATCCTGACAGGGATCCCATTGTCCCTCATTTCTGTTTTTACCTGGCGAACCGTCAGCTCTCCGTAATGGAAGATTGACGCTGCCAGAGCAGCATCGGCAGAGGTCTTTGTAAATACCTCCGTAAAGTGAGGCAGGGTACCACAGCCCCCTGAGGCTATGACAGGGATATTGACCACATTGCAAATGGCGTTGAGCATGTCAATGTCAAAACCCTGTTTGGTTCCGTCCGCATCCATGGAGGTAAGCAGGATTTCACCGGCGCCAAGACGTTCTGCTTCAATCGCCCACTGGATGGCGTCCACACCGGTATCAATTCGTCCGCCGTTTACGAATACATTGTATTGATTCTCCCCTGTCTTCTTGCCGTCGATGGCCACCACAACACACTGGTTTCCGAATTTTGCCGCAGCTTCCGAAATGATAGCCGGATTTTTAATTGCTGCTGAGTTTACGGACACTTTATCGGCGCCGGCCCTGAGGAGCTCACGAAAGTCCTCTGCACTACGAATTCCTCCCCCTACGGTGAGGGGAACGAAAACATTCTTCGCAGTTCTCCGCACAACGTCCAGCATCGTGCCTCTTCCCTCGTGGGTAGCTGTGATATCCAGAAATACGATTTCGTCTGCTCCCTGTTTATCGTAGGCGATGGCACATTCCACCGGATCACCCACCTCTTTGATTCCTATAAAATTAATCCCCTTTACTACCTTTCCGTCCCGGACATCAAGGCAGGGTATGATTCTCTTTGCCAGCATAAGTATTCTCCTGTCAGCAGATTGCGGCTGTTCTATGGTTACTGTTTACAGCCGTTAAAGGCTTTAGCGGCGACACCGTAGGATGGTCGTTCTAGCTGCAGATTATTCTTTGCAGCAGTCTACCGCTTCCCTTAGGGATAGCGTTCCCTTATAAATAGACTTTCCGCAGATAGCTCCGTAGAGACGCATCTCTTTCAGTGCCTTGATATCTTCCAAAGTATGGATGCCGCCGCTTGCGATGATCTCGCAGCTCACAGCTTCATTGATACGGGAAAGCTGCTCCAGGTTTGGTCCTGATAAGGTTCCATCCTTTGAAATGTCTGTAAAAATAATGTATTTGATTCCGATGTCTTCCATCCGCTGTGCAAGATCAATATAATCGATATCGCTGTCCTTCAGCCAACCGTCTGCGGACACCATACCGTTCCTGGCATCAATTCCCACCGCAATACGGTCTCCGTACCGGTTCGCCGCTTCTTTCACAAGGTCAGGATTGGAGATTGCAGCCGATCCGAGGATAACCCTTGCAATCCCTTCGCTCAGATAATAATCAATGCTCTCCATGCTGCGGATTCCACCGCCGATTTCTACCTTCAGACCTGATTTTTGTGCCACTCCGAGAAATACGTCACTGTTTTTCAGGCTTCCTTCCTTGGCACCGTCCAGATCCACCATGTGGATCCAGTCCGCTCCGGCACTGTGAAAGCGCAGTGCAGTTTCCATCGGGTCCTCTGCCACTTTTTCTACGGTGGCAAAGTCTCCTTTTGTAAGGCGGACGCACTGCCCATCCTTAATATCGATCGCAGGTAATATAATCATTCCATTCCTCCAAAACGTTCTAACAACCGCAGTCCGATTTCTCCGCTTTTTTCCGGGTGAAACTGGGTTCCGAACACCCTGTCCTTAAATACCAGTCCGGGAATATAATCGCCGTACTCACTGTAGACCGACACATATCGCTTCTCCGTAACGGCTTTGTAGGAATGGACGTAATAATACCGCTGCCCTTCTATGATCCCTTGGGAAAGGGTACACTGATTTTCAATTTTCACGTCACTCCAGCCCATATGGGGAATTTTCAGGCCCGGCGCATTGATTCGGGTTACCTCACCCGGAATCAATCCGAGTCCTCTGACCTTTTCGAATTCATAGCCCCACTCAAAGAGGATCTGCATCCCGAGACAAATGCCCAGGAGCGGCTTTGTTCCCGCTTCTTCCACAATGGTTTCAGTAAGACCCGACTGATGCAGCATTCTCATGGCGTCGGGAAATGCCCCCACACCCGGAAGAATCAGCTTGTCGGCTTCCCGTATCTCCTCCATAGAGGAGATTATTTTATTTTCCAGCTGCAGAAAATCCAAAGCGTTTTTCAGACTGAAAAGGTTTCCTGCGCCGTAATCGATAATTCCTATCATATACTATTTTCCTTTTTCCTTGTTTCTGCTGGTCCCCGCAGTGCTCAGTTACAGGCTCCCTTTGGATGACAGAACGTCTTCCCGCTCAATCTTCACAGCTGCCTTCAGCGCGTGGGCAACAGCCTTGAAAATGGCCTCCGCTTTATGATGATCGTTCTTACCGTAGTGAAGATTGATGTGGAGCGTAATCCCGGCGTTCATGGCAAAGGCTCTGAAAAACTCCTCTACCATTGCAGAATCCATGGCACCGAGTCGATAGTCACCAAACGTACCATTGAACACAAGGAACGGTCTCCCGCTGATATCAACACTGCAGGAAGCAAGAGATTCATCCATGGGAATGGTGAAATTGCCATACCGTGCAATACCCTTTTTATCTGCAGTGGCCTGGGAAAAAACCTGCCCAAGAACGATGCCCATATCCTCAATGGAGTGATGACAATCCACTTCCAGATCTCCAATGCATTTGATGTCAAGGTCAAATCCGCTGTGGACAGCAAAGGCAGCCATCATATGATCGAAGAATCCAATTCCCGTTTCGATCTGATAATTTCCATTTCCGTCAAGATTCAGCGTCAGTTCAATCTTCGTTTCTCTGGTCTCTCTCTTTCCGTATCCGGTTCTCATGGTGGTACCCTCCGATTTATCTTCATTTGTCCTTTTCAAACTTCAACTTTGCGATGCGGCGTTCAACCGGCACTTCTGAGAATTTCCTCAAGAGCCTGAACGACCCGGTCATTCTCCTTCTGGGTTCCCGCTGTAATTCTGAGATAATCCCCCAGCTTTCGCACAATGATCGAGTGCTTCTTGAGTTCATTATACACGAATTCGGCGTTTTCGAACTCCACAAATACAAAATTGGTCTCCGGTTTGATCAGGCTTCTCACTCCCGGAAGCTTTGCAAGTTCAAGCATACGCTCATAAAGACAGGTTCTGGATTTCTTGATCTCATCCACTGCTTTTCTTATGTAGTCAGGTTTTGAAAAGATTGCTGTACCGATGGCCTGCGTCAGCGCATTGACATTATACGGAGAGCGAACACTGTTCAGCGCCTGGATGATTTTCGGGCAGGAAACAGCAAAGCCCAGACGGATTGCTGCAAGTCCCAGCGCCTTTGAACAGGTTTTGAGTAAAATTAAATTGTCGTATTTTTCTGCAACCTTCATGATGGATTGATCTGAAAAGTCCATATAGGCCTCATCGAGAATGATCAATGCGTCTGTGTTTTCAACGATGTGGAGTACGTCCTCCCGGCTCATCACGAAAGAAGTGGGACTGCACGGGTTGGAGAGCAGCACCGCATCCGGACGATTTTTTCTCACCGCATCGATGACATCCCCTGCAGTCAGAATCAAATCCTCCTGCTTTTCCGCAACGATGTTGGTCTTTTCGTAGACTTCACCGTAAAAACGGTACATGGAAAAGTCCGGAGAAAAGGTCAGCAGTTTATCTCCCGGCCTCAGAAATGCCCCCAAAATTACGGTTATCAGCTCATCAGATCCATTACCTGCAACGATATTCTCAGGATTAATTCCGTAAAAAGCGCCAACTTTATTCCGGAGCTCCGCGGCGGAAGGATCGGGGTACCGGTTGAAATCCACCGAGGCAACCGCTGCCATAAATTCATCGCGGAAGAGTTTCCCCGGATCAATGAAGCTTTCATTGGCATCAAGCCTGACTTCATAATCCCCTGCCACCGGATCATAGGGAATCAGATTTCTAACTTTTTCGTTTAGTTCGTACGTCATTTATTTTAACCTCACTTTGTTGAAATTGACTAAGGCTTTCCGCTGATCAGAATCTTACCCGGATGGAATTGGCGTGAGCATCCAAACCTTCTTTTCCGGCAAGGACAAGGATGTCCTCCTGATCTTCAGCAAGAGCTTCTCTCGTGTAATAGGTGTAGCTCATTTTCTTCTGGAAACTGTCTACTCCCAGAGGCGAAGAAAATCTTGCTGTGCCCGAGGTTGGAAGAACATGGTTAGTACCAGAAAGATAATCCCCAAGGGGTTCCGGTGCATACGCCCCGCAAAATACCGATCCGGCATTTTTGATCAGCGGCAGATATTGCATTGGCTCCTTTACCATCAGTTCAAGATGCTCCGGTGCAATTTCGTTGGCCAGCCGGATCATGCCGTCCATGCTTTCGCATAGAATGACAGCGCCGAAACTTTCCAGTGATTTTTCAATGATTTCTTTCCGGCTCAGAGATTCCTTTTGCCGGGTGATTTCCTGCAGGGTTTCCTTTGCAATCTCTTCACTGGTGGTCAGCAGTACGGCCGACGCCATCGCATCATGCTCCGCCTGACTCATGAGATCCGCTGCAATGTATACCGGGTTTGCCTCCTGATCTGCGATGATCAGGATTTCACTGGGTCCTGCGATCATATCAATATCAACCTGACCGAAGAGCAGCTTCTTTGCGGCAGCCACATACACGTTTCCGGGGCCTACGATCTTATCCACGACGGG
>JARBUO010000164.1 GCA_029239605.1 Bacillota bacterium | reverse complement strand
GGATAAATGCCTGAGAGCTGCAAGAGCAAGAGAAGCCGCAAGAAAAGCGCGTGAAATGACGAGAAGAAAGGGCGTACTGGATGGTCTTACCCTGCCGGGTAAACTGGCAGACTGTTCTGAGAAAGATCCTGCTCTCTCCGAAATCTTCCTGGTAGAGGGAGATTCTGCCGGCGGTTCCGCAAAGTCAGGACGTGACAGGAAAAGACAAGCCATTCTTCCGCTGCGCGGTAAGATTCTCAACGTAGAGAAGGCAAGGCTGGATAAGATACTGAATTCTGAAGAAATCAAGAACATGATTACAGCCTTTGGGTGCAACATCGGCTCTGATTTCAACGAAGAAAAGCTGAGATATCACAAAATTATCATTATGACCGATGCTGATGTGGACGGAGCGCATATTCGTACGCTTCTGCTCACGTTCTTCTATCGGTATATGACTCCCCTTATTGAGGGAGGCTATGTTTATATTGCTCAGCCGCCTCTCTTCCAGACAAAAAAGGGCAAAGAGGTTTATTACACCTACTCGGAAAAAGAACAGGAAAAATTGATGGCAGAGCTTGCTGACAAACCTGGAAAAGCAGGAATTCAGCGGTACAAGGGTCTTGGAGAAATGGACTTTCATCAACTATGGGAAACAACCATGGATTATAATAGCAGGACACTGATTCAGGTAACCATTGATGATATGACAGCAGCCGATGAGATTTTTACAACGCTTATGGGCGACAAGGTTCCGCCGAGAAAGAAATTTATTGAAGACAACGCAAAATATGCGACGATAGATATATAGGAGGTGGATGAGAATGACAAGCTTTTTGGATGATGTAAAACTAATACAGCATGAGATCCACGATGAGATGAAGAACTCCTATATCGATTATGCCATGAGCGTAATCGTAGGAAGAGCCCTTCCCGATGTAAGAGATGGGCTGAAACCAGTACACAGAAGAATTCTATACGGAATGAGCGAGCTGGGGGTTACCCCGGACAAGCCGCATAAAAAATCCGCCCGTATCGTCGGTGAAGTAATGGGTAAATACCACCCTCACGGCGACTCCTCGATCTATGATGCCATGGTGCGAATGGCGCAGGATTTTTCCATCCGCTATCCCTTAGTGGACGGTCACGGAAATTTCGGATCAGTAGATGGAGACGGTGCTGCGGCAATGCGTTATACGGAAGCCAGAATGACGCCCTTTGCGCTTCAAATGCTCCGTGATATTGAAAAAGAAACCGTTGATTTTATGCCGAACTTCGATGAGGAGGAAAAGGAACCTGTGGTTCTCCCCTCCCGTTTCCCGAATCTTCTGGTGAATGGATCAAACGGTATTGCCGTAGGTATGGCAACCTCCATACCACCCCATAATTTAAGTGATGTCATCGACGCCACTGTAAAACTCATCGATGATCCCGAGGTGGATATTGAGGATCTGATTAAAATCGTCAAGGCCCCCGATTTTCCTACGGGCGCGATCATTATGGGAAGAAATGCCTCCAAAGAGGCGTATCGGACCGGTCAGGGAAAAGTAACCGTAAGGTCCAAGGCAGAAATTGAAGAGACCAGCAAGGGAAAACAGCAGATTATTTTTACTGAAATCCCCTATCAGGTCAACAAAGCGAGAGTCATTGAGAAGATCGCAGAGCTTGTCAGAGAAAAGCGACTGGATAACATCTCCGATATCAGAGACGAATCCGACAGAAACGGCATGCGTATTGTCATTGAGCTCAAGAGAGACGCCAACCCGCAGATTACACTGAATCGTCTCTATAAGCATACTCAGCTTCAGGACACCTACAGCATGATCATGATCGCTCTGGTTGATGGTCAGCCGAAACTGTTGAATCTCCATGATATGCTGGAAGAATATTTAAAGCATCAGAAAGATGTTGTCACGAGAAGAACCATCTACGATCTGAGAAAAGCCGAAGAGAGAGCTCACATTTTAGAAGGCTTGCGGATTGCTCTTGATCATATTGATGAGGTAATCAAAACCATCAGAGAAAGCTACAACGACGCAAAACCGCGTTTGATGGAACGGTTTGGACTCAGCGAAATTCAGGCTCAGGCAATTTTGGATATGAGACTTGCCAGATTGCAGGGTTTGGAGCGCGAAAAAATCGAAAATGAATATAATGAATTGATGGAGCAGATCGCCTGGTTTAAAAGAGTTCTGGCAGATGAATCACTGCTTATGTCCATCATCAAAGATGAACTTCTTGAAATTAAGAAGAAGTTCGGAGATAAGAGAAGAACTGATATTCAGTCCGATGCTGAAGATATCGATGAAGAAGATATGATCCAGGAAGGAAAGGTAGCTGTTACCCTCACCCACCTTGGATACATCAAGAGAATTCCTGCCGATACCTATAAGACACAAAAAAGAGGCGGAAAAGGCGTAACGGGCCTGACAACCCGTGAAAATGATTTTGTAAAGAATTTGATTATGACTTCAACCCATGACTATCTAATGTTCTTTACAAATACAGGAAAAGCGCATAAAATAAAGGCATACGAAATTCCGGAAGCCCAGAGGACAGCAAAGGGAACGCCTGCGGTCAATTTCCTGAATCTGATGCAGCGTGAAAGAATCACTGCAGTCATTCCAATTCAGGATTTTGGCGAAGATAAATACCTCATTGCGGTGACCAAGGAAGGTACCATCAAGAAGACAGCTCTGTCTCAGTTCGATACCAACAGGAAGACTGGCCTTATCGCCATCAACCTGAAGGACCATGATGAACTTATCGGGATTAAGCAGACGACTGGTACCAGCAATGTAATAATTGTGACCAAGTTCGGTAAGTGCATCTGCTTCTCAGAAGAAGATGTTAGAACCATGGGTAGAATCGCCGGAGGCGTCAGAGCAATTAAGCTGGAAAAAGGCGATGAAGTAGTTGCCATGGAGCTGGCAGAAGAAAATGAAGAACTGCTGGTTGTTACCAAGAACGGCTACGGTAAGAGAACATCTGTCGGAGAATATAAAGTCCAGACCCGCGGAGGTAAGGGACTCCTTACCTATGATAAGGCAAAATTCAAAAAAACCGGAGAGTTGATTGGAGCTATGGTGGTCAACGATAACGATGAGATTCTTCTCATCAACTCCGATGGCATCATCATCAGAATCAAAGCCGGTGAGGTTTCAAGACTCGGAAGAGCGACCCAGGGCGTAAAGATTATGAGGGTGGAAGAAGCCGCCAATATTATTTCCATGGCCAAGGTCATCAGGGAAGAAGATGACGAAGAAAGCAATGTGGACGAAGTGGAATCAACTGAGGAGAAAAAGGAAGAGCCGACGCAGATGACACTTGATACGGAATAAAAGTTTAAAACCTCTTGCTTAGGGTATACATTGAGGAGGAAGTAAGAATGTCATTACAACTGCAGAGTAGTTATAATAAGGATTTGGGACAATGGGAATTAACAGCTAAGGGAGAGGTAGATATTTCTACCGCCCCGCAGCTGCGGGAAGTTCTGGACGGTGCATACAGGGAAGTCAAGGCCGATATTTTTCTTCGCCTTGATGAGCTGACTTACATAGACAGCACCGGCCTTGGCGTGATTATAGGCGCCTTCGGGAGAATGCAGGAAAGCAAAAACCGAATTACCCTGATCAATCCCAAGGATAATATCAAAAAGCTGCTCAGCATCACAAATCTTGACAGGATACTTTGTTCGGAGATTTAACAACCACTAGAAAGAGGAGAGGAAAATGACGGATATATTGAAATTTTCAGTCCCTGGAAAGCCCGAATATGTCGGAACGGTGAGATTGGCGGTATCTTCCCTGGCCAATTGCGCTGGATTTGATGTGGAGGCTGTAGAGGATATTAAGGTAGCAGTATCCGAGGCGTGTACCAATGTGGTATGTCATTGCAAACCGGAATGTGAACGATTTTACGAGGTCGCCTGTGAACTTGGAGATGGAAGAATTATTATCTCCGTAATGGATAACGCAGGTGGTTATGACGTGTCAAAATATCAGATTCCGGCCATAGAGCAACCCAAGGAAGGCGGTCTTGGCATCTTCATTATCAAAGCACTCATGGATGAAGTGGATATATTTTCCGAATTAGGTTTAGGTACCAGCATTAAAATGGTGAAATATTTAAACCGAATATAGTGGGGAGAGGACATGACCTCAGAAGAAATCAGCAACAAGGAGCTTTTCGAGAGGTATCGTGAAACAGGAAGCAAGGAACTTCGCAACGAAATCGTCGAAAGGTACCTTTATATCGTTGATATATTAATCAGAAAATATTTAAACAAGGGCGTGGAATACGAAGATTTGTATCAAGTAGGATCCATGGCCCTAGTTTTTGCTGTAGAAAGATATGATGCCTCCAAGGGTTTTGAATTTACTAGTTTTGCAACACCCACCATCATCGGAGAAATCAAGCGATATTTCAGAGATAAAGGCTGGGCTGTAAAAGTGCCGAGAAGATTGAAGGAAATATCAGCGCAGATCTCCCCTGCCAAGGAATTTTTATATGGAAAACTGAATCGTGTTCCGACTGTTTCAGAACTTGCTCAGCATCTGGGCTATTCTGAGGAAGATATTCTGGAAGCCATGGAAGGCGGACAAGCTTACAGTACATACTCTTTAAACCAGACCTTCGATGAAGGCGGTGAAGAAGGAGAAGGCGCAGTCCTTGAAAAATATACCGGCCGTGAAGAGCATGGATACAATAGTTTTGAAAATGCAGAGCTCATCAAGAGTGTATTAAAAGATCTGTCCGATAAGGAACAGGATATCTTTAAGCGCAGGTTCTTTAAAAATGAAACCCAGCAGGATATTGCCCAGGAGATGGGTGTATCACAAATGACCATCTCCAGACTGGAAAAAAAGATCAGAGAAAAGTTCAAGACTGCATTGAGGGCTTAAAATATAATCGAACATTACATCGGAAACAAAGGAGTACAGTTATGAAACGTGTTTTTTCAGGAGTACAGCCTACGGGCAATATTCATATAGGAAATTATCTGGGTGCATTAAAGCAGTTCGTGGAGCTGCAGGATGAAAACAACTGCATTTATTGCATTGTGGACCTTCATTCCATTACCCTTCCCCAGGATCCAAAGGTACTCAGAAAAAATATACTGGACGTGGCTGCACTTTATCTTGCAGTGGGTCTTGATCCGAAAAAATCCATCATTTTTGTACAATCTATGGTTCCCGGACATACGGAACTCTCCTGGATTCTCACTTGCAACTCTTATACCGGTGAGCTTTCAAGAATGACACAGTTCAAGCAAAAAAGCAGAGACAGCGAGTCCGCTCCCACGGGTTTGTTCACCTACCCTATTCTAATGGCAGCAGACATTCTTCTCTATGACACCGATGTGGTTCCCGTTGGAAATGACCAGAAGCAGCACATTGAGATCACGAGAGATCTTGCGGAACGAATTAATAATAAATATGGGAAAACCTTTGTAGTACCGGATGGAAGATTCCTGAAGGAAGGTGCCAGAATTATGTCTCTGGATGATCCTACCTCTAAAATGAGTAAAAGTGCGGAAAACATTCACAGCAGAATTTCTCTTTTGGATGATGCAAATAAAATTAAAAAATCCATTATGCGGGCAACGACAGATTCTGAAGGAACCATCCGCTTTGATATGGAAAACAAACCCGGCATCAGCAACCTACTGAATATTTACAGTGCATTCTCCGGAATGCAGGTTTCCGATATTGAGAAAAAATATGAAGGACGCGGATACGGAGATTTTAAAAAGGATTTGGTTGAGGTCACCGTTGACGCAATTACGCCGATCCAGCAGAAATACAATGAAATTCGTGAATCGGAAGAGCTGGTGAACATTTTAAAGGATGGCGCAGAAAAAGCAAACGCCATATCAGAAAGAACCATCAGCCGAGTAAAACATAAATTCGGACTCGGGCTCTAACCGACATGGCATCTGCTCTTGTAAAAAATAAAAATAAGAGTAGGAGTATGCAAAATCATAACGTTGCTTTGGGAAATGAGAATTTCTGATTTCAAAGCAACTTTTTTATTTGAAATAAATTGATCCCTGCTGTACGCGGAAATCAGGATACAATTATTTCAGGAGTTGAGCAAATAAAAAAACAAAGAAACCTTAATCATAAGACTTCTTTGTCTGTTAGGGTTCAGTATACTGGAGAAGATTACAAAAAGCAAGCATTTTTTTAAACAATGATTTGATGTAAATCGTCAAAAAAGAAGACGGCGCATTTTTGTTTCTGATTCCATAAGAGGTTGATGCCCAGGATAAAAATCAAATAAAGGCTCTGCAGCCTTTGTAAATACAAAAGAATTGCAGTTCCCTGCCCTCTCTCCTACACCAAAAAGAGTAACATCTACCAGTTCAGCTCCTGCTTTTGCTGCTTCGAGCGCGACTGCTTCTGCCATACCCAGATCATTATGGGCATGAATTCCCAGCAATATATCAGTATGCTCCTTAAGGCTGCTGACAAGACTTCGTGCCGTTCCCGGCGTAAGAATTCCCACTGAGTCGGCGATTCTTACAGATGAAACCTGCAAATGCTGGAGAGATTCCGTTAATGAAACCAAAAAAGAGATATCTGCTCTGGAAGCGTCTTGAAAACCAACCGAGACTTCATACCCCTTGTCTCTGGCAAAGGACACACAGGAGTCCATGGTCTTTGAAACCCATGAACGGCACTGCCTGAGCATTGTGTAGATTAACCCATCTGAAACGGGGATATTAATGTGTATGATATCCGGATTGCAGTCAAAAGAATGACGGATATCGCGTTTATCCATTCGGTTCCAAACAGATATTTTGGACTGCTTCCGAAGATCCATTATTTCGCAGATGGCTTCTTTTTCAAAGTTCCCCATTGCCGGAAATCCTGCCTCAATTTGATAGAATCCCAGTTGATCAAGGAGAACTGCCAACCCCTTTTTCTGATCGGGATAAAGACAGATTCCAGGACTTTGCTCTGCATCCTTCAGTGTTGTATCCGTCAGGAAACACTTTTTTTTCATCCCGTTACCTCCGTTTTCAGAGCTTATAAGAACCTGATATGAATGTCCTTTCGCTCCCACAAAAAAAGGTCATTCCAAAATGGAAAGACCTCTCTGTCTTGAAAAAATAATTATTATATTTGGGTAATTATAGCAATGGAACGATTCTATGTCAA
>JARBUO010000163.1 GCA_029239605.1 Bacillota bacterium | reverse complement strand
GTAGTAAGTTCCGGTATTATAGTTTGTCATTCCAATCACATCAACGTATTCATCTCCCGGATAATAGCATAATTCCTCGTTCCATTTGTAGTCGGGGAATGATTTTCCGTTGGGATTCCAAATCCAGATTACATTGTCAGCATCTGCCTCCTCAAAGATTGCGTATAGATAGCGGTAAAAAGCTTTGAAAATCTCTGGATCTTTGGAAGTATGAAGCGCCGAATAAACGCACCAATCCCCGTTCATTTCGTTACCCAAGCGAAACAGCACGGGAGCCTTGGAGGCTGCAACCTCAGCGGCATAATTCTTAAGATACCGATCGTAATTTCCATCCAGAACGTCGTAGACCATATTTCCTTTTTCCGGCGATTGCTCAACGGTTTGCAGCGTTAGTTCCAGCAAGCGCCCCTCTTTTTTTGCATTCTGTAGTGCCGCAGGAAGATTAGGGTGCCGCTCTTCATTTTCGAGCAATCCGGTATAGTAAAGCAGGATTGGAAAGGTAAAGTTTAGCTTAGACTCGATTTTTTTCAGTTCAGTAAAATTCAATGGTGCATCCGTTTCAAAGATCCCCCAGTAAAGTCGCTCATTTTCCAGAAAGATCCTGCGGTAAACATCCGCGGTTTCCTTATTCCAGCTCTTGTGATCAACCTGCCGGATTGTCCTGATATAAGGTTCTGCTGTTTTTTCCGTCAGTTCCAAACTTCCTGCAATGGCAAGATAGCTTTCCTCATCCAGCGCCTTACTGCTTTTAAACAGGAAAGTCAGCACCTCATCCTTGCTTATGGGTATATCAATGGAGACATAGAAACACTTATCATCCGGTACTTTGCGGAGTGCCTTTCTGGACCATTTCAGAAGAGAAACGTCCTGATATCCGCCAAGATTGATTTTCTCTTTTCGTTCCAATTTATGGTCCACCCTGTTTTGTAGGAACAAATTTGAGTAATTAATATAGCTTTCAATTCCTCCCCCATGCTTAAGGTCTATCGGCTGGCGATAGATTTCGAGCTGCAGCTCCTTACTCGTCAATACCGCACGAATTCCGGCAAAAGACATATCCACATTCAGGTTTTGGGGGACACGGATGGAATAACCGTCTACCCGATTCACAAAGATATTGTGATTAAAATCCTCGGGCATCAGAGAGTAAGTAGCGCTTTCCTCCGGGCTGGCTTTTTCGGGTAAAATCTGCTTCTTAAATCCCTCCATCGGATCCTCGCCGGTACGCATCTTCCGTTCCGTCTCAACAGACGCAGGTTCATTTCTTACAGTGCTTTGATTCCCTTCCGGCAGATTTATTGCATAGAAATCTGCAGAAACAGACCAGTATGCAATTACAGCAACTGCCAATGCGCAAATCAGTCTGAATGGGTTGTTCCTCATAAATTCCAGCTCCTCTACAAATACTATTTTTAAACAAGGCATAAACCCATAACTGTATCTCGATTCTCTGCCTTGCGATACAAAATTTCGTGTTTTATGTCATACGTTCTGACACTAGTAAACAATGTCTCTATCATATATAATGGATCAAAATCGAGAAGTTATGTCCATCTTTCACGAGATTTGAATAAAGAGGTATTTTATGAAGAAACGCACCCTTTCCTGGCTGATACTGATCAGTATGGCGGTTGTTGGAATAAACAGCTTATTTCTGTTGTTTTTCACCACATTTCAGACGAATAAAGACTCCTGCCTGATCTATTACAACGGGGCACTTATTTTTCATAGAGGCTATTACATAAATAATACGCCCTACCTCCCTATCGGGCTTTTTGGTACGTATCTGAATAATCAAGGGATGAAAGCTGACAAGATTAAGGAAAGGCTTGTAATCGACCTGTCAAAGCAGAAGATTGTCATGGCAGATGAGGCGACGACGCAGTTCATAAAGGACAATGCAGGGAGTATTTCCATCCCGCTCCGAAATATTGAAGGGGAGCTTTTTTTCCCACTCAACACCACTGCTCAGTTTTTCCATGTGAAATATCAGGTGGAGGGCAAAGAGATCCGAATCAAAGACCTTCGTTCCCAAACAGACTTCCATGCACCTAAAAAAAGAAAAGTGATCCCGGAAGGTGAGAAAATCAGTCTTGCCTGGGATTACGCAGGTACAATTACCCCCAGTACACCTGCCATTAAATACGAGGGGTTGGACATTCTGGCACCAACATGGTTTCATCTGATCACCAATGGCGGCGGAAATATTGAAAATAATGGAGATAAAGGATATACGGACGCTGCCCACGCTAAAGGATATCAAGTTTGGGCAACCATAACAAATAATATGTCAACGAAAGGTTCTACCGCATTCACTACAAAGACCTTTCAGAACAGTGTGCTTCTCAATAAATCAGTAGCCCAGTATCTGTTCTATTCCTGCCTTTATGGAGTGGATGGAATCAACATCGACTACGAGGATGTGGCAGATCAAGACGCATCAGGGCTTGTAGCTTTTACCTCTTTACTGAGAAATTATACGGAACGCCAAGGTCTGATACTGTCAATTGATACATTGATTCCCCGTCCTTGGACCGTAGAATACGATCGGGCAGCTCTGGCAAATAACGTGGATTATCTTGCGGTAATGACCTATGATGAGCACTATTCCGGCAGCCCGGATGCCGGTTCTGTGGCGTCTCTGCCCTGGGCAGAGGAGGCGGTTCAGGCTACCCTTAAAGAGGTTCCGTCATCAAAACTGCTGCTTGGCGTTCCTCTTTACACTCGAATCTGGACAGTGGACAACACCGGCAAGGTCATAAAAAACCCGGCAGTTAAGATGCCGGCGGTAAGAAGCATCCTGTCAGAAAAGGACTTGACGCCAGTCTGGCTGGAAAAGGAAAAGCAGTATTACGTGGAATACCCGGAAGACCTTTATCGCAATAAAATATGGATCGAGGACTCCCGATCCATATCAAACAGGCTGAATTTAATAGCAAAGTACGACCTTGCAGGCGCAGCATGTTGGCAGCTTCGTCAGGGTGAAGATTCCATCTGGAGCGTATTTCAAGGCATGCTGAAAGAAAATCAACCCATGGACGTTTACCAGCAGCCCTATTGAATTGTTGCAACTCGGAGCAAGGCAATATGTGAGTCTTACTTTTCTAAGTTGCGGTATAAAAGGTACGAATATACCGTAATGAAAGCAACAGGGATAAAGATTCCGGCCATCATAAGGATAAAACTCAAGGTTCCCTTAGTTACCAGAACGCCGATGAGGGCACCGATACCGCCCAGAACCATTGCTTTTGCTCCCGCCTGATGGGTCTTCTTCCAGACTTCCTCATTTGCAAGGGTCCAGGGAAATTTGAATCCCACGAAATAATTGTGCCTGACCCTGCCCATGATATTGCCGAAAATAATGAACATGATACAAATGCCTGCCGGTACCCATTTTCCGATATTAACATCATACCCCAAGGCTGCTGCTGCTGTAACCACAAACAAAAATAGAAACAGCAGATGGATTGAATATCGTATCACATTATAAGAGCTCTCAAATTTACTGTAATTTACCCGCTTCGGATCAAATGTCGGCATGATTAAAAACATAGCATACAAAAATAGATTCAAAATGGGAAGAAAGAAGGTTCCAAACAGTCTGGAGCCGTAGTTGTCAACTTCCCCATTGATATTCCAATGAATCGGTACCTGATCGGGCATATGGGGATATAGAAAAACCGCCGCTATGACCGGAATCACCAAAAGAATTAATAACGGCCATTCTTTTTTCAAATTAAATTTCATTCTGATCAACCTCCTCTTTATCAATGAAATTCAGAAAAAAACCCAAAAGTTCCTGAAAAACAGTTGTATTCAACGAATAAACAATATTCTGTCCCTGCCGCTCATCCATAACCAGATCCGCCTGCTTCAGCAGGTTTAGGTGATGGCTGATGCTTGGTTTGGATATGGAAAAAGAATCCGCAATTTCACCGGCAGTAAGATCCCTTTCCTTCAGCAGCTGCAGAATTTTACGTCTTGTCGGATCTGACAGAGCCTTAAAAACGCTATTTTGATTAGACATAGTATTTCCTCCGATATCACTCTTGTCGTCATCAGCAATCAGAGTATCCCTCTTTTGCTGCTTCTATTTTATTAATTAGATGTTTATCTAATTATACAAACATCATATCATTCAATTCTAAGTTTGTAAAGCGCTTTGAAAAAAAATCGCACTCCAGGGAAGATCCTGAAGTGCGAATCATTTCATACAACAACGCAGCTCTGCTTATTTTGATACTGAATTCTCGATATACTCGTCATAGGTACAGGACTTGTCAATAATGGTCCCGTCCTCTTTGATCTCTATGATTCTGTTTGCAATGGTCTGTATAAACTGATGGTCATGGGATGCAAACAGGATGACTCCTTTAAAGTCAATGAGACCGTTATTTACTGCTGTGATAGATTCCAGGTCAAGATGGTTTGTAGGCTGATCCAGAACCAAAGCATTGGATCCGAAGAGCATCATTCTGGAAAGCATGCAGCGAACCTTCTCTCCTCCAGACAGAACCTTCACCGGCTTAAACACATCGTCCCCTGAGAATAACATCCTTCCGAGGAAGCCTCTCATAAAGGTCTCGGTGGTTTCCTCTGTAAACTGGCCCAGCCACTTTACCAGATTCAGGTCGCAGTCGTTAAAAAAGGAGGAGTGATCCATGGGGAAATACGAATTGGTAATACTAACTCCCCATTTAAAGGTTCCTTCATCTGGCTCTATTTCCTCCATGAGGATGCGGAACAGCGTGGTGTTGGCAATTTCATTCTCCCCTACGAAAGCGATCTTATCCCCTTTGTTCACACGGAAAGAAACGTTGTTCAATACCGGAACGCCGTCAATGGTCTTACTGATTCCATCCACGGTGAGGATTTCCTTACCCGGTTCCCGATCCATGGAAAACCCTACAAAGGGATATCTGCGGGAGGATACAGGAAGTTCTTCCACCGTCAGCTTATCCAGCAATTTCTTTCTGGAGGTCGCCTGTTTTGATTTGGATTTATTTGCAGAGAACCGCTGAATAAAGCTCTGCAGTTCTTTGATCTTATCCTCACTTTTCCGGTTCTGATCCTTTAATATCTTCTGGATCAGCTGACTGGACTCGTACCAGAACTCATAGTTACCCACAAACATCTTGATTTTGCCGTAATCTACGTCAACGATACTGGTACAAACCGTATTCAGAAAATGTCTGTCATGGGAAACGACGATAACCGTTCCATCGTAATCCAAAAGGAAATCCTCAAGCCAGTTGATGGCCATAATGTCCAGATGGTTGGTCGGCTCATCCAGCAGAATAATGTCAGGTTTGCCGAACAGCGCCTGAGCCAGAAGCACCTTAACTTTCTCTTTACCGGTTAATGCGCTCATTTCCTGGTACAGGATATCAATCCCAAGGCCAAGCCCCTGAACAAGCCTGCTGGCGTCCGATTCAGCTTCCCAGCCGTTCATCTCCGCAAATTCGCCCTCTAGCTCAGAGGCCCGAATTCCGTCTTCATCTGTGAAATCAGCCTTTTCATAAAGGGCATCTTTCTCCTTCATTATTTCGTACAGTCTGGCGTTCCCCATAATAATGGTATCCAGAACGGTAAAATTGTCATACGCAAAATGATCCTGTTTCAGCACTGACATTCTCATATGTGGAGGAATGTGTACGTCCCCGGTAGATGGTTCGAGCTCACCGGAAAGAATTCTTAGAAAGGTTGATTTTCCGGCACCGTTGGCACCGATAATTCCATAGCAGTTATCCTGCGTGAATTTCAGATTTACATCTTTGAATAAATTTGTTCCGCTAAAATTTAAGCTTACGTTTGTTACTGTTATCATTGGTTCTCCTCTAAATTTGCATAGACCGCGTCCATATTGCGCAGTCCGTTCTGTAATATTTCTGTGGCCTTCTGAATGTTGTATACTGCTTTTCGGTAGTCCACCATCTGGATTTTTTCGCCCTCGCTTTTCTTGAGAAGCATTGTATGGAAGGTAACCTGAAAGTTAATCAGATCTACAAAGAGTGAAATAGATCTTCCCAATGCTTCTTTTGCATCACTGGAAAATTCATCATCATTATCGATCTCAATTTTCTTCAAATTAATGGTCTGGGCTCTTTTCTTCAATTCCTTAAATTTGGCGATTCGGGCCTTATAATCAACCTTTTTGAAAATCGACAGGATTTTAGATTCATTGGCTACCTGACGTTCCAGTTCCTTATAATTGTTGATAACTTCCTCATAAAACGAATCGATTGCTTTAATAATATTCCTTTGATCCGCCATCGCAGTTAATGCCTCCTTTGTTTCCTTTCACAGTGATATCAATTGTTGATATAATTGCGCATCCATGTCACTGAAGGCAGTCAATATGACCTCCATATCATGCCTCTGCAAAAAATCACGAATTGTGTTTACTGCAATCACAGCTGCTTTCTCTTTTGGATATCCGTAAACCCCTGTAGAGATGGCAGGGAAAGCAATGGACTTGATACCATTTTCCCAGGCGAGCCGAAGGCTGTTTCTATAACAGTCTGCCAGAAGCTCAGGTTCTCCCTGCTCTCCGCCATGCCACACCGGTCCTACCGTATGGATGACATAATTGGCAGGCAGCAAATACCCCTTTGTAAGCTTCGCCTGTCCGGTGCTGCAGCCTCCCAGAGTTCTGCACTCAGCCAGAAGTTCTTTTCCCGCCGCTCTATGTATTGCACCGTCAACCCCACCTCCGCCCAAGAGCGTTTCATTGGCCGCATTTACAATGGCATCGGCCTCTAATTGGGTGATATCGCCTCGATAAACTCTAATACCCATTTTGTAGAAGCACTGATTTTTTTCGGTACTCATGGAATCGGGTAATTCTCGTGCGTCCGTTGGAATCAGTACTTATCCGTCCCCCTCTCTCATGTTTATGTCTATTATCAACGTCTCTATTTTAAGATGACAACAGTGACGCCGTTATTTCCGTCGATTTTTCTTTGATAATCGGACAGAGCAGGACAGAGCGCCAGAAGTTCTCTCTTTTTGTCATACCAGTTTTCACCACCACAGTGGGATCTTACAATCCCGCTGAGACTCGATTCACGCAGTTTGCTTTTCACCGCAGTTTTGATTCCTCCGCCGATGCCGGAAGAGCCATAGCCATGTATGAGAATCACTGCTTTACAGCCCTGTC
>JARBUO010000162.1 GCA_029239605.1 Bacillota bacterium | reverse complement strand
TCTGTCTTTATCCATTTTCTCATTGGTGTTCACATCCCAGAGTCTGCAGGTATCAGGAGAGATTTCGTCGGCCAGAAGAATTTCACCGTCTGCAACACCAAATTCAATCTTAAAGTCGATAAGTTTCAGTCCCTTATCCAAAAAGAATTCCTTGAGTGCGTTATTTACGATGAGAGCATATTTCTTTACGGTGGCAAGCTGCTCTTCCGTTGCCAGCTCAAGGGCCAGAATATGGTCATCATTGATCAGCGGGTCGCCAAGATCATCATTCTTGTAGGAGAACTCCAAAGCCGCTTTTGCAAGAGGTCTGCCCTCTTCCACGCCGTATCTCTTTGAGAAGGAGCCTGCTGCAACGTTTCTGACAATGACCTCAAGGGGCAGAATCTTCACTGCTTTTACCAGAGTCTCTCTGTCGCTGAGGAGCTTTACAAGGTGAGTGGGAACCCCCTTTTTCTCCAGCATCCCAAAGATGATGGCAGACATAGTGTTGTTTACCACACCTTTGTCCGCAATGGTTCCCTTCTTTTCTCCGTTGAACGCTGTCGCGTCATCCTTGTAATCAACAATATATAATTTCGGATCATCCGTACGATATACCTTCTTCGCTTTTCCTTCATACAACATCTCAAGTTTTTCCATTTTCAAATCCTCCTATAGTTCATGTCTACACCATTTATAAAAATCAGGTTGTTTCCTCGTGCTATCTTTACTGTCATATAAGCGAAGCATTGAACGATTTTGCTATATTTTACTGCTTTGACGAATGAGATTTTTTCTAGCTGCCTTAGCAGCCCAGCAAATAATGCGATCCCTCGCATTTTTGCGCAGAAAAAATCATGAGACAGAGCTGATAAAATATCAAAATCGCGAACAGCTTTGTGTTATGACTGTAAAGATAGATCCATTTGAACAATTTCTTCTTCCATCTTCTGCTTATATTCCTTCATCTTCTCTCGCAGCTGCGGATATTTCACCGACAGGATCTGCACTGCCAGAAGCCCGGCATTTTCTGCTCCGTCAATGGCCACGGTGGCCACAGGAACGCCCTTGGGCATCTGTACGATGGAAAGCAGGGAATCCAGTCCGTCCAGTGTGGATGATTTGATTGGGAGACCGATGATGGGCAGCGGTGTAAAGGCTGCCAAAACGCCTCCCAGGTGGGCCGCTTTCCCTGCAGCGGCAATGATTACCTCGATACCGTTTTCCTCTGCTGCCGAGGCAAAACCTTCTGCAATCCTGGGGGTTCTATGGGCAGAGATAATTCTCGTTTCACATTCAACTCCAAATTCCTTTAAAATGGCTTCCGCCCGCTGTACCACGGGATAATCAGATTTACTGCCCATTACGATGGCTGCTTTCATACGCTTCCTCCTTATTCCGGCGGCTGATTAACCAGCCGCATCGTTTATTAGCTATATAAAATGTTTACTTCGTTTCTTACTATTGTGGGGCGGTTTGACACCGCCAATCGAAAAACGAATCGATTAGATGTGCCCACGGAAGGAAGCAGCGCTTCCTTAGAGGAAATAAGAGGTTCCTGCCTCAAAGATCCCCTGATCACTACTGCCCGGTACATTCCGGTACAGGTTTTCCCCGATTCGTTCTGAGTGTGCCATCTTACCAAAGACTCTTCCGTCGGGAGACGTGATTCCTTCAATTGCCAGCACTGACGCATTGGGATTGAACCGGGTCTCCATTGAGGGCTTTCCGTCCAGATCCACATACTGGGTCGCGATCTGCCCATTCCTGATCAACTCTTCAATCACGCTGTCATCGGCGATAAATCTGCCTTCCCCGTGGGAAACGGGAACGGTATGAATCTCTCCAACCTCTGTGTTTGCAAGCCAAGGCGATTTGATCGATGCAATCCGGGTTCTGACCAGACAGGAGGCATGTCTGCCGATCCGGTTATAGGTCAGCGTTGGGCTTCCTTCCTCCGGCTCGGTAATTCTGCCGAAAGGTACCAGTCCAAGTTTGATCAGTGCCTGGAATCCGTTGCAGATTCCCAGCATCAGGCCGTCACGCCTTTGGATGAGTTCTTCCACTGCCTCTTTCACTGACGGATTCCTGAAGACTGCGGTAATAAATTTTGCGGAGCCATCGGGCTCGTCTCCTCCGCTGAAGCCGCCGGGGATCATGATCATCTGACTGTTTTTTATTTTCTTTACCATCTCTTCGATGGAGTCAATGAGCTCCGCTTGCTTAAGGTTTCTGAGGATCATGACATCCGTCTCAGCGCCTGCTTTTTCAAAAGCCCTTTTGGTGTCCACCTCGCAATTGGTTCCGGGGAAGACTGGGATGAAGACCTTTGGCCGGGCAATCTTAATTGCGGGGCGGTGGTTCTCTCTCACGGGATAAGAGATCATCTCTGGAGCTTTCTCAGCGTCTGCGCTCTTTTTGGTGGTGGGGAATACGCCTTCAAGGGGCTCTGTCCACGCCTTGATCAGCTCATTCAGCTCAAATTCTATCAAATTTTGTTCCAGCTGCCCCTGGGCTGGTTCCGTCAGACTCTTTTCTAACTGCTGTAGGAACGCTTCTGAAGGTACTTCATCATCAGCCTTAAGCCTGGCTGTGATGGCAGGATTGCTGTGGGTAATTCCAATTATTCTATAGTTTAAGTTTTCGAAAATTTCTTCTATTTTTTGATCGTTATCAATTTCCAAAAGTAGTGCACCGTAATTTGGAAGCTTCAGTTCCTCTTCCGTCAGGGGCATAAGGGAAAGGCCGATTTTGTTTCCTGCAGCCATTTTGAAAAGGGAAACGAAGATTCCTCCTTCGCCAACCGTATTGGCCGAGAGGATTTCCCCCTCCATTGCCAGCATGCGAATCCGCTTCATTGTTTCACGATATGTTTCATGGTTCAGCAGACCATCGCTGTCTTTTTCCGGTGACAGAAGCACGATGCGGCTGTTTGTACGCTTCAGCTCCGTGGAAATCACGGTAGAAGCCTCGGAGATTCCCACTGCAAAGGATACCAGTGTAGGCGGCACATGAAGTTCCATAAAGGAACCGGACATGCTGTCCTTTCCTCCGATGGCCGGAAGCTCCAGCTCCTTTTGCGCTTTTAAAGCCCCCAGCAGTGCTGCGAAAGGTTTACCCCATTTTTCAGGATCGTCCCCTAGCCGCTCAAAATATTCCTGAAAGGTTAGCCTCACTCTGGAAATATCTCCTCCCATAGCAGCGATTTTCGTTACGGAGTCAATGACTGCAAAGTAGGCTCCATGGAATGGGCTCTGGGATGACAACTGCGGGTCGAAACCATATGTCATCAAAGTAGCAGTATTGGTATCACCTCTGGTTACGGGAAGCTTGGCGGCCATACCGGCTGCCGGTGACAGCTGGTACTTTCCACCCAGAGGCATCAGGACAGTTCCTGCTCCGATTGTACTGTCAAACATCTCAATTAGCCCCTTTTGGCTGCAAGCATTCAGGCCTGTAACAGAAGCTTTGAGTTCCTGGGCAATGCGCTTCGTAAACGCTGCTGCTCTATTACTTGGGCTGGCGTTCACGCCCTCAGTGGTTTCAGCTTTATTCTCACGGGCAGTATTGCCAGCCTTATTTTCGCAAAGGATATCATTTCCGCTTTCTCTGCGGATTGCATCGTCTTCAGCCACATCACCCGAAACGGAGACGGTTATTTCCTGTTTCACGCCGTTGGTATCGAGGAAGGCTCTGCTCAGATCCAGGATGCAGTCACCCCTCCAGAACATCCGAAATCTTGGAAGTTCTGTGACCCTGGCGATAACAACGGCCTCTAGATTTTCTTCTTCTGCGTATTGAATGAATTCTGTAATATCTTTTTCTGCGATGACAGCTGCCATACGCTCCTGCGACTCGGAGATTGCCAGTTCTGTACCGTCAAGGCCTTCATATTTCTTCGGTACCAAGTCGAGATTGACGTCGATTCCGTCGGCCAGCTCGCCGATGGCAACAGAAATGCCGCCTGCGCCAAAGTCGTTGCAGCGCTTGATCAGCCGTGCTGCTTCTTCTCTGCGGTATAATCTCTGGATATTACGCTCTACAGGTGGATTTCCCTTTTGTACCTCTGCACCGCATGTCAGTATGGATTCCAGTGTATGGCCCTTTGAGGAACCTGTCGCTCCTCCGCATCCGTCTCTGCCGGTTCTTCCTCCGATGAGTACAATGCAGTCGCCGGGGGCGGGCTTCTCGCGATAAACGTGTGACGCGGGTGCTGCACCGATTACCGCTCCGATTTCCATCCGCTTGGCCATGTATCCATCATGATAGATTTCCGTAACCTGTCCCGTTGCCAGGCCGATCTGATTGCCGTAAGAGCTGTATCCCCTTGCGGCTCCTTTGGTGATGATTCTCTGGTGAAGCTTACCGGAAAGGGTATCAGAAAGCCGTGTTCTCGGATCACCGCTGCCGGTTACTCTCATGGCCTGATATACGTAAACTCTCCCTGACAGCGGGTCTCGGATCGCTCCGCCCAGGCAGGTTGCGGCTCCTCCGAATGGCTCAATTTCCGTCGGATGGTTGTGGGTTTCATTTTTAAACATCACAAGCCAGTCCTCTTCCCTGCCGTCAATATCCGCTTTCACTTTAATACTGCAGGCATTGATCTCATCGGATTCATCCAGGTCGGGAGCAAGACCCTTCTTCTTAATATATTTTGCACCGATTACTGCCATATCCATCAGACTCATATCTCGATCTCTGGCGCTCTCACCGTAGACTGCTTCTCTGATATTCAAGTATTCCTGAAAGGCTTTTTCTACTACTTTAGAATAGGCATCATGCGCGAAGCTTACATCCTTGATTCTCGTAAGAAAGGTGGTATGTCTGCAGTGATCAGACCAATACGTATCGATTACCTTTACTTCTGTTACCGTTGGATTTCTTCCTTCTTCGGATTTAAAGTAATCCCGGACAAATTTGAGATCCTCACCGCTCATAGCGAGACCCTGTTCTTTACGATACTCTGCTATTTTTTCATCTGACATCTCCGTAAATCCGTCAAGCACCTTTACGTTTTCTGGTGAGGCAGTCAAAAGTTCCAGCTTCTCAGGCTTATCAAGAGCTGCTTCATGGGAGTCAACCGGATTGATGCAGTACTCCTTCACTGATGCAAGCTCCTGATCGGAAAGATTACCGGAAAGTACGATCAATCTTGCAAACCGAACCACTGCTTCTGTATTTACGTTTAACAGTTTCAGGCACTGCGCTGCAGAGTCTGCCCGCTGGTCATACTGCCCCGGGAGAAATTCCACGGCAAAAAAACGAGAACCTGCTTCAATAGCGATTTCCTCATCAAAGGCGCTATCAATTGCAGGCTCAGCAAAAACCGTATATTTCGCCGCTTGGTATGAAGCTTCATCCATTCCTTCCATATCATAGCGGTTGATTACTCTAACAGATTCTAATCCTTCTAAATTGAGGTTTTCTTTTAAATCCTCATATAAACCCTGGGCTTCAATATCAAAGCCCCTTTGCTTTTCTACATAAATACGGCGTACCATATTGCCCTCCTTAACACGCTGTCCGGATCTTCTCTGCCGACTGATGGCATTCATTCCGAAAAATCACGAAGTCCGAACCGGTATGGTTCATTCAAATAATCCGTATGATTAATTTTATCCTTGCATCTAATGTTCGTGTTTATTGTAATTTGTTCTGTTTCCAATCTCATGTTATCAGCTTTTTTTTAATATTACAATAAAAAATACGAATATTATTTGATATTTTATTGTTTTATTCACCCACTGACGCGTTTTCCCGAACTTAGGATTCAATCACCAAAAATATCATTCGGATTTTTAAGCTCTTTTTATAACTTCCTTCTGTGTCATCATCCTTTTGTTGATCTAACTGAATGAGTATCGGCATGGACCAGCCATACAGGACCAAACACTTAATTGCTCCTTCCTCGCTTCTGACTTCCATGGCAGGAGGGCACCTTTTGGAAGTCTGGTACAATACAAAAAACCGGGGCGTTCCCCCCGGCTTTTTGCTAATTTCTATATGCTTTTTCTGTCATGTTTTTTATTATATGCGAATGTCTTTCGAATCAGTTGCCCAGTCCGTACCCGTGTGAGGTCAGGTATGAGCTGATTCCATCGACGGTGCCAATAATTCTATTGGCATATCTCGTGGAGTAGGATCCCCGGTTTACTGCAACGGATCCTTGATTATAAGCGGAGAATCCCTTTGAAAGATCGCCGCCGTAGGCTGCTATTCTCTCACTGAGATACATCGCTCCAAAGTTAATGCTGGTTTCTGCATCCAGAAGTTGGCTTTCCCCAAGACCATACCTGGACCCGGTGGAAGGCATTACCTGCATCATGCCAAGTGAGCCGCTGCTCCCTCTGGCTTTGGAGTTGAAGGTGCTTTCTTTGTGTGCTACAGCCATGAGTACTTTTTCATCAATTTTATAAGTTTCCGCGGCATGCTTGAACATGAATACCAGTTCCTGTGCCTTATTTTCGGAATAACTTCCGTTGTACTCACGGATATAGTTTACCAAACCCTTGTTATATCTTGACTCTGCTTCATCCCAATAGGATTTTGCGGGAGTCCCTTCTTTTGTGCTTACATAGATTCCGGTATAGGAGTCATAATATACATCCCAGCCACATCCGGTTTTTCCGGCCATGACCTTAAGAGGAAGATATACGACATTGCCTCTGGTCAATACAGGAAGACCCCCAAGGTCCAATTCCCTGACTGACAGCTGTGGAATCTTTATTACTTCGTCGCTTACGGTACCTTCTGTCTCCTCGCTGATGTCCGAGTTTACTTTAGCGGCATCTGCTCCCAGTACTTTTGCCAGGCTTTGATAGTCCAATTCATACGTCAGGACTTTTGCATCGCTGAATACCTGGGTTTCGATATCCTTTCTTTCGTTCTTCTTCCACCGTTCACTGATATTTACCAGTGATGGCTCAGTTTTCAAAAGTTTAAGTGTGCGGCTTTCAAAATCAAATTCGGCTTTCACACCGAGTATTTCTCCCATCTCAGGTGTCAATGGGAAATAAGTCGTGTCTTTATAAAGAAAAAATGGAAACTGTAATTGGTCGTTGTCAATCGTTTCCCCATTAACAACGATTTCCTTAATAAAAAAATCTCCTTGAACGTTTTCTTCAGCATATATAGAAATTGATGAGAAAAGTAAGACAGTCAACGAAAGCCACACAGATACAAGCTTCTTT
>JARBUO010000161.1 GCA_029239605.1 Bacillota bacterium | reverse complement strand
TACACCCTTCATCATGCTGGTTACACTCCCGGTATTTGCAGACAACGGACAAAGTTCGTAGTACAACAGGAATTAAAATACCGTTTTAAAACAGCATGCAATCTCAAAATGGATGAAGAAAAAGTGCCTCTCAGCATTAAGGCTGAAGGGCACTTTTTCCTCAGGCGCCTCTTATTTACGCTCCCCCTAAAGTAACACGTTTCGTCGCAATGTTTTCATAGAAAGCGGCATCATGCTCAACAAACAGCAAGGTTGGTTTGTACTTCAACAGCATTTCTTCAATCTGCATTCTGGAAATGACATCGATAAAGTTGAGCGGTTCATCCCAGATATACAGATGCGCCTGGGTACACAGGCTTGCAGCAATCAGCACCTTTTTCTTCTGCCCCTCACTGTAATCACGAATATCCTTTTCAAACTGAACCCTGGAAAAGTCCAGCTTCCGCAGAATTGCCTTGAAAAGACTCTCGTCAATTCCCTCCAACGCTGCATAGTCCTTCAAGTTCCCGCCAAGATGTGAGGTGTCCTGGGAGACGTAGGAGATAACCATCCTGCTGCCCATTCTCAAGTTTCCTGTGAACGTGATATTCTCTCCTAATATCAGTTTGATAATACTGGATTTCCCCGATCCGTTCTTTCCGGTAATGGCAACCCGATCTCCAGGCTCGACTGAAAAGCTCACCTTTTCCACTGCTGGTCTGCCGTCATAGTAAATGGTCAGGTCTTCCGCTTCTATTAGCCGGCTGCTGTGATGGTTCAGTGGCTTAATGGACAGATTGTCAGCAGTTTCAAGATTCTTCAGTAGTTTTGATTTCTCTTCGATGGCGTTCTCCTGACGGTGTTCCAGGTTTTTCGAACGTTTCATCATTTTGGCAGCCTTATGTCCCGTATATCCCTTATCGGCCTTGATCCCTGATAGGAGAAGCCCGTTTTTTGTACTTTCCACCTTATCGGACCATGCAGCGGTTCGCCTCGCAGCTTCCGTCAGGCCTTTAATTTCTCTTTTCAGTTTCTCATTCTCAGCCAGTTCAAATTGATCCTGAATCTCCTTGTTATTCTGCCAGCTGGTAAAGTTGCCTTTCTGAACTTCGATATTACTTCTGTTGATGGAAAGAATATGATCAACACACTGATCCAGAAAGGTTCTGTCATGAGACACGAGAATAAATCCCTTTTTAGATCTGAGATAACGCCCCACCAGCTCTCTTGCTTCCATATCGAGATGATTTGTCGGCTCGTCAATGAGCAGAAATCTTGATTCTTTTAGAAACAATGCAGCCAGAAGAACCTTTGTCCTCTCCCCGTTGCTCAGCGTGGAAAAGGGGCGATAGAGAACTTCTTCCGGAACATCCAGCAGAGACAGTTCCTTCTGAAGCCTCCAATATTCATAGTCAGGGACTGTCCGCTCAACAATGGTCAACGTATCATCGCTATGATCACCTGTTTCATAGGGAAAATATTCAAATGTTTCTGCAGACTGGATGGTTCCGCTGTATTCATACCTTCCCATGAGCAGGTTCAGCAGTGTTGTCTTCCCTCTTCCGTTTCTTCCGGTAAGCCCCAGCTTCCAATCAGAATCGATCTGGAAGGAGACATTTTCGAAAACCGGATCATGGCTCCCATCATAGCTAAAGGTTAAATTCTTTATATTAATTAATGACATCTCATTGCACCTCCTTGATTGTTCTTTCATTACCCAGGATATTGCGGGACCACCGTGCATCCCTCACCCCTGGTACCCTGACCGGTTTATATTTGAGGTTTAAGCACAGAAAAAATTTCACTCTGCCAGGCGCCGTAAGGAGGCGTAGCCGTAGCTACAGGGCTGACGGCAACAAAGCAGATGGGAATTTAGGCAAGCTTAAAACCAAGTTTAGACGGACAAGGTACTAATATGAAAAGAAAAAAATAAGCTGCAAGAAAATTATTTTTTCCCGCAACTCAAAGAAGAGGCGCTAGCCTTAATGAGCCTGATCAAGACAGGCACTTCTATATATAGCGAGTGAGAAAAATACGTAATTTTCTTGCTTTTGGCACTTCAAAACCGGTTTGCTAAATAAAAGCAAACCCTTGGAGTATCCCCGTATGATTTTTAGGGTCTCCGTTTTATTCTGTGCCAGTTTCCTGTTAAGCAAGATTATTTACGCATCTTTTCAACTCCAATCTTTCAGTGATGAAATCCATAGGATTTCGAACAGCAGACAATAAAAGAGCTTCCTTTCTTGTTTGCTGACCTATGTTATTATATTCTATCCTTATTTTTCTGTCAACAGTAATCCAATTTTTTACAATTTCAAATCCATTTAAAGTCTTTTCCTTATAGTCACGGCGTCAGGATATGGTTGGTTTCCCCATACAATTCCATAACTTCGATTGCTTCTCATTTCATTCATATCACCGGAATTCTCTGCACGGATTGGTTGGTTATATTTTTGAAAATGGTTGGATACATCAGCCCGTTTTGCTGATATATTAAAGCTAACAAAAAATCTAAGGAAAGGAAATCAAATCAATGAAAATAAACGATTTTAAGTTGGAAGTCTATTTTGAGAAGTACGAGTTTACCGCTCCATATTTACTCACGCAGTCTGATTGTGAGTCCATGGAAATAGCAGAACTCCTGGCCATGGAGCCGGGCTCCCAGGAAAAACTATTGCACAGCTGGCTGGGTTATACGGAAGTTCAGGGGAATCCGGAACTGAGAAGTCTTGTGGCTGCCCTTTACCGCAATGTCGGCGAAGAGGATATTATCATGCATACAGGCGCTCAGGAAGCCATCTTCGCTTACATGAACGTATTGCTGGAAAAAGGAGATCATGTCATTTCCATGTTTCCCGTTTACCAGTCCCTTTATGAAGTTGCCCATGCAGAAGGCTGTGAGGTATCTCCCTGGGAGCTGAAACCTGTTGACGGAAGGTGGACCATTGATTTCGACGAATTAGAGACTTTGATCCGTCCCAATACAAAGCTGATCGCCGTCAATACTCCCAACAATCCCACTGGGTTCACCTTCAGTGAGGATGAATTGGAACAACTCTGCGCCATTGCTGATAAGCATGGAATTTATGTCTTTTCCGATGAAGTTTACCGAGGACTGGAACTGAACGGTGTAAGCAGACCCTGTGCCGCAGACATCTATGAGAAAGCTGCATCTTTAGGTGTTATGTCCAAGGCCTACGGACTATCCGGTCTTCGCATTGGCTGGGTAGCCACCAGAGATGCCGATATAATCCGGAAGATGAAACGGTTCAAGCATTATATGAGTATCTGTAACAGCGCTCCCTCTGAAATCCTGTCTATCATTGCACTTGGCAGCGGAGACAGAATTCTTGAGAGAAATAAGAATATTATAAAGAATAATTTAGAATTGGCAGATCAATTCTTCGGAAAATATGACCGGTTATTCCGGAATTTCCGTCCCATGGCGGGTCCCATCGCCTTCCACAGGATGGAACTCAATGAACCGATTGCAGCATTCTGTGAAACCCTTGTTCAGAATTCCGGCGTGCTGCTGCTGCCGTCAGACATCTATTCATACAAAGGGCCCTATTTCCGCATGGGTTATGGCCGCAAATCCTTTTCAGAAAGTCTGAACCGATTTGAGCAGTACCTTATCGAGCAGAAATTGGTATGAAAGCAGGTGATTCTATGAAAACCCTGCTATTAAAAAAGAAGGATGTAAGCGCCCTGATTACGCCGGATATGGTAATTTCCGCCGTGGAAGAAAGTTATATGGCCTACTCCAGGGGAGATACCATCCAGCCTCCCATCGTATCTGTTGCGCTCCCGGAGAGAAACGGCGAAATGGACGTAAAGGCAGGTTACTCTAAAACCACAAGCATGATTTCCGTAAAATGCGCGTCCGGCTTTTATGATAACCGGAAAACTGGCACATTCCCTAACAGCATGAGCACCCTGTTGCTCTTTGACGGAACAACCGGTTTTCCTCTCTGCATGATGGATGCAGGCACCGTTACCGGCTGGCGTACCGGAGCAGCAGGTGCCGTCTCTGCCAGGCTTTTGGCACGAAAGAATGCGAAAACTGCTGCAATTATCGGAACAGGCGATCAGGCAAGAATGCAGCTTCTGGCCTTGACATCGGTTGCAGAAATCGAAAGTGTGTTTCTCTGGGGCAGATCCCGGGATCAGATGCTTCTGTACCTTGAAGAAATGTGCGACAAGGTAAAATGCAAAATCACGCCGGCGGATACACCCCAGTCTGCAGTTATGAATGCAGATATCGTCATTACCGCAACGCCAGCCTCGGAGATCCTCATCAAAAGAGACTGGATCCGGCCCGGCACCCATATCATTGCCGTTGGAGCTGATATGGAGGGAAAACAGGAACTGGACTCCCTTCTCTTTAAAGAAGCTAAAATTGTGGTCGATCATCTTGAGCAGTGCAGTCTCCGGGGTGAACTCCAAAATCCCCTTCGGCAGGGGGTAATCCGCCGGGAAGATATTCACTGCGAAATCGGCCAGATTCTTCTCGGCAAAAAGAATGGCCGGGAAACCGATGATGAAATAACAATCTTTGATATGACCGGAATGGCGATACAGGATAATGTTACTGCGCTGAAAATATACGAAAGTGCTCTTGATTTGGAACTTGGTACGTATTATGATTTTATGGAATAGGTGTGGAACTTGTTTCGCTATTCAAGTGATAGTCTTGCTTCAGCATCGAAGCAATTAAGGGGTGAATATCATGAAGTTTTATATTGTAGATGCCTTTGCAGAAGCGCTTTTTGGCGGTAATCCTGCCGGTATCGTGATCCTTGGCGAGGGTTCCGATTTTCCCGATTCGGAGCGTATGAGAAAAACAGCAGCTGAGCTTCGTTATTCAGAGACAGCGTTTATTAAAACGATTGGATTGAATCATTTTCAAATCCGATATTTTACGCCTGCTGCGGAAGTGGATCTCTGCGGTCATGCCACCATAGGAGCCTTTGTTGCTTTGACAGAAGCAGGGCTTGTGACTCCCGGAACCTCCTGCCTGTGCAGTACCCTGGCAGGGGAGTTGAATATTCTTGTTTCTGAGGGGTCGGTGCTGATGGATATGGGCGTACCGGAAGCCATCGGGAAAATCGCTGATCCTGATCATCAGAAGGAGCTGTATGAAATAATGGGGATTCATTCTAAAGATCAGGGAAAACTCATGATGCTGGGAAAGGAACTGGAGACGCAGTCAGCAGAAGAGGCTTCTGCAGTTTTAATTCCAGAAATCATTTCCACAGGACTTCCCGACATTCTTCTGCCAGTTGTAAGTGAAGCAGAGCTGGCCGCTATAGCGCCGGATTTTCCTGTCCTCTCCCGCTTGTCAGAGAAGTATGGTGTGGTAGGTGTTCATGCTTTTACCGTAAACACAAGCGACGGCGCGGTGCACTGCAGAAACTTCGCTCCTCTCTATGAGATTGACGAGGAAGCTGCAACAGGAACTTCAAACGGTGCACTGACCTATTACCTCTATAAGAACGGTCTGCTATCCTCAGGTGATACAATTTCCTTTATCCAGGGGGAAGCCATGGGGCGCCCATCCGCCATCACCGGAACCCTTACGTGCAGCGGTGAACAAGTCAAAATTCAAGTGGGAGGAAGTGCAGTAATTCTGGCCAGCGGATCGATTTATCTATAAGATGAGAACAATGAGGAGCAAGAGTGAAGATGCAAAACAGCCGGGTTACTGTTGATTGGTGCCCTGATAAAAGCGCACCCATTCCCATATATCAGCAGATCATAAACTATATCAGCGGTAAGATTTCTTCCGGTGACTGGACCATCGGCAGCAGACTGCCGTCGCAGCGTGTGCTGGCGAAGTGCTTTGACGTAAACAGAAGCACGGTGATCCGAGCCCTCGAGGAACTCAGCTCCTACGGCATTCTGGAAGGCGACTCCGGAAAAGGGACTGCTGTCAAGAGCAACACCTGGTCTCTGCTGATGACAACAGCCCCTCCTGATTGGGGAAGCTATGTAAAATCCGGTACCTTTCAGGAGAATGTGCCAACCATACAAACCATTAATAAACTGGAGTTCAAAAAGGATATCATCCGTCTTGGCACCGGCGAACTGTCTCCAGACCTTTTTCCCCGGGATCTGATGAGCGAGGTCTTTCATCGCCTCTCCGCGCGAATCCCTTCTCTGAACTATTTGGAACCCTTAGGGCTTCCCGAATTGCGTCATGCTCTTTCTCTGCGCCTGAAAAAACAAGGAATCGATGCGGACCCATCCTGCATTCTGATCACATCCGGCTCCCTGCAGGCTCTACAACTCATTTCAGTCTGTATTTTGAAGCCAGGTTCCGTGGTCTATACCGAGTCCCCTTCCTATCTGAAGTCTCTGCAGGTATTCCCTTCTGCAGGAATGAAACTGGCAGGGGTTCCAATGGATCGGGAAGGAATCCTTTATTGGAATATCAAGTCTGAGGATGCGCTTTTGTATACTATTCCGAGCTTCCATAATCCCACTGGAATTCTGATGTCGGAAAGCCGCAGACAAGAGCTCTTTCGTTTCTGCAGTAACCGTCGGCTTCCTATCATTGAAGACAACGCTTATGGGGATCTTTGGCTGGATGAAGCCCCACCAATGGCTTTGAAAACCATGGACAAAAACGGTATGATCCTTTATCTGGGCACCATTTCAAAGACCCTTGCACCGGGCCTGCGCATCGGATGGCTCGTGGGGCCTCAATCAGTCGTGGAACGGCTCGGCGATGTAAAAATGCAGGTCGATTATGGTGCAAGCTCCGTTTCTCAATGGGCTGTTACAGAGCTTTTTACCGGAGGACTTTACGATCATTACCTGATAGGGCTTCGCGCTGAACTGAGAAAGCGCAGAGACAGATGTCTGCAGTTATTAGACAGGCATCTTGCGGGCCTGGCCACATGGGATATCCCAAAAGGCAGTTTTTATGTATGGGTGCGTCTTTCAGAGCGAATTCAAGTGGATCAGCTCTTTCATCTCATGCTGAAAGACAATATCCTGATCAACCCAGGCAACGTATACGATTTTGAAAAAAATCAAGCCATTCGTCTCTCCTATGCTTACGCAAGTGAAAAGGAAATGGAATTTGGAATCCAAAAGCTTGCTGAGGTGATCCAGCGCATTCGATGAAGTCATGACCACGCGTGAAACGCGTGGCATGCTCGAGCCTAGAAGGCTCTGATACTAGCCAGCGCCTAAAAGCGCTGGCTTTCACATTACGTTCAAGC
>JARBUO010000028.1 GCA_029239605.1 Bacillota bacterium | reverse complement strand
TGAATTTGTCGTTCATAGCGATCCTTCTTTGCATTCATTCTGGATTGCTGCATTGATTATGATATAAATGCAAATACAGCACATTTATTTTATCATAAGTACAGACCGCAGCATATCCATTTTACCATAAGTATAGACCGTAGCATATCCATTTTATCATAAGCTCAGGGGAACGATGACTACTTCTTTAGCCGTGTTTTAGGAAAGTAAAGTTCTGTCGTTGGCAAAGACTTCTCCGCTTGCCTGACCAAATCGCTTCAGTAAATCCTCTACGGTTAATTTCTGTTTTTCTTCTCCCTTAATATCCAGTATGATCCGCCCTTCATGCATCATGATCAGCCGGTTTCCATATTGAATGGCATTGAGCATATTGTGGGTAACCATCATGGTGGTCAGCTTTCCCTCCCTGATGTAACGATCGCTGAGCTGCAGAACCTTATCCGCAGTTTTCGGATCTAAAGCCGCAGTATGTTCATCCAGAAGAAGTATCTTCGGTCTCACCAGCGTTGCCATCAGCAGTGTCAGTGCCTGACGCTGCCCGCCGGACAGCAGTCCTACCTTGGCGCTGAGCCGGTTCTCCAACCCCAGATCCAATTGCTTCAATGACTCCTTATACTGTTCTCTCTCCTTATGGCTGATCCCCCACTTCAGGTTTCTGTTCTGTCCCCGGCGGAAAGCCAAAGCGAGGTTTTCCTCTATTCCCATGTTTGCAGCAGTGCCCATCATTGGATCCTGAAAGACTCTTCCGATGGAACCGGCTCTTTTGTGCTCCGATAACCGTGTAACATCACTGCCGTCGATGATGATGGATCCCTGATCGATGGCATGAACCCCGGCAACACAGTTGAGGAGGGTCGATTTTCCGGCGCCGTTTCCTCCGATCAGAGTAACGAAGTCGCCTTCTTCCAGGGTTAGGTTGACTCCAGTCAACGCTTGTTTCTCATTGATCGTGCCTGGGTTAAATTTTTTAGAAACGTCCTTTAAAATCAGCAACTTACATTCCTCCTTTCATGGATTTCTTGAGCGGTGTAAGATACGTTTTTAATACAGGAAGAGACAGGGCAAAAGCAACTGTAATCGCAGTGAACATTCTCAGATCGTTAGCTGGCATGCCCATCTGAAGTACCGCTGCAATAATAATCCGGTATGTCAGTGCTCCCAGGGCCAATGCAATTAAACGGCTGAAGAAACTCTTCTTTCCGAATAGTACTTCCCCTATGATTACAGAGGCAAGGCCGATGACGATGGAGCCGATTCCCATCTGAATATCGGCAAATCCCTGGCTCTGTGCAATCAGCGCACCGCTGAGCGCCACCAGACCATTGCTGACAATGAGACCCAGAATAATCATCGTATTGGTGTTGATTCCCTGCGCTCTTGCCATTTGCGGATTGTTTCCCGTGGCTCTGATTCCGCAGCCGATTTCTGTTCCAAAGAACCAGTATAGGATTCCTATCACCCCAAGAACACAAATCAATCCAAAGAGGATCACTGCGTTGGTTTTATCAAGGCCCATGGTTTCGAATTTAGAGTAAACCGTCTCCATGCGAAGCAATGATACATTTGCTTTTCCCATGATGCGCAGATTAACAGAGTAAAGTGCGATCATTGTCAGGATTCCTGACAGCAGAGCAGGAATTTTCAGTTTTGTATGCAGTAGTCCCGTTACAAGCCCAGCCGCCATTCCTCCAAGCACTGCCAAAGCACAAGCTGCAAAGGGGTTCATTCCATGATAGATGGACGTTGCCGCAATGGCCGCCCCCATCGTGATGCTTCCTTCCACCGACAGGTCGGCGATATCCAAAATTCTGTAAGTAATGTAAACGCCGATGGTCATGATTGCCCACAATAAGCCCAATGATATGGCGCTCAAGAGTATTTGCATGAGTGTTTGCAACATTATTATTTCCTCGCTCCTATTGATCTGCCAGTTATCCCTGCCGGAACAATAACGTTCCCGCAGGAATAACTTTCTATACTTGCTGATAACGTTCCATGGTTACTGTAGCTTTCTATGCTTGCCTGCATGATTTCAAGCTACTGAATCAATCTTATTCTTTATTGATAACGTACTCCTGCAGATCAGCGGGGATCGTCAGTCCGATCTCTTCTGCAACTGCTCCGTTGATTGCGAAATCAAATTTCGTGGATGCTTCAATTGGCATAGAAGCAGGTTCCGCTTCTCCCTTGAGGATTTTTACGCCCATGAGACCAGTCTGGTATCCCAGATCGTAATAGTTAATTCCCAGTGTCGCAAGTCCGCCATTGTCTACCATTCCGGATTCACCGCAGATAACAGGTGTTTTGGAAACGGATGTTACGCCGTATACCACCGGCATAGCGGTAGCAAAGGTATTGTCTGTGGGAATGTAGATTGCATCGCACTTTCCTACGATGGATTGGGTTGCCTGCTGTACATCATTGGAATTGGTAACAGTGACCTCCACATAGTTCAGTCCCAGCTTTTCAATGGCCTCCTTTGCAATTCCTGCCTGCAGAATGGAATTATCTTCACTGGAAGTATAGAGTACACCTACAGTCTTCGCATCAGGTACCAACTTTACGAGAAGATCAATCTGTTCCTTGATGGGGTTCATATCCGTAGTTCCCGTTACGTTGCTTCCGGGTGCTTCATTGGAATCCACAAGTCTTGCAGAGACATAGTCTGTTACAGCCGTCCCGAGGATTGGAATTTCAGTGGTTTTTCCTGCGATGGCCTGGGTTGCAGGCGTTGCAATGGCAAGAACCAGATTTTCCTTTTCACTTACAAAGCGGTCACTGATTGTGGAGAGATTACTCTGATCACCCTGTGCATTCTGCAGATCGATGGTGATATTTTCACCGTCCACATACCCATTGTCAGCAAGCGCATCTACAAAGCCCTGACGAGCAGCGTCAAGTGCAACGTGATCCATGTATTGTACGATCCCTACCTTGAGTACTTCTGTTTCTCCGCCGCTCTGGGGTTCTTTCTCACCAGAACCAGAACCGCCGCAGCCCGTTCCAACGGCAGCGATTAACAAGGACAGCATTCCCATTAAAATTAATTTTCTATTCTTTTTCATAATAACTCCTCCATATTTTTTTTATTGTCATCGTTTCAGCCGCCGTGGTTTTTAACGGCTATCCATTTATTTCAATTTACCTGGCCAGGTCTTATTGAAGTCGATCAAGAATTTCGTCGGACACTGGTGGGTTTTAGTCGTTCGACTTTAGTCCTCCGCTTTTTATGGCCCGCAATAGGAAATCTTTAAAGTAATAAAAAAACGCCCCTGTTATCTAACAGGGGCGAATATCATTCGCGGTACCACCTTGTTTTCGTTGTTCAAAAAAACAACCTCAGCAAGCGACAACCATCGCTTCTCCATGATAACGGTTGGATTCCGTCACAGCCTACAGGGCTTTCGCCTTTGAGTGTGCAGCTCTCAGGATGAATTCGCGGCACCTGTTTCCTACTTTCTTCCACCAACCGAAAGCTCTCTGTAAGGATAGGAATCACCGTTACTGGTTCCTGGTCATCGCTTTTGCTATATTGCTATCATTATATTAGCAGAAGATTATTTTGTCAACGAAAAGTTTATTGTTAATATTTTGTATTTTTAAATCCAAATTTTTACATATAAGTTGCAAAGCCGTTAGGTCTAATTAACTTTTTCGTAAATAGTTTTAAGTATTTTGTAAATTAATTTCTTTTTAAATTTGATATTGTAAAAAGCAGGAAAAGCTATGATAAGAAAATAGCCGAAACCTGACACACCTGAAGCAGAATTTGAACGATAAGAACGAAGCGAAAAAAGAAAGGGTATGGATTACACAAGATGAATGAACAGAAAAGCAAAATCACGGCAAACATTGTCATCGCGGTCATTGCGGCGGCGGCCATCGTCGCGGCCTCGCTGATCCTTGCAAACGGAGTCGAGAAGGTAAAAGGGGGCGGCAACCGTATCATCGTAACCGGGTCGGCCAAACAGCAGATCACTTCCGATCTGATTGTCTGGACGGGAAACTTCTCCGCAAAATCTCCGGCGCTGCAGGAAGCATACGGAATTCTCGAAGCGGATAAGATCAAGGTCCATGATTATCTCATCGGTCAGGGTGTACCGGAGGACGCTATCGTATTTTCATCCATTAACACTACTACCAATTACATCGTATTGCCTAACGGCATGTATTCCAGCGATATTGATTATTATGAGCTAAACCAGACCGTTACCATCAGCTCCGGAGAAATCGAGAAAATTACGGACATCTCCAGAAAGGTTACGGAACTCATCAATGAGGGGATTCAATTCCAGTCCAATCCGCCGCAGTATATGTACACGAAGATCGCGGACATGAAGGTAACCATGCTGGCAGAAGCTACCAAGGATGCAAAAAAACGCGCGGAAATGATTGCAGAAAATGCTGGAAACAAGCTTGGAGATCTGAAATATGCAGACATGGGCGTCATTCAGATCACACCGCTCTATTCCAGTGAGGTTTCGGATTATGGAATGAACGACACCTATTCCCTGGAAAAAGAAATTACGGCGATCGTTCACTGTGAGTTTGAAATCCAATAGCGACAGCTGAGATAGATCGAGGTAGGTGCCATCGCCTTTCCCATGCTGCTGCACCTACCTGATATGTTTACTATTGCTAGAAGCTGTCACTGACGGCTCCAGCCTTTTCCTGATCCAGATGAAGCGTCCATGGATAGTCGTTGTCTACAACAACAGGTATTTCAACAAAATTTACACTTCCCCCCGCACCCTTGGGCTTTTGGAGCTGAGAGATCAATGCAATCGCCTTTTTCATATCCAGATCCGTTTTCATATCTTCTGACAGCAAACGATAGACGTTATCCGCCGAGAGGTTCAGTTCTCCCTTCTGATTCAGCGCCGCTTCAAGAAACTCCTGTTGCACACGAATACGCGCAAGATCTCCTTCCGTATAACCCTTTCTGAACCGCACAAGCATCTCTGCTTTCTTTCCATCAAGTACCTGTCTTCCTGCCTGCAGATCAATATGTAAATTTTGATTCGGATCATCATACACCATTCTTGCAGGTACATCAAACTCCACTCCGCCTGCGGCATCCACAAGATCCCGAAAGACGCCGGTGTCAAAGCTTACATAATTATGAATTTCAACGCCAAGTATCTCACTGAGTTTTTCCACCACTGCCTCCGGCGGGTTATTTCCTGCATATCCTGACAATCTTCCGGCACCATTGAGTTCCTGTTCCACGGTCAAATCTCTTGGAACGAAGGTAACGTTAATCCCGTCTCTGTCAGCATCGTAACCCAGCAGCAATATAGTATCCGGGAATTGAGAGCCCTCGGCATTGCACATGACCAGGACATTGATTTTTCCATCTTTCAGCCCTGTTGCAAGCGATGTTGGATTGGACAAAAGACCAACGGCGCAAAGGATAACCAGAACCGCTGACAGTACAGCCGCTGACCTCCGGGGATTCTTGTATTTTACGATATGCTTCACCCGTTCTTTCACATCATTTGCATGAAAGGCCAGTGCGCTCCGCTTTCGGATTCCAGATGCTGCAGATGCCATATTTAACAAGGTTACCGCATAATTATCTTTTTCCTCAGCATTTAAAACATGGACTGCCCCTTCATCGCAGGACATCTCCATATCCCGGTCAAACAACCTAAAGGCAATCCATAAAACAGGATTGAACCAATGGATGCTTAAGCCCAGAAAGGCCAGTGGTTTGACCAGATAATCCCGCCTTTTGATATGATAGAATTCATGAAGAAGAATATGCTTGAGCCTGTCTCTGCTTTCCGCATCGTTATCCCGGCAGATGCCAGAGGGCAAAATAACCTTGGGAGAGATCAGACCATACACAAAGGGACTTACTACCTTATCTGATTCATATACGCTTACGGGTCTTGTCAAACGGACCAATGCGCTGCATTCCTTTGTCAGTTCCGGCCTCTCAAAGAGGGTTGCCGTTGCCAGACTTCCGCATAATCTTCTGTAAGAGATTCCGTTGTATGTCAGGAGCACCAAGATACCCACTGTCCAAAGCACCATCAACACTAGGAACAAATTGTCTGAGGGCGCTGATGCAGCAGAATTTTGAATCGCACCCATGCCGCCTGCCTCCAGCAGGTTTTCATTCGTGGGGGAAGCCGCAAGCTCCTGGGCTGAATGACCTGAAAATACTTCAAGGTTTAGCGCTTTGTTCTGCGGAATCTCCTGTAATACAGCAGTATAGCGATCCAGGTTCGCTTTCAGATTCCCGAGAACACTGAAGATCGAGGAAAAAGAATAGGGAAAAATCATTCTATACAGGACGATCAACCAGAGTGCGTGGGAGAAGGTTCGCGGCAGTAAGCGTCCCAGACTTCCCCTGATGAAGATGATGATCAGAGCGGCAAAACCTGCAGTTATGCTCATATTCAGCACTGTTAACACCAAATCTGCCATATTACTCACCTTTCCCATTTCGGTTATCATCGATGATCTTTTTTAATTCTGCCGCTTCCTGTTCAGACAACGGTTTCCCCTTCAGGAATGTGGTCAGGAACATGGGCAGTGAGCCGCCAAATGACTTGTCCAGCAATTCCTTACTCTCCTGTATCCCAATTTCCTCTTTCTCCACCAGGTAGGTCACCATGGCATTTTCATTTTTCAGCAAACCCCTTTCACACAACTTCCGCAGGACAGTATATGTGGTAGACTTTTTCCAACCCAAAATTTCTGCACACAACTGTGCCAGCCTGGTAGAATTCACCGGAGCATGCTCCCAGATGATCTCCATGAATTTGTACTCCGCCTCGAACAGTTTAAAACCGTACATTGTTCCCCTCCTCATCAATCTCTTATCAAATTGGTCTTCCGCTTCGCTCCCTGCTGTCCGTTTTGCCATCCAAGCAAGCTTGGGGCAAAAAGGCATGGTTCCCTTCGGCGGCTGCAAGCAGCCTGAGCACCCTCCTTTTCCGGCGAGGGGTAGCCCCCCTCTGCACACCCCATTTTATATCGCAGAAAAAGATATTTCCAACGGTATAAAAAATAGGTTTATCGCGATAAACTCCAACATGAGTTTATCGCAGTAAACCTATCCTGTCAATCATTTTCTTATATTATTTAACAGTTGTCTTAATTTCCTTTCGCCCTCTCATCTGTCTTTGGCCATATTATCATGATCGTTATAGAAGATGTCAATCTGATGTAAGCTTTTTCTCTGCGGCTTTTAACACTTTTGCCGCCACCGCACCTGCCACTTTGCTTCCGGAGCCTCCATTTTCAACGATTACCACAAAGGCAAGCGGACAGTCCTCCCGGTTCATAAATCCTGCAAACCAGGCGTGGGGAGCCTTATCTCCGCCTACCTCTGCTGTACCGGATTTTGCACAGAGTTCCAGTTCTTTATAGTTTTTCTCACCGTACTCCTCGGTTACATTGTTCCGCATCAGCGTTTTTAATGTCTCTGCAGTCTCTCTGGTCAGTATCCGCTTTTTCTTCACACCGAAATCCGGCAGAAGCTTAAGCAAGCTGCTGTTTTGGTCTATGAACCATGGATTTACGCGAACCCCCTGGTTTGCGATGGATCCCATGTAAGCCATGAAGGTCAGCGGGTTTGCCGTATCATTGTACTGACCAATCCCTGCCCATGCAAGGTCTCCGCCCTTTGCATCAGCAGTGCTGATTTTTCCTCTAGCCGCTTTGATTCCGTCCACTTCAAGATTCGCATTGAACCCGGCTTTCTCTGCATAGCTCTGAATCGTTTGTCCCCCCAATTCAAGAGAAATCTCTGCAAATGCGATATTGCAGGACACGGCCAGGGCTTGCTTCAGGGTTACCTCTCCATGAGGGGAAGGGCAGGTAACCTTATCTCCGTCAATCAGCTTTTCTCCTTCGCAATGAAAGACTTTGCTGTCATAATCCGGCATCTTATCAATTGCAGCTGCAGCCGTAACGAGTTTAAAAATCGATCCTGGCGTATACGCAGCAGAAATCAAACGGTTGAGGTAGGCGCCATCATATTTTTCCGGGTTGGCTGCCACATCAGGATGATGTTCCGGATCAAAAGAAGGAGAGCTGACCATGCACAGGATTTCACCCGTTTTATAGTTGTATACACCTACGGCACCTTTTCTGCCTTTCAGCGCCTGAAATGCCTCAGCGCAGAGCTCAGCATCCAGCGTTAACGTTACATCCGTACCAAAGCTCTTATCATTAAACCGATACGCCCCGTTCACAGGCCCCCAACCGGAAAGCCGGTCTCCAAACGCAACCTGCACACTGGTGGCCACATTGCCGTAAGAATCACCGGTGGTATGCATGAGTGCTTTCCTGACGGTATCGCTGCTGTGATAACTCTGAACTCCCTGCTCAGCCCGGTAAAGCACTTCTCCGTTTCTGTCCTGAATCTCTCCGGTGGTCAGCAATTGACCGTTTTGAAAAAGATGCTTGTTGGTAGGATACTGGGCCCAGGCCCTGGCATCCTTCACATACCGAAAGGTGAATACCGAAAGTCCCAATAATAAAATCAAAGCCAACAGCAGCAGCCCAAAGGCGCGCTTTGTCAGTATTTTCATTCTTCTGCGCCTCCTTTTCCGCCTGATCCGTCCCCATTCTGTTTCGCAGTCTCCTCATCAAACCATCGTTCAAATTCATCCCTGTCGTCATAGCGGCTCTCTGCAGCGCTGCTGCCGGGGAAAGCTGCATTTCCTTTGCCCTTTCGTTGAAACAGATTGGTCAAAGTTCGGGCATCATTCCTTTTCGCAACATTCAAATCTACGGGATTGATGGGATCACTATAACCATTGTCACTATCCTCATCACATGCCGCGGCTGCTCCTGCACCACTGAAACCTGGTCTGACTCTTTCATCTGATGCCTTAATAAAGGCAAGGAGTGCCCAGCAAACCACCATGGAAGATCCTCCGTTGGACACAAAGGGGAGTGTTACTCCGGTAAGGGGCAAGAGGTCCAGAGATCCGAATACATTGAGAATGGTCTGTATGATAAAAATGGAAGCTGCACCGCATGCAGAGATAGCGTAGAAGGAAGATTTGCAGTCCCTCATCAGATATAATGCCAGGAACGCCAGAAACACCACGATCAGCACCACGATCATAGCGATGAGAAAACCCCATTCTTCGCTGAGAATTCCAAAGACCAAATCCGTATCCGAGGCGGCGATTCCCACAAGATATCCGTTGCCGCCCCCCAGACCAATCAATCCGCCGCTGGCCGCTGCGATTAACGTTCTGGTCTGCTGAAACCCGATGGTATCCGCATATTGCCAGACATGGCCCCATGCCTGAAACCGGGATGCGATATAAGGAAGAAAAGAAACAACCGCAAAGGCACCCAGCGCAGCTCCCGACGAAATCAGTGCAATGGTCCTGATATCTCCCGAACGCATAAACGCCACTACCAGAAAGGTAACGAAAAAGATGACTGAAGTTCCCAGATCACGCATTAGGATCAGTGCTCCAATGCATGCACCGGAAAATCCGATAAAAGCAGTCAGATTTCTCGTCGTCAGCAATTTATCCAAAGTAGCAGTCCCTGCAAGAACAAAGGCTACCTTAACGAATTCCATGGGTTGAATGGTGATAAAGCCCAGATTGATCCAGTTTCTCGCTCCAAATCTGGCCTCACCCAAGGTTAGATTGAGTATGATCAACACCACTGAGCATGCGACAAGTGCATATTTGAGCTTTCTTCCCAGTCCGGGATCTTTGATCAGTATTTGAATAATGCTGTAGGAAACAAGGCCCAGGAGAATGGCAGCAAGCTGCTTGTATAATTGGCCCGGTGCTGCCGCAGCCACCACAAAAAGATTCATTCCGCAGAGAAAATAAATTAGAAGCTCTAACTCGATATATTTTTTCGTAAATTTTTTTAACAGAAAATAATAGACGCATTCAGACAGCATGTATATTGAGAAGGTATATGCAGCTTTTCCAGCCCATTCCTCGTTGATTGAAAGGCAAAGCTGAACACTGCCAAAAAATTGAAACATTAGAATCATCAACAGAGTTTTTCCTGAGGTGAACCCCTGCCCCAGTTTGAGCAACCAGTCAAACCGGCTCTCCTTTTTCAGGGATTCGCAGTTTTCATCCCCGGGCAGGAACAAAAAATCCGCACCGGAAAGTGAAATGGTATCACCAATTTGAACGCAGCCCGTCCGTTCCACTTTCTCCCCATTGACAAGTACACCACCGGTAGATTCCAAATCCGTGATGTGCCAGCCTCCTTCCCCGTAGGACAGCACCGCATGGCTTCGCGATACAAAAGGCAGATTGATTACGATATCAGACAGCTTGCTTCTGCCGATGGAGTTCTCCCAGTGTCTGACCGCGATACGGTAGCCCCCTTTGATCTCCAGAAAGCCCCAGATACGGCTGGAAACACCTCCCTGAAGCAAGGGCATGATGCAGCGTACAAAGATAATGGATGTCAATACGGGAAAAATCCAGCGCACAACAAAAGTATAGAATTCCACGAATTCTATTGGATCTGCAAGATATCCTTCCACGGAGGCCTTCATGTCACCAAACCATACCGGGACATTTCCCAGCCATGCCAATATACTTCCCAGCCATGCCGGGATATTTCCAAGGATTGATGCAGTGCTCTCTGTCAAATTTCCGACACTGTCGATAAAATTATCCATAACTCTACCTTATGAAGGTCACATCTTTTTATAACGGTCACCGAGTTTTTCTCTGATAAATTCGTGAAATTCCGTGCGGTATTCTTCGTTTATATCGATTTTCCGTATCAGCGACGCGCTGTTTGCATTAGCGTAAATTATATAGTAATCTCTTGTCTCCCAAGTTTGATAGAGACGGTCATAGTTGAACTTATTAGAGCCCCTGGCTGAGTTACTTTCCGCAATTAAATAACGGTCATAAAAGGTAATCTTCTGTCTGGGATCAGTGAGGCCTGCTCTTACTTGATTCATCCGATTCAGGTTTTTGTATTCAACACGCAGTATGATTGCAACAAAAGCGGTGGCGATAAGAATTGCCCAAATTCCAAGAAACCATGGGAGATCATACTTTTCCAGGCTCATTACAGCAAAAAAAGCACCCACAGCAGCCAGCAGAACCATAAAAGAAAAGGTCTTCCTTTTGTTTTTAAATATCGTCAGATAGGAAAATTTTTTGTAATCCTTGCTTTCCATGATTGTGTTCACTGTGAAAAGTACGTTCTTACTCACTGCTGGAACCTCCGTTTTTCATATTTGGAAGCCGCTGATCAAATGTCAGGTGCGCAGCAGCAGCAAATCAGCATTCCCTTTGATTATGAGACCGGTCAAACCGGTCTCATAATCAATATATCATACACGGGGGTTCGGGGTCTAGAAAAAAATGGATCGCATTTACTTCTTTGAATGAGTAATCAGCCCATCAAAATTTCAATTTCATGGATTTTTCCGTCATCAGACAGAGTGATTGTATTTCCCTTGATTTCGTTGCCGTCCTCTGTGGTTCGTTCCACCCCTTTGCTCAGATTTCCCGGATTTTTCACCGTAATTCTGTACTCCGCCGTTCCATACTTGTAGGTGATACGATAGCTCTGCCATTTCTTCGGGATACAAGGGTCGATGGTCAGCTCTTCCCCGTTTTTACGAAGTCCCAGAATGCTCTCAATACCTGCCTTATATACCCACCCGGCAGAGCCGGTGTACCAAGTCCACCCGCCTCTGCCTACATGGGGGTAAACCGAATAAACGTCAGCGGCAATCACATAAGGCTCCACTTTATAAATGGCAGCCTCCCGCCCTGTCCGGGAATGATTGATGGGATTGATGAGGTCAAAGAGTTCCAGCGCCTTATCTCCTTCACCCAGCATAGCAAAGGCGATGATGACCCACGCGGCAGCATGGGTGTATTGGCCGCCGTTCTCCCTCACGCCGGGAACATAGCCCTTGATATAGCCGGGTTCCAGATCCCCATCATCAAAAGGAGGGGTAAGGAGTTTGATCAGGCCCTCTTCTCTCATAACAAGGTAATCCTCCAGAGAATTCATGGCTTTTTTCACTCTCTCCGGTTCACCCTGCCCGGAAATTACCGCCCAGGTCTGAGCGAGGGAGTCAATCTTGCACTCCCTGTTCTTAGAAGATCCCAACGATGCTCCGTTATCAAAAAACGCCCGCTTATACCAATTGCCGTCCCAGGCATTTTCTTCAATGGCCCCGGTAATCTTTCCAATCATCTCCTCATACCGCTGTGCCTGCTCCTCTCTGCCCATACGTGTGCAGATTGGAATAAAACGCTGAAGAGTGGCGCATAAGAACCAGCCCAGCCAAACGCTTTCTCCCTTTCCGCCGTTGCCTACCGTATTCATTCCGTCATTCCAGTCACCACCACCCATAAGCGGAATTCCACGCTCTCCGAATTTGAGACCGTATTCGATGGATCTGAGACAGTGATCAAGAATGGTACCCTTCTCCTCCGTAACCCGAGGCAGACAATACCGCTCGTCTTCATGGTTTTTCAATGGTTCCGCCTCAAGAAAAGGCGCTTCCTCATTCAGGATTGTATCATCCCCTGTTACACGAATGTATTCTGCCGTAACAAATGCCAGCCACAGATAATCGTCAGAAAATCGAGTTCTGGGGCCTTTTCCAGCCGGTTCATGCCACCAATGGAGTACATCTCCCTGCAGGAATTGCCGTCCCGCATGCCTGATGATCTGGCTTCGAGCAGCCTCCGGTCTGATAGCCAGAAGAGAAAGGCTGTCCTGCAGCTGATCCCGGAATCCATACGCACCTCCGGCTTGATAGAATGCTGTTCTGGCCCACATTCTGCAGGAGACAGTCTGATACAGCAGCCAGCCGTTGAGCATATAATTCATCGCCACATCCGGCGTATTTACCTGTACGGTCTGAAGCATATTCGTCCAGAAATGCTTTACTTCTGCAAGGGCGTCCTTCGCTTTTGCAGGATCCCGGTACGCTTCTATCAGGCTGCCGATCTTTCCTTCCTGCTCTGTCATCCCAAGAAGGAATACCAATTCCCTTGTTTCGCCGGGCTTTAAAGAAATTGTAACCTGCATTGCCGCGCAGGGATCATATCCAACCCCAAGGGTTCCGTCCAGCTGATTCTGCTTCAGTCCGTCGGGCGCTTCCATTCCGCCCAGTCCGAAGAATGCTTTTCTGTCACCCGTAACCCATCGTTCCACTGAGGAGGTCTCAAGAAACAGGATTCTGTCGGGAAACTCTCTGTTATAGGGATTTCTAACAGTCAGTGTTCCATTGTTCATCCCGCTGATTAAGTGCATGGCGTTGTCCCGCTGATTTACTCCCAGTACCGGGCTGACGTAATAGGTTACTTTCAGGTTTTTCACTTCCGTACTTTCGTTATACAGACTTACGAGGTTGACCTTGACCGTACCCTGAACCGGGACGAATTGGGTTAACTTCTGGGCGATTCCATGGCTTACGTGATGAAACTCAGTGTATCCGAACCCGTGGCGAATGAGGTATGCTTCCTCTTCCCGGACAGGAAGTGGGGTAATGCTCCAGGTTTCCCGCTCCAATCCATTTTTTTCGGCCTCATTGCTGCCAGAGTTGTCTTGGGTTTGATACGATACGTCTGTCAGATAGAATACCTCCGAAGGGCGATCGCTGACTGGGTCGTTGGACCAGGGTGACAGCTTATTTTCACGACTGTTCTCACTCCAGCAGTATCCTCCTCCTGATTCGGTCACCATAAATCCAAATTCCTGGTTTGCAATCACATTCACCCAGGGAGCCGGCGTAGACTGCCCCTGCTCCAGAACCACTACATATTCCTTGCCATCTGCATCAAATCCGCCAAGTCCATTGTAAAACTGAAGCTTGTGCTCCCCTGTGCCTGAATTTTCAGCGGAACCCGAGTTGCCTTCTGGGTTGGGGTTTTCGGCCAAATCATAGTTTTCTCCGAAAACGGGGTTTTCAGCAGAACCATATGTTTTATCGAAAGCCAGGTTTTCTGCCAAACTGGTATTTTCAACAGAACCTGAAATTTCAGATAGACCGTAATTGGCTGGCACAGTTTTCCCCTTCTTCTTCCGCTCCGGCTCCGGAAGCTTCGTAAGCTGTTGATCCACGTCTGATTTTGCCTGGGCTCGCAGCGTCCCTTCTCCACCCTTGAAAACCATCTTGGCTGCCGCATAAAACAGGCATAAATCCTCATCAGGCATATTGTTGGCATTGATAATAAAGATGTCGTTATAGCAGCTCAGAATATCTGCTGCCTGACTGGAGCAAACGATTTCTGAGATCAGGGAATGAAGCGGATTGGCATAGCTGTTTTCCTCATGGCTCAAAACCACCAAGTCAACGCGCAAATCCTTAATTCTCCAGTATTCATGAGCTCTAAGCACCTCATACAGGATTTCAACCTCTTCTGTCTTTTCCAGTACAACAAGTACGATGGGTCTGTCACCGGAAACCCCATAGGGCCAGAGCGAAGACTGACCTTTTCTGTTTTCTTTGATGAATTGCCGATAACGCAGTTTTTGAGGCCCGGAAAATACAATATTTGAGATCATGTCCTGATAGAGTTCCATCTCCTGGGCTTTGATATTGAGATATTTTGTCTCAACCTGACTTCTGGTCAGCGCAAGCCAGAATGCGGCATCACAGGCTTCGACATTATCATACTTTTCCATAAGTTCCAGAACAGCTTCCCTTGTACCCGCTGTTATGGTAACAAAAGAAACGGATGCGGTCTCATTCGGCTCAAGGGTAAGCTTGACCCGTTGGCTCAGAACCGGGTCCAGCACGGGTCCCACAGTTCCTGCCAGAGGTCTGTCTCGTTCGATTACCGCAGGGTTGGCTGATGTATGCCCTCTTCCAATGAAATGCATGCGATCAGTCTCATACTGAATCTCTCCTGACAGATCCCCGTTGATCACAGGCATCTGCCCCATCCAGATTTCTTTCTCTTCTGGGGTTCTCGGTCTCCTGCTTACCAGCAATGCACTGTGAGCAGAATCATATTCCGTCCTGACAAAGAGATTGCTGAAAGCCGGATGAGCGGTATCACTGTTTCTCGGTGCCAGTACGATTTCAAAATAGCTGGTAACCTCAATTTCACAGGATGAATCTCCGTTGTTCTTCAAGCTGATTCTGCGGATTTCCGCCTGATCCTCTGAAGCGGCAGAGACTTCCATTATCGTTTCAATCTCTCCATCCATTCGTTCAAAGGTTGCCTTATCCGGGGTAAATACCACTTGGTATTTTTCAGGAAGAACATTGCAGGGCGCGTATGCTGCGGACCAATACCGTTTCTCTGTTACGTTCTTGATATAGAAGAACATTCCATACTGATCCAGCACCGGATCTTCTCTCCAGCGGGAAATGTCCACAGTCTTATTTCTACTGTATCCAGTGCCCTTGTCCGTCAGCATGACGGAATATTGTCCGTTGGAAAGCACGTGAACCTTAGGCAAATCAAAATCAGGAGCAGTAAATCTCCTTACAGCACCTTTATCGCGGTAAATCTTTGCCTTGGATGTAACAACTTTCTCCTTATTATCTTTGGTAAATAGGATATCAACCGGTACTTTCTCATGAAGCAGAAGTCTGGCTGCTTTCACGGAAGGGTCGGAAGAAAAGCGGGTCTGCATAATATTCCCGTTAAGATAATTGTTCAGCGCCAAGAGACTCATTCCCTCATGGTGAGCCATAAAGCTCTTAATAATCACTTTCTTTGCCTGGAAGTTAACTCGTTCCGGGGTATAGTCTGCAGCTTCGTAAAAGCCGTACGGCCCTTCCAATCCCTCTTCTTTCAGATACTTGATATTTTTGTATGCGTCTGCTGGGTTCACCATCAATGCCATAAACGTTGAGTAGGGAGAGGTAACCGCATCTTCGATGAGCCCCCGCTTAAGCCCCAGCCATGGAACGCCGATGGCCTTATATTGATAATCCAAATTGATATCCAGGGAGTGGAATGAGGATTCTGACACACCCCAGGGCATGTTCCGGACTTTGCCGTACTTTTGCTGGCTCTTTACAACAAAAGAATAAGTTTCATCCAGAAGAGTATTCCGATAGCTCTTCATGACCAGCAGCGGCATGAGATATTCAAACATGGTTCCGCTCCAGGATACAAGTCCCTTATAATGGTCCACAACCGTAAGCAATCTGCCCAGCATAAACCAATGCTTCGGCGGAACTTCTCCCCGTGCAATGGCAATATAGCTCGCCTGTCTTGCTTCGGAAGCAAGGAGGTCGTAGTAGGAGTTGGTAAGCTTTTTTTCATCCACATTATATCCGATGGAAAAGAGCTGTCTGCTATCGTTATATAACGGTTTGAAGCTGATTTCAGCGGCCAATGTCTCAATCCGCCGAATGAGATTTTGGTATCGCTCGATAAAGCTCTGTGAGAAGCGGTTTGATTCCATTACCGCTTCAATGACCTGGTTCAGCCACAGATAACCTTCCTCAAAATCCTGATCCTTGATTTTAGCCGTACGTTTTGTGATGTGATCGATCTGGCGCAAGACTTTCTTATTCAAAGGAGCGATTCCCTCTAAGGAAACATTGGTTTTCAGCAGCATTAAGAGATGTTCTGTTTCCTCTGCAAGGTTCTGATGAAGCAGGACTTCAGGCATGGTTTCAATCAAAGGAACCCAGGGAGTAAATGCGTTCAGTTCTTCTTTCAGCATTCTTCCCATTCTCTCGGTTTTGGCCCTCCAGATCGGTCGTTTCAGGTCGGCCACCACACGTCCCTTCATCATTTCATCCAGAGCACGGTTCCACTGCATCAGATCCATAGGGTCTGTTTCATCCATAAAGTTAAAGTAATGAAATCCGGTGGGAAGCGGTTCACCGTCTGCAAGGCCGTTGCGAAGCGTGTCTTTGATTCCCCGTACGAATACCGGCTCAACCAGAGGAGATGAAAAATACTTTTTCAAACCTTCCTGAAGGATGATGAGATAGCAGACGAAATTGCCGCTGTCCACCGTTGACACGTAGAGAGGATGAAGGGGTTCCAGCGTTCTCGTATCGTACCAGTTATACAGATGGCCGTTCCACTTTTCCATTTTCTCTATGGTTGAGATGGTCTTTGAAATATTTTCCACTGCTTCCTTAATCCCGGTGTAGCCCATATCCCTGCCGGAAAGAGAAGCCAGCAGACCCAACCCGATGTTGGTCGGGGAAGTTCGGTAAGCAATCCCCCTTGGCGGGTCCTCCTGAAAGTTATCCGGCGCCAGATAATTGTTCTTGGAATTGGAAAACTCCTCAAAATACCGCCAGGTTCTTCTTGCGATTTTTCCCAGTTCATTGCGCTCGTCTTCTGTAAGGACTTCTTCTTCCTCGTCATCATCACGGCTGATGATAAAGGCGATATAGGGTGAAGCGCTCCAGATTATCAGAAAGATCAGACTGAAGATTACGCTTTCCGGTTTCCAGAACATCGCTGCTGCTGCTACCAATATACCGAAAATCAGGCTGGAACCCATAGACCTCCAATAACTCTGAAGCGTTCCGCTCTGGAACCGTTCCACATCGGCAGAGGTGATCCATTCCAACAGATTTTTCTTTGAGATGCAGACACGGTAAAGCGTTACCAGTACTGCATCCATGATTCTGACCGCCTGATACGGAAGGAATATCACAGACAAAAGAAACTGGAATACAGCAGATTTCAAACCGAAAAAACCAGGCATGTAGCGCTTAATTTTATCATATTTTACCCGCTTTCGAAGCTGATCCACAAAGTTCAGAATCAGAGGCATCCCGATGGACAGCACGGCAAAGCCTGCCCATACGTTCCCATTGCCGGGAAGGATACTGAATCCAAGCAAAAGCAGGAGAAGTACCGAGGGCATAAACAGGCTTCTCCGTAAGTTATCAGTAATCTTCCATATGGATATGGAAGATAGCGGATTCTTGATCAGGCTGCCGCTTCGGTTGCGAACCCTCGGTCTCAGCCAGGGAATCAGCTGCCAGTCTCCTCTGATCCAGCGATGGTGTCTGGCCATATAGGAGTTATATTTTGTAGGATAGGAATCCACCAGTTCCAGGTCGGTGACGAGACCGGCTCTCACGTAGGAGCCCTCCAGCAGGTCGTGGCTCAAAACCGCATTGTCCGGAATTGCATCCCGGAGCACACTCTGGAAGGTTTCCAGCTCATAGATTCCCTTTCCCGTAAAGATGCCTTCTCCGAAGAGATCCTGATAGACATCGGATATTGCGCAGGCATAGGGATCAATTCCCTCCTGACCCGTATAGATTCTGGAAAAGATGGATCGGTTGGCACTTTCGATATCGAAGGAGATCCTTGGCTGCATAATGCCGTACCCGTCGGTTACAATTCCTTTTTTGGGGTCAATGACCGGTGCGTTCAGAGGATGAGCCATTGCTCCAATCATCTTTTTAGCCATACCAAAGGGCAGGATGGTGTCCGCATCCAGTGTTATGACATATTTGATCTTCTCTGCCGGAAGCTTTCTGTTGGAATAAAAGATAAAGCTGGTTTCCTGGGAGCCCAGCAGCATTTCATTGAATTCCATCAGGGTCCCACGCTTCCGCTCCCATCCGGTCCACTTATTATCTTTTTCATTGTATTTTCGGAGGCGGTTGTAGAAATAAAACAGATCCTTTCCGTCCTTCGCATATTTCGCGTTCAGGTTTTTTATTCCGTAGGATGCGGCATGAAGGATGGCAGTATCATTGTCCTTGCTGGGCCCTTTCGCATCAGAAAACATACCAAGTAACGCAAAATAAAGGTTCTTTTCACGATTGGCCAGGTAATGGCTTTCCATATTCTCGATGAGCTGTTCCACTCTCTTCTCGTCGGAAAGCAGTGCAGGGATAACCACCATGGTGCAAAACTGCTCCGGTATGTCTTCCTTTAGCTCAAGGCGAGGAAAGAAAGCTGGTTTTCTGACTTTGCAGATGAACCAGTTCGCAATGGTGATTGCAAGATCTGAGGCCGGTATCAACACTGTTAATGCTGCAACAGCAACAAGGAACCACGGTATATGATCCGTTCTGCTTCCTGCATATAAGGACGCCAGGCAAACGATCAGCAGCGTCACCACAGCAATAAAGCTCATATAAACAATTCCCAAGCTGCCTGCTATTTTTTGCTTCAGTTTTTCATAGAATGTCTTTTCACCCTTCTGCCTGCCCTCCAGGGTCTTCAGTCCCTTTCCAACGATATACCAGCCCACGTGGCAGCGTTTCCGATCTGCTCTCTGCGCTGATACTTCCGTAACCTCAGCCATGGCTTCCCGTGCAAGTTCCACTGCCTCCTGCGCGATGTGAAGTTCTGATACCCGATGAATTTTCGCCAAAGCTCCGATCTGAACCTTGTAATGGTTTCTGGAATTGATGTCCATCTGCTGATAGGTTCCATCCGGGTCCTGTTTCAGGATTTTCTCAAGAAAACTGATGGATTCAAAAATACCCGGCCAATTCACGCTGGAGATATATTTCAGACTGGCGATGCAATTTCCCATGGAAACGGTATGAACCGCCTGAACATTATGTTCTTTCTGAGCAGTTGCTTCCGCTGAAGTATGAAATTTCTCCAGATTTTCGTCGATATATTTTAAAACGCCGGCATAACTCCTGCCTGATCTTCTAAGCCGATAAAACAGATGCTCCACAAAAGAGGGATTCACTGCTCCTACGCCCATGGCGTCAAGGTTGCTTTTCATCAGCCTGACAATGCTTTCTGTGTCACCTTCATCAGCCATCCACTTTTCAAAGATCTCGTCTGCTTCGTTCCACTGGATCTTGGTTTCTTTTACCTTTTCACTGATGATTCTTATCTTTTCAATCAGTGCCAGTTTTAGCATGATGGGAATGATGCTGATCTCCCGCTCCAAGAGGACGGTATGAGACTGATATGCGTCAAGGTATTTCATAAGGGTATCAACTTCAATCTGGCCGTCGATATGGGAAACAAATTCCGCAGAAATGGCAAAGATGCGTGCATAACCTTTGAAAGGGCCTCTTTTCAGTACCGGCAGTTCATTGTACTCCTTACGGGTTAGGTCTCTCCTGATACTTTTTACCTGCTCTTCCACAATATAAAAATTATCCAGCAGCCACTCGGCAGCCGGAGGAACCGTCCGCTTTTGTACAATATCCTCATTTAAGCTCTTGCATACAGATAATATCGTATTGTAATTTTCATTCATTCGGAGCATTGGCCATCCGGCGCCATATTTCCGAAATTCTACAGAATGTTCCTGGGCCATGGCTTTTGCATGGGTTTCCAGCACCTCTTCCGATAACGCGGCTCCTCTGACCTGAATATCCCGTCCTTCTCTGATCCGGATCAATACAAAATATAATAGCACTGCAGCAAGAAATGCAATGCTGATCATGATGATTCCTTCTAAATACAATTTATGTCTCCTTTAAATCCTTTGGCTGGCGCTTGTCTGAAAATTATTTCGGCCTTGACTCCGGCGCAATTCATGTCTCAAACGTGCCCTGAGAATGCCTGATTAGGGAAATGCTGGTCTCACAATGTGATACCAATTAATAATATCTCCTAATTTTTACCGATATATTCATCGTTTTTTCAGTATGAAAGGAATGAAAACGACAAGAGACCGGGGTTTTTCTAACCCCGGTCTCCTTATGTTGATTGTTATCTAAATCATTATGAAAACTGGAAAACATGATTTCTTTACAGAAGCTCTGTTTTAAATCTAAATTCCAGAATCCAATTCTGATACTGGTTTTTCACTGAATCGAATTGTAACGGCGTAAACATGCTCATAGCCGTGCTTCGCATATTCTTCCGGCGTTTCGAAAGCTTCTACGCCATAAGAACTGATCGTATTTTGTGTGGTTAAGACCTGTACAACCAAAGGGATCTCCTTTTCATAAAGAATTTCTGTTGGATTTTGCAGCCAGGAAGTCGCTCTACTCATCCCTGAGCTTTCCTCTGGAGGCTCAGAAGAATAGGTTGTGGAACCCTCATTGCTGTCACTTTGCAGTGCAACCCTCATCCCCTCTTCAAGACGATCAGAGGAGAGCGCAAGTCTGCCCTTTCCATCGGTAAATTGATGCCCTCCACCGCCGGCAATAAGCTGCCACTTGCCATCCTTCAGTTCATAGGTATTGACTTGAACGCTTTGCACCGTATCATTCAGCTTAAAATCACAAATGAACTGAGTACCGTTTGCCCCAAGGAGATTTGCCAGGTTTTCCTCTGCCTCCGTCAGTTCGGCAGGAGCAATATACATGTTTGATTTCTCTGGTGTACCTCCACAGGACGATAAGAAGAATACGTTGAAAACCACAAAAAACAACACCTTAGTGTATAACTTCATTCGAGAATCCCTCCATAACAATCTAATTCAACTCATAGGCCCCGCAGTCCACTGCGCTGCCATTCATACGGTTGTTTCCCGCATAATCCGTGATTCCGTCAGCAGGTATATAGGCTGGATCACTAAAATCAATGGCTGGGGAATGTTCCTTCAGGCGGAAATCCTCCGAACCGGGATTCATAAAGAGCGGGTCAGCAACCTTAGAGAATTTGTCCTGTTCCATCTTATTTTTCCACATATTAAAGCCTACAGTTCCTGTTTCAGGGCCTTGGAATCTGAGGTTTTTTGCACCTCCCGGGCCAAAATAAATATTATAATTGAAGACAAGATTGTAAACGTTAGCCTTTCCGAAATTTTCAGTGGCGACAGCCAGGTTGCGGGTGCCTGTATGGATGATATTTCCAGTAAAGCTCAAATCATGACTTTTCCCTATGGAGATTTCTCCACAGCCCAACCCCTTTGTGTCATTTCCGTAAAGGGTATTGTTGCGGGCCTTCATCTGAACGGTCCAGCCCTTATCCGCGTCGGAGCCGCCTGCGCTCAGCCCGGAAGCAGAATTATGTACAATCAGATTATCCCGAACAAGAATTCCGCTGCAGTTCTTATCCCGTTTTTCATTGGTCACCCGTATCCCCATATCGTTACCCTTGCTGGTATTGCACGCGATCTCTACGTCCATTGCCCCATCCACCAGTATCCCCGCTGCAAAATAACTGCCGGACTGGTAGAAGGGATTCCCTTCGGTGCTGTTTCCTGTCAGCATGTTTCCAGTAATCAATCCGTTCCGCACGCGATTGTTCTCTTCGGGCTTGCATACCGGTTCACCACCCATAGAGTCATCTCCCCTGACGGATAAGCCAGAATTATTGTTATTCCGGATTACATTGCCTTCAATAAGAAAGTCCTCCACATTTCCAGTCAGTAAGACCGCTTCCGCTGTACCGGATTTGATTTCCCATATCTCGTTTCCATCAACAGACAGATTTTGAATGGGCTTTTCTCCATCCCGGCCGAAAACAGCAATGGCTGCTGCTCCGTTTTTTTTATCTGCGTTGGTATATCCGATTTGATGAATTCTGCAATTGCTGATTGCAATCTCTTTTCCCGATCCCCAGATGCTGATTCCTGTAACGAAATAGGCGCTGTCATCATTCATATTGCCGGTAAGTTCAATTCCGTCAAGATTGATATAATTTTGATTTTCAATCAGAATCAACTCTGCCTGATCTTGTGCCGAAGACTTGGACCCATCGATAACCACGGTGCCTCCATCATAATTGGTAAAGGTGATTGCACCCCGCTCTTCATTTCCGGAAACGTTCATTCGAACTCGCTCATAATAGGTTCCTTCCCGGATGAATACCGTACTGCCCGGCAGCGCCGAGTCTGCTGCTTTCTGGATCGTTTTCCAGGGTTTTTTCAGCGTTCCCGGATTCCCATCCGAACCATCGGGAGCAACATAATAATCAGAGGCTTCAAACATCGGTTGAGATGACGACCCAGTATTAAGAGACAAAATCAAAATCATAAACACTGCCATGATAAAATTGATTACGACGATTCTTCTCATGGTTAATCCTCCTGACGCATTGAATGGTTTTCTCTATTCTACCAGATTTTTCCGAAATGTTACAATTGTTTTCACAGAAGTTGATTTAAAAGACCCGTCTCACACTCTGACAGTCGATTTCGTTTCCATATCGGCCGTAGATTAAAAAGAGAGCTGCATTGCAGCTCTCTGGTGTTAAATAATTATGGTATTATCGGGCTGGAATTTCTTCCTACTACAGTGCCATGGATGCGGCGCCGATGGTTCCAACCAGTGCTTCAAGGTATTCATCCGAACGGTAGTAAGCAAGGGTTTCCTTTGCTTTTTCCAATCTTTCGTCATAACGGAATTCCGTGATAACCGATGCGTTTATAGGATTCGCAATGAATGCCTGTAAGTTTTCGACCATCTCTTCCATCAGGCGAACATCGATCTGCTGCTTGTTTTTCAGTCGTTCCGCGTACCAGTCGCTGGCGATGACGCTTTCCCGCTTGAACATATCTCTGAGTGCAGGCGATTCCAGGGTGAGACCCTCGTATTCACCGTTTACCATGATATGAAGCAGCGCCTTGATCGGCGGAATTGCGTTTTCCACACTGCCATCCTGAAAATAGTTCATGGCGGCTTTCTTCTGGCCGGTGACAATATTCAGCACACCGTCTACAAAGGCTTCCATTCCCTGGGTTTCCGGTTTGAGAATATCCTCGCTGAAGATTGACTGCGGTTCATCAAAGATCTTTCCAAGGTACTTATAGCAGAAGACCTCTGTAATACGATAACCCAGTCTTCCGGCAGGAACATGCACGCCGTTATATTCAAAATCCTCTATCTTTTCCAGAGAACCTTCCTGAATCAGCTTCTGGGGATTTCTTTCCGATTCCTTCAATCTTGACCAGATTTCCGGAACCAGCATGGAAATGTCATGATCCACTCTGATATTTGATCCAATATGGCCTGCCGGTGTGGTATACACATTATAATCTCCGAGGAGATAGGAAAGCAGCGCATTATTCAGATCGTATACAGGCAGCAGCATATTGAAGGGGCCTTTGGTAAGTGCACCTTCGGATCCCGCGCCTGTGGTTGACGGTGATTTTCCCGTTAAACTGCTGATAAAGTCCATAAACAGCTCGGGAAGTTCCTGATAGTGTATAGGATTGTAAACGCTGAGCGGTGGAACCTTTTTATCTCCCTCCATGCCCGGCGGATTATTTCTTCTGCCCGGCAGTACTGCATTTACAGGCATCGGAACGGACTCAGACAGCGGAATTCTTCTTGAGAAACGCTCACCAACTTCAGCCAGGTACCCTTTCAGCGGATTCATAAAGTCGGAACGATGCTCCAGATATCTGGGGTTCTTGCTTGGCTTTCCATCAACAATTCTGCTTTCGGAAGACACGACACAATATTCATCATCGCCTTTCAGGAACGTTTCGATATGATTTCTGACAGGTTCCGTGTAAGCGATATACCCCATGACATCATTTTTCAGTTCCTCTACGTCAGCCTTGGTCAATGGTTCAAAATTCGTTGCAAAGAGATTATTGCTGGACAGATCTCTTTCTGCCTGCAAATCATAACCCTTGTGTACTGCATCGTCAGGTCTCTGGAAGAACCTGTATTCGCAGTTCACAGGGAATTTATAACTTCTGTTGCTGTATTCCCCATTAACGTTCTTCAATCTGCCTGCTGGGATTAGTACAGAAGCCGTAATATCATCTTCCATCTGAAGCTTTTCACTTGGCATAAAGTCCATCCGAAGTTTGAAAATTCTCCAGGCTTTATCCTTTCCAAAACCTACCCGCAGATAGCTGGGCCGGATTCTTCTGTTATCAAACTTCAGTTCATTCCCCGGCTTGCCGTTGATCAGGTCTACAGTAAAATGCTTTCTCCAGCAATCACCCCAGGAGGTCTGATAGAATCTCTTTACCATGAAGACCAAAGCCTTGACATGGTTGGGAATCTCTTCAATATATGCATTGTATTCGTCTGTATAAAGAGACGAAGGGGTTAGAAGCTTAATAACGGAACCAAGGGTTCTATCGATGGAAAGAATCGGCCGTGCAGGTCTCGTTCTGTCAGGGCAATCTCTCCAGCGATGTCTGTAATCATAGTTCAGAATACGCTCCACATAGTCCAGATCCTTCTCCAGATCATTTACGTAATAAGTCCCGTAGATGATGGAGTTGCTGATGGATTTGGAGATCTCGGACTTCCCTCCTCCGGAAACCGTGCAGGGCTTGTGGCAGAAGGTACCTTTTGCCTCAGTACTGATGAGCTTCCATACCGGGGCTTCCGGATGCTTTTCTATGTGAATTTTTTCACCATTAGGCAGTACATAGAAGTATCCGGGAAGCAGTTTTAACTTGCATTCCTTTTCATTGTACGTCCATTTGATTTCATTCTTATAAAGATCAATTTTAATATTTTCGGGAACATAGATTACTTGCTTATTTTGTATATCAACGCCGTATCGCTCTTCCTTCTGAAGATCCATCAGATCGCCGTAATTCTTAATGACATCATCAAAGGTATAACCTGTCAAGCTTGCATCTTCAACCGCATTGTAGTTTACACCCAGGTTTTTCTGAGGATAAGCGATGGTGCCGCCCGCATGTTCCTCTTCTACATTTCCGTAGAGATTCGCTGCAAAGCTGATCTGTGTTTTGATCTCTTTTTTCGAATATCCGAAATAATTATCGGCGATGAGAGTCACAGCCACCCCGTTTCTGTCTCTGCAGGTCAGTTTGAAGGCATTGCCGTCATTGTACAGCTCACTTTCATCCTTGTAGCACATTCCATCCCTGCGCTGGCGTTCTGTCGCATTGTCATAATGAGGCAGACCAAGATCAATCTTTCTCATCTTGGAAAGGTGCGGTGCAAGCAGAATGTAACCTGTGTGACCGGACCATCTTTCGATATCCAGTCCGGAATCATTGCTGTGGTAACTTGGATCTCCGCTGTTTCCGAATACGGATTCGATGAAATCCAGATTCGATACAAAACTGCCTGGTGCCACAAAGAACACTTCCATTCTTTTTTCTTCCTGAACACCTGGCACCTTAGGAGAGACAATGGGTTTCACCATAAGGGATACAAAGGTCTTTGCCTGATCTTCCTGATTAATGGTAAACGGAAGAAGTTTCATATCATCCGGCGGATTGATTGCGCACTGATATAATTTGACAAAGGTTTCCTTCGGCACCGCTTTTTTATCGTAGGGAATGGGCAATCCGCCTTCAACAATATGGAACGAACCCTCGGTGGTACGTCTGTCGTTTTTCGGATTGTGCAAGACTCCCTGTTTAATTCTATAACTGCTGATCAGTTCATTGCGGTAGGTATTTCCGTCAGGCGGCAGAGACATCTCTCTTGCCAGGCCGTAATGGTCCAGAGTCAGGGACTCATCAACAACCCTCGGTACATATGAGCTATCATTAAAATAGTCGGTGAAAAACTGGTTGATGCGCTTATATACGCCAACCTCGTTTACGTCAACCATTCTTTTCTTCTCTTTGTAGTCCTTGATAATGTCTTCAAACAGATCGATGAAATATGTGCCGGTTTCATTATCGGATTCAGAGCGATAAATAGGCAGACCGAGGGATGCCAATTTGAAGTTGATGTACTGGATTCTATCTTCTCGTGTTGTGATCGGATCAATATTTCCAAAATCGATCCCTAGTTTTTTTCTAATTGACATCGTAACCTCCTGATTGTATTTTGCAATGGCTGAGGAAAGTTTGATTCATCCTTTGGAAAAGCCGGCTCAGACAATCTGCAGGCCGGCCGTTCAGGCGGTATAAATCTATGTTTCCAAAACTTATTTTTATAAGTATACCCTTTGTTCTGGTATTTAGCAAGGTGGTTTTTGAAATATTGATAATTTTTTAACATGTATTGCTATGTTTTTTCTTCCCTCGATTGCCCACAGTCTTTTTTATCGTTTTCTAAAACAAAATACTCACAAACCCAGCGGCTTTTTTATTTCGCACCTAGTGCAGCCATGGTGATATAGTTATATGGCTTATTAAAATGAGGCAGGAAAAACAAGTCGGTCAACGCCAGTTTATCCACCGTTACTTTCTCCTGAATCGCAAGTGAGAACATGTGAATTCCCATGGAAATATCATGGCGGGAAGCCATTTGCGCCCCAAGAATCACCCTTGTCTCAGCATCATACACGATTCTGATCTTAACAGTCTCATTTCCACTTTCTATAAACTCCGGCTTTTGCAGATCTTCATAGTCTGCAGCAAGTGCATTGATGCCAAGACGCTTCGCTTTGTTCAAGGTAAGCCCTGTGGATACCATCTTAAGATCAAAGATACTGATGCCGTTGGATCCCTGAACCCCTGCAGATTCCAGCGGTATTCCAAGAACATTATGGGCTGCTACGACACCGGACCGGACCGCATTGGTAGCCAGCGCAATGTAATTTTCCCTATTGACAGAGTTGTCGTAAACCGTGGCACAATCGCCGATGGCATAGACGTCTTTTACTGAGGTTTCCTGTTGTTTGTTGACAAGGTAGGCACCGTTTCTGAACTGTGCAAGCTGCTTTTTCCCAAGCTCCGTATTGGGTCGGAATCCGATGGCCATCACCACCATATCCGCCTTATAACGATTTACGTTGGTCACAACCTCTTCCACTCGCCCCGTTCCTCGAATCTCTGTGACCTTCTCTCCAAAGGCCAGACGGATACCATGTTCCTCAAGGTTCTTTTTCATCAGCTCGGTAAAAGCCTCATCATAATAAACGGATAAGCATGTCTTTTCCACGTCGATCATGGTCACGTTTCTGCCATTTCTCTTAAACGCTTCCGCAAGTTCAACGCCAATATAACCTGCTCCCACAACAACGATATCTTTGATTCCCGGGTCCTTCAACTTTTCAATCACTTCCTGAGCATGCTGATACAGTTTTACGGGCTGCACGTTCTTCAGATCATGTCCTGGAATCGAAGGTAAAATGGGAAGAGAGCCCGTAGCCAGAATCAGCTTATCGTAAGGCTGCTGAATCATACTTCCGTCCGAACCCTCTGCCAGTAAGGTTTTTCGTTCAAAATCAATATCCAGGACACGGGTTTCCATATAAACTTTCGCACCCTTTGACTCCAGCGCAGCTCTGTTTGAATAGAACAGACCCTCAGGGCCGCTGATCTGATTTCCAATCCAAAGAGCCATGCCGCACCCCAGAAAACTGATGTTAGAATTGGCATCAAATACGATAACCTCATGCTCTCTGGAATTGCCCAATATTGTATTCACTGCTGCCGTACCGGCGTGATTTGCTCCGATCACAACGATCCTGCTCATAATGATTCCTCCTTGTATGTTCCTTTGCCGGATTAATTTTACTCATAGATTCCTTCCACGGCAAATTCGCCGCAGGTAAAATTTCCGCCTGTAGACTTCATTATTTTTATATACCCTACGGTACCGTGAATGTAACCTCTTTACTGGTACTATGTCCCTTTGTTTCTTGTAATATATCCATGAATTGAATTTCATCGTGCGCTTCTAATAATATTTCATCATAAGAAAAGCGCATCATAAAAAGAAGCGATGCGCAACGCGCCGAACCGCTTCTTTATTTTGACAATCGTTAAGATCTTAAACCGAAACTCTGTTACTTGATAATAAATCTGCAGCAGCTGTCCCCGTTTGTTTTGCAGAGCGGTCTCTCAAAATCTACATGAAACTGCCGATATAAGACTTCATCAATCTCGCAATAGATTGCTCCAAGCTTTAAAGCGTCTAACTGATCCCACATGTCATGCATGGGACAGTAGGTGATGTCTGTCTGCTGTTTCGGGTCTTTCTCCCAGGAGATGGAAGGCATATCCCTGACAAGAGCATAGGTTTCACCATTGATGGGGAGACCTCGCTCTGCTGCTTCTTCTTTCATCACCGCAGCTCTGGCTTCACCAAATCCGGTAACGGCATTTCGGATTGCTTCCGTCCCTTTTTCTTCCCCAAGCTGATGGATGAATTCACTGGCCATAAAATAATAGAGTTCCGCCATGAGTTTGGCCATTCTCCCAACAGGTTCATCGTTGCTACGTATCTTGCCCATTCCACACCTCTTTTCATCCTTCTGATATTCTCATTTCTTTTTCAATTCGTGCCTTACGGGAATATGATTCGGCAGGCTGTTTAGGAAATCAAATGTTACAGTCCATCCGGAAGCTCTGGTTTTCTATCAAGGAAACGACGCAATGCCATTTCGACGTAGCTCGTCATTGAAATAGCACCCATGGCACAGACCGCCGCACAGCGGCCGCACCCGGTACAACCGTAAGGATCATCCAGCCACGGCACGAAAACACCTTCTACGTTGGTCTCTTTCATTTCCAAGCCGTTTCTGCATGCATTCACACAGGATGCGCAGCCCTCACAATTGATCGGAATGACCCAGGGAAGTTTTTTCGGAAGCTTTCTCTGACAATTTGAATCTTCTGCGTCTGATGCGGTTTTTCTTTCCTCAATTCCAGCAAGCATTTAAACGCCCCCTTTCATGAAGAATCCCGGTTAGACTTTCGGAGAAAGATCCGTCCAACGGCTTTCTTCATATTCCTTCATGCCGTCGTACCCCAGCGTATCCAGCCTTATGCCTGCTTCAGCCCCTGGCTTCGTGCAGTAGACCTCTTCCACTTTGATTTCAAGGAGATCACTCCAGAGCTTCGCAGTGCCCTTCACCTGATAGGGGGCTCTGACGGATCCGAGATTTCCCGGGGCTAAAGCAGCGTATGGATTTTCCAGCAGAATCTGCTCGATCTGCTTGATCTGACTGGAGGAGAGTGTGATTCGTATCGTATCGTCGCCCGCTTTTACCGTTTCAGCAACAATCACTGACGGGAAACCCGTTTTTGTAGCAAGTGCAATGTGTGCACCGTTCTCTGTAAACCAGTCTTTCATTCTTGGGGTTAAATTTACTGACATGTTCTCACCTCCTTATAGAACACTTTGGCCTGCATTTTCAGCATCAAAGCGATAAATTTCTTCAACCTTAAGAGCGATAACTCCCCTTTGCGCCACTTTTGGCGGGGCAATATCCGGCGGCACCTCATCCGGTGGTTCTTTGGAAACCCAATCCCCCCAGTCGTTCAGAACTTCTCCGGCAACGATATCATGCCAGCGGTACTGGTCAGGCGCTGCGTTGCTGATCACTGTGCAGGGTCCTCTGAATACCCATGCGTGATCTTTTACAGGATGTGCAACGGATATGCTTGCTACCGGATTCTCATTAAGATTCACCTTGGTTTTCTGGGCGAACATATCTGCGATCAATATGTACTCGTCTTTATAATGGGTTACAAAACGTTCTGCCACAATATTGGGCTTTCCGTCAATGCTGCTTGTGGTCAGGTGAACCACTGCTCCGCCTTTTCCCACAACACGCAGGACCTTTTTCATTTCTTCTGTCAGAACTGCCATGATCATACCTCCTTTGAAACTCTGATTCCGAGCTGAAGTAACTTAAAACTTTCAGATGGGCAACGATTTTCGCCATCATTTCATAGTATATCTATGGGATTAATAATATTACCATTCCCTCTGTCTGTCAAGTAACTTTTTTCAACCTACTTTTTCACTGAATTTTTTCCTCTTCCACTAAAACACAATGTCCTTTTTATCTAAATTAAGAAGCGATATTTCTTATTAGATAAAAAAAATCCCACACAGCAGTGCGGGAGAAGCCGTATATGGGAATTGGCCGTTCAGCGCTGGAGCTCACGATAGAACTTCTGAGGCAGCGAGCCAACCAGTTTCTGATAGCATTTATTCATATGAGATTGATCATAGTATCCGAATTCAACTGCAAGATCACCTGGCCCTGACAGTGAATAATTTTCTCGGTGCAAAAGCGTACAATGCCTGCAGAATCAAGACGCTCGGAATCAAACTGATAGAAGTCCGCTACCATGCCATAAAGGGGATGTCCCACCGGCACCACAAAATTCCGATAATGAATTTTGTGTTCAAAGCCGGGCTGAAACGGTATGTAGTTTTTAGACTGCCGTATGACTCATGGAAATTCCTTCTGTGAATTTTCAGAATTTTTACTGTATTGTATCGAGTTATTCCCTTTTTTACTATACGAAATCTGAAATTTCATGTTATATCAAATCATATGATTAAGTATCTGGGAAAGAACTGATTGGAGAAAAATGCAACGCAATTGCTGCAGCATTCACAGGGAGATGTGGCCATAAATCAGAGCCAATCTGTTTTTTCCAAATTGAAGGAGGTGTATTTTTTGCTTATGCAAACAGACAGCAAAACCCTTGCCTATGTAAACCTCTTCGCAGTCCTGGGTACTTTAGAGAATCTATGTGAACTTGCTCCGGAAGCGAAGAGTATTTTAAAAGGCAAAGAACCCTTTTCCATCGGGTTTGCAGTAAAAGGCGGTCCGCAGGCGGTCCTCGCTTTTAAAAACGGACACTGTGAGCTCCGGGAAGGAAGCGGCGGCTGCACCATATTATTGCCTTTCCCCTCATGCGAAAAATTCAACGGCATGATTAACGGGACCTACTCCCCGATGCCATCCAAAGGTTTACTCAAGCTTGCCCTTCTCACCAAAACCTTCGTTCCTTTAACGGAGGTACTGAAAAACTATTTAAAGCCTTCGAAGACAGCACTGCAGAACCCGAGCTTTCGTGAAATCAGCACCAGACTGATGCTCTACACCGCAGCTGCAGCCGTGTCTCAGGTGGGAAACAACGATAAGAGCGGAATGGTCAGTGCGAGCCAGATTCCAGACGGAGATATTGCCATCGACGTGAAAAATGTGATGGGAATTACGGTTAGTGTGAAAAATCACCGGCTGACAACCGTCAAGCAGCCTTGCAGGAACCCCAGGTCATCCATGGTTTTCTCGAGCCTTGACGTGGCAGGCCAGCTGCTTTCCGGAGAGGTCAGTGCCATGGCCTGTATCAGCAATGGCAGCATAGAAATGCACGGCATGCTCAATATGATTGACAATATGAACCGTATCCTTGACCGTGTCGCCCAATACTTAAGCTAGGAGGTGCGTTATGCAATTTCCGATTTACGAATATCCCAAAAGCCGTGCGGCTTTTCAGCGAGCACTTCGGGTGATTCCTTCCGGCATCTATGGACATCAGGGGCCTTCTGAGGGCTGTTATATCCCTCAAAGTGCTTTCCCCCTTTTTTCATCTCATGCCAAGGGCTCCCATTTCTGGGATCTGGATGGCAATGATTTTATCGACTACATGTGCGGTTACGGCCCTAACGTTCTTGGCTACGGTGATCCGGACGTGGATGCCGCTGCCCAGGAGCAGCGAAAAAAAGAAGATTGCGTGACCATACCATCTGCAGCCATGGTAGATTTTGCTGAGCTGCTGGTGGATACCGTTGCAAGTGCAGATTGGGCTTTTTTTGCCAAGAATGGCAGTGATGTGACGACACTGGCCGTACTCACCGCCAGAACCGCTACAAGGCGAAAAAAAATAATTTTTTTCAACGGCTACTATCACGGTGTTCAACCCTGGACACAAAAGCTGGATTACCCGGGAATTCTGGAAGAGGATGTGGCAAATAACCTCTATGTAGCTTTTAATGATTATCCCGCTCTGGAAAAGCTGTTCAGCGAATACCGGGGTGAAATTGCGGGCATCATTACGCAGCCCTATGCTCACGGTAATTTCAATGATAACTATTTCGCGGAACCGGGCTATTGGCAGAAGGTGCGGAAACTCTGCGACGAGAGCGGCTCCGTGTTGATCGTGGACGATGTTCGCTGCGGTTTTCGCCTCGACCTGGCCGGTTCAGATCATTACTTCGGTTTTCAGGCTGACCTGATCTGCTTTTGCAAGGCGCTCGCCAATGGCTATAACGTATCCGCCCTCTGCGGACGGGATTCCCTTCGGGATGTGGTAAGCAGCCTGTCCTATACCGGAAGTTACTGGATGAGTGCCGTCCCGTTTGCCGCAGGAATCGCCTGTATCAACAAGCTGAAAGCCTTAAATGCGCCAAAGCTGTTTCATGATCTTGGCACGAAGCTTACGGAAGGTTTCAAAGCTGCGGCGGAAAATAACGGGTTCCATCTGGCAGCCACCGGCGCACCCTCATTGTTCTACCTTAGGATTACCGATGATGATTCCTTGATGCTCCATCAGCAATGGGTCGCAGAATGTATGAAGCGAGGGATATTCCTAACCTCCCATCACAATCATTTTATCAATGCGGCACTGACGGATGAGGATATCAACCGGTCCATTGAAATTGCGGAGGATGCCTTTCATGCAATAAAAGGTACCTATTGAATATAGAATTTCATATTGTAGTCCAACTCTTATCGGTGGTATAGTGTAACTATCGAATCAGGAGGGACTGACAAAATGTATGACAATATTCTCGACGCCATCGGCCGGACTCCGCTGGTGCGCATCAACAGACTCAACCCCAAGCCTCATATTCCGCTCTATGCAAAGATAGAAGGCTTTAATCCAACCGGAAGCATCAAGGACCGCATCGCACTGAAAATGATTGAACAGGCAGAAGAATGCGGTGCTTTGTCTCCGGGGAAAATTATCATTGAACCCACATCAGGAAACACCGGAATTGGCCTGGCCATGATCGGAGCGGTGAAAGGGTACCCGGTTATGATCGTCATGAGCGAAGCAGTATCCGTAGAGCGGCGAAAGATGATCGAAGCCTTCGGCGCCAGAGTACTTCTGACGGACGCAGCGATGGGAACTGACGGAGCCATTAGAAAAGCACATGAACTTGCAGACAACAACCCTGAGCTTTACTTCATGCCCAATCAGTTTTCCAATGAGTACAATAAACTTGCCCACTACTGCACCACAGCAAATGAAATTTGGGAAGAGACCCAGGGAAAGGTTACTCATTTTGTATCTGCCTTGGGAACTTCTGGAACCATCATGGGGGTGGGTATGGGTTTGAAGGATAAGAATCCGGCAATTCAGATCGTGGAGGCCCACCCTGTTAAAGGGCATTACATACAGGGGCTGAAAAACATGGAAGAGGCCATCGTCCCTGAGATTTATGACCCATCGCAAATCGACCGAACGGTGATGATTGAATCCGAAGAAGCCTTTGCCATGGCAAGGGAGATCGTTCTGAAGGAAGGAATCTTTGTAGGCATGAGCAGCGGTGCTGCTATGATTGCAGCTTTGGAGTGCATCAGGGAATTGGAAGAAGGCTTTGTCGTTGTGACCTTCGCAGACAGGGGCGAAAAATATCTCAGCACGACGCTGTTTGATCATAATTTGCAGGACTGACCAATTTTCAGCATATCTAATTTGTAGAAAACTTAAATTGCAGCATGTTTTATTTCCACGGCTGACCAATTTACTCAGACAACATGAATAGAATCAAAAAGAGGCATTCTGCCCTCGCCGCCAAAATCGCGGAATAAGGATACCCTAACAGGTACCGTTTACGAGAGCAGAACACCTCTTTTTATTGCTGTTTTTACAGCCTTCTGTATTTTCCAGCGTCGTTTTACTTAGGATACCAATATAAGATAAGGCAAAACTGCCGTTATAAACAGCTAATCTTCCTTTGCGAGTACGTATCCGTACGCCTTCACAAGGTTCCCTTCCTTCTCAAGGTAAACGCCCTGTATTTCAGGGGCGAAGCCCGGGAACTGATTAATTCCCTCTTCCAGGATCAGAAAGTATTTCTGTGCTGTTTCATTCCATCGCTCTCCCGGCACAACACAGTAGATGCCCGGCGGATATGGCAGTGCCCCTTCCAGTGCAATCTCTCCCAGGATGTCCTCCAGCTTCACCAGTTTCGTATTGTTTTTCAGGAACTCCCAGTGAGCTGACTGAGGCGTCATCACCCGCTCAGGAAAATACGCTGCGCGGAACAGTTGTTTTTGATAGGTTTTTACATCATTTTTTCGGTAGAATTGATGCATTTCGTTGCAAAGCGCTCTGATGGTGTAACCCTCATAACGTTTCTTATTCTGTCGGTATAGGTCGGGAAGCACTTGGCTGACCGGTGCATCCTCCCGCACCAGCCGCTCAAACTCTTCCAGCTGAGAGATCAGCAGCTCCATCTTCTGGGGTGATTCTGCAGGAGTCATCAGAAACAGGATTGAATTAAGATCATTCTTTTCCGGTATGATCCGATGTTCTCTCAGATAATTGGCTAAAATGGATGCCGGTATTCCAAAGTCCTCATAGTCTCCGCTTTCTGCGTGAATTCCGGGGGTGGTAAGCATGAGCTTGTTGGGATCAACAAAATATTGATCTTCCCCGTAGCCTTCGAAAGAATGCCATTTTTCTCCCGGCTCAAACTTAAAAAACTCGATGGATGAAGCAATTTCTTCCGTATCCCAGTCTTCCCAATTTCGATTCTTTACGCTGGGTGGAATAAAGGGTTTTAACATGGTGCAGCGTTTCAGAATCTGTTTTCTTGCTTCAATTCCCATTTTAACGCATTCAGCCCATAAATGCCTGCCCGCTTCTCCGTCCTGCATTCTGGCATTGACATCCAGAACTGCAAACAGCGGATAAAAGGGGCTTGTACTCGTGTGCAGGCGGAACGCATTATTGAACCGCTTATGATCAATGTACCGTTTCTGTCCCTTGATGTGCTCATCTTTTTTGTGGATATAGGAGGATTGTGAGAACCCGGCCTGCTGCTTGTGCACTGATTGAGTAACGATAATGCCCGGGTCCGCTTCGTTCAATTCCAGAAGGAGAGGTGAGCAGTCCCTCATCATAGGAATGAACTGTTCATATCCAACCCAGGCGGAATCAAACAAGATATAATCGCAGAGATGCCCGATCCGTTCTACAACTTGCCTTGCATTGTAGATTGTGCCATCGTAAGTCCCAAGCTGAATCACAGCCAGACGAAAGGGCCGCTTCGCGTCAGCTTTAACCGGGTCTATTGCCGACGCCTGTTCTCTTAAATAAGCTTCTTCAAAGCAATGGTCGTCTATGCCGCCGATAAAGCCGTAAGGATTGCGTTCTGTTTCCAGATAAACCGCATTTCCGCCCGACTGAACCAGCGCTGAATTGTAAACCGACTTATGATTGTTGCGGTCAAATAGTACCAGATCGCCCGGAACCACCAGTGCATTGACGGTGATGGTGTTGGCGGTGCTCGTTCCATTCATCACAAAATACGTTTTGTCGGCATTATATACCCTGGCCGCATTCATTTCAGCCTCAACAGCAGGTCCCTCATGGATCAGAAGATCCCCCAGAGCTACATCCGCATTGCAGATGTCTGTTTTGAACACGTTTTCACCGTAAAATTCATAAAGATACCTCCCTGAGGGATGCTTCATAAAGTATTGTCCGCCCTGATGTCCGGGACAGTCAAACTGTGTATTATGAATTTCAACGTAATTGCACAGGGTTTTGAAAAAAGGCGGAAGCACCTTGTCCTGGTACTCGCCTGCAAAAACCTCAATTTCCTGACTGATTTCTTTCTTGCTCGCTCGGCTGCAGTCGAAGGTACAGCTTATTTTGTCTTCGATTTCGTCATTCAGTTCCCTGCTGTTTCTCATCAAAAGAAACAGTGGAATCCCAAATCTCGTGTCTGTTACCGATTCAACCCATTTCAGGTCCATATCGGTCAACACCACCGCGGCTACATCAGTAAAATCCGTCTCATCGACCAGAACAATGCTCCGTCCAGTGGTAAAATACGCCAATGACGCCATCGTACAAGCGATCTTCAGCGGCTTCATATCATTCCTCCTATCTGTTGCACTCCTAAGGGAAGTGTGCTTCAGGCTCATGCTGAAGCTATGTATTTTATTTTTAGATTTTATAATATCAGTTTCCGAACCCCTCGTAAACCTATTTTTCATGTTCCAGCACTGTTATGGGAATCCATTTCATGGTAAGTAAGACCGTAAAAAACAAGCCCTTGCCGTTTGGACTGCATAACAGTCCAAACGGCAAGGGCCTCTTTTCAAAAATTGAATACAGGATCAGTATTTGATCATAAATGCTCTGATGATCTTTACAAGATCATCGTATCCGCCTGCAAACTGAGTCAGTGTCTTTACCACCGGTCCGAAGGTATCGAATTCTTCTACGCTCAGCTCATCGTAAGCCTTGATGAAGTCAGGGAGCTTTCTCAGTTCCTTGATATAGTAAGGATCTACTTTATTGTCCATCCGAGCTTCGATTTCAAAATCAGAACCGTTGAACGGTACCTGATTCTTATACGGAATCGTCATGAGCATGTCGCCGCCGATGAACTCCAGCCACTGCAGCGGTGTTCTGTAAGCTGCGGACAGCATCTTTGTCTTGTACCCTCTTTCG
>JARBUO010000160.1 GCA_029239605.1 Bacillota bacterium | reverse complement strand
ATGCGTTGCGGTTCCCCGCTCTTTTCTTTTCACATTTTCCCATTTTTCAAGGACTTTGTCAATACTTTCTGAATTTTTGTTTAAAAAAACATGGGGATGCCGACGCAGCATTTTCTCGCATTCGCGGTTGGCGATACTGCGAAGATCGAACCGATTCTCCTCACTCCCCAGGTTGGCATGAAACACTACCTGAAGAAGTACGTCGCCCAGCTCCTCTTCCAAATTGTCCATGTCATCCTTATCGATGGCATCCGCCGTTTCATAAGCTTCCTCCAGCAGGCAGGAACGCAGGCTTTTATGGGTTTGTACTCTATCCCAGGGACAGCCCTCTTCACTGCGCAAAAGCTCAATAATATCAACAAGCCGCTGCACCGCTTCTTCTGCAGTTTTTCCTTCTTCATACAGTCTGGCGTATTTTTCTTCCATCGCTTCTACCTTTGTTTTCTTCAGCACCGGATTGAACCCCTGAGCTAGCCTTCTAAGAAACCGGCACTTTTCATCTGAATTAACATTTTCTATTTTTTAATCTTGTTCAGCAGATTTACTATCTTTCCGCCTTTGGGGAGTACCCTAAGTTCATCTTTTTGAATGGATTTCGTTACAAAGAGCATTGCACCATATACAAGTGCTCCCATAAGTACTGCAATCATAGTCGAGAGCGCATTTCCGAAAAAGCCATATAGAAGACGGTAGGTAATCCACACAACTCCGCTCATGACTAGCGCAGAAGTAACAGGTTTTACATAGGTAAGCATAAAGTCAAACTTTACACCGGTGTATTTCTTTACAGCTATTATGTTCAGGGAAGATGCCACAATATACGCAGCAACCGTACCGATGGCGGCACCTCTCACATTGATAGAGTTGACTCCCGTCAGGGTATAGGTCAGTATGACCTTAATAATCGCACCAATAAACAAGTTGATTACCGGTATCATCGGTCTTCCAAGTCCCTGAAGAACGCCCGTAAGTGTCTGAACAGTCGACAGGAAAATCACCCCGAAAGCCATAATGAAAAGACATGGTGCCGCACTCACTGCACTCGCCTTTTGCATTGGGTACAGCAGACGCATAATCGGTTCCGATAAGGTCATCAAGCCAAACGCGCAGGGCAGTCCAATAATAATAGCAGTCCTGATTCCTAAACGGACATTATAGTTCAGGAAATTCATGTCCTTTTGCTTATACGCTGCTGCGATAGCGGGTACCAGGCTCATCGCAATGGCTTGCGTCAACACCTGAGGAAAGTTAATCAGCGGTCCGGCCATTCCCGTCAGCTGACCATACAGGCCATTTGCAGCCTCTTCAGACCAGCCTGTCTCCTGAAGTCTCCGCATTACGATTCCAACATCGATGGTATTCATAATTGGCATGATCGCAGCACCGATGGTGACAGGAATTGCTATCATGAGAATTTTAGCGAGAATATCCTGTCCCCGCTCTGTATTACCGCGGCGACCGCTTTCAATCTCCCGTTTTACGCTGTTCTTTTTATAGTAATAGATGACCATTACTGTAATAAGACCCATAACGGATCCTGCTGTTGCTCCAAAGGAGGCTCCAGCAGCAGCAAATTCGGTTCCGTCCTTAATGAGTACATAGGCAAGGGACAGTCCGGCTGCAACACGGAAGAATTGCTCAACAACCTGAGAAGCCGCTGTTGGCTTCATGTTCTGCGTCCCCTGGAAATATCCTCTGTATGCGGCCATAATCGGCACAAACAGAAGCGCAGGTGCAATTGCCATCATGGCATATTTTGCCCCTGGATTGCCAATTGCATTCACGATACGTCCTGCACCGAAGAATAAGATCGCAGAGGAGCAGATTCCGATGGCAAAAAGCAGGACAAACGATACCCGGAAGACCCGATATGCTTCATAATGCTGTCCGATGGCAACACGTTCTGACACCATCTTTGAAATGGCAATAGGAATTCCTGCAGTGGCCAATGTCAGAAACAATACATAGATCGGGTAAGCGGTCTGATAATATCCCATACCCTTTTCGCCGATAAGATTTGCCAGGGGAATCCGAAAGAAGGCACCCATTATCTTGATAATAATACCCGCAATTCCCAGAATCACAGCCCCCTGAATAAACGATTTTTTTGCCATTTATTTCAGTTCTCCTAATATCCTTGAAGTCGATTTTTCTGCTTCATGAATAACCTTCTCAATATCAATTGTGGTATATTCTCCGTTGGTGTAGAGGACTTTTCCGTCAATCATTGTGAGGAGAACATCGCTACCGGAAGCAGAATATACAATATTGTTCGCCATATTGTGTATTGGATGCATATTGGGTTTGGAAAGATCGAGAACAATCAAGTCTGCTTTCAATCCAACAGCCAGCTTTCCGCAGTTCTCTCTTCCCTGCCCCATAGCGCCTGCCGCAGTAGCAGCCCTAAGGGTTTCGACAGGGGTAATCAGAGTAGGATCATATTGCTTTCCTTTATTTGCTACAGCGAAGAACTTCATCTCTTCGATCATATTAAGACTGTTGTTGCTGGCCACACTGTCTGTCCCGATGGCAACATTAACGCCCTTGCTCAAAAGCATAGGTATGTTGCAGACACCGCTTGCAAGCTTGAGGTTGCTCACAGGACAGCTCGCTACGGTCACTCCTTTATCAGAAAGGATATCGAAGTCCTCGCCCTCAATCCAGACACAGTGTGCTGCTGTAGCCTTGGTGTCGAAGATTTTCTGCTGGCTTAAATACTGCACAGGCGTTAATCCGTTATGTCTCTTTTTACATTCTTCGTGTTCAAACTGTGTTTCTGAGACATGGACGTGGAGGTTCGCACCTACTGACCCGGCATATTCCGCTAAATGTAATGCTGTTCTCGGATTAGAGGTATACTCGCCATGAAGGCTGATGTCAATTTTCAGTCTGCCGTTCCCTTCATTATGATATGTCTCAAAGAGCTGCCTGGTTTCCAGAAAACCCGGAAGCGTGGCAGGATCTTCGTCTGAAAAGTTTACTACGCCTCTTCCGATGTTGTTTTTTACCCCGCTTTCCAATACCGCTCTCGCCATTTCATCACAAAAATAATACATATCCGTAGTGGATACAATTCCAAAGCGCAGGGATTCGGCAATGCCTAAGAGCATTCCGTTATAAACATCTTTGCTATCTAGTTTCGCTTCAAAAGGAAAAATCCTTTTCTCGAGCCAATCCTGCAGTGACATGTTTTCTCCATAACCTCTCAGCAAAGTCATGGGTGTGTGTGCATGAGAATTGTAAAAACCGCTCATCAGCAGCTTACCGCTGCCGTCATAACTGTCTCCGTAATTCTCGGACGGTTCCTCATTACCAATATAGTCAATGGTTTCGCCCTTTATACCTACAAACATATTGTCCTTAACGTTAAAGTTTTCATCTAATATCGTAATGTTTCTAAATAACATAACGATGGTACCTCCTTTTATTGATTATTCCCGCATCTATTGATTTACTTTGATTTTTATGCATTTATTATACCATAAAAGCTTTTCTTTTATGGTATATGGCCATGCGGCTTTTCGCCAAGGGCGATATTCTGGCGCGGCACTGATCGTATAATACCGTATAATAATTGCAATCGTAAGCTTTTTGCGATTATTATACCACAATAAAACCAAACATGAAGATTATACCACAATAAATAAAAAACAACAGCAGGATTGCAAAATGTTTGAATTACATAAGGACCTCTGACAGATGCTATCATCAATTCTTTTCTTTTGATTCCATTTCTCCCTTGCGCCCAAACATTCATTTATGAGTGAAATTGTTTGAATAAAATGTTTCCTATTACAGATACTATTTCCAAGGAAAAAAGTGTCGGTTGACGAGGCCGCAGGCCGCACGCGCTACTTGATGTAACGCATGAGTGAAAGCGCAGAAATCGTTGAAATTCAAATGCATAATGCGTATTGCCCTTTTCAGTCACACAAGGTAAATTTGATTACGAAAGAGAGGAACAATCAAATGAAGGCAACAGGAATAGTTAGAAGAATTGACGATCTTGGGCGTGTAGTTATTCCAAAGGAAATTAGAAGAACAATGCGAATCCGTGAAGGGGATCCACTTGAAATATTCACCGACAGAGAAGGCGAGGTCATATTAAAGAAATATTCCCCGATCAGCGAGCTAAGTCAGTTTGCAGGCGAATATGCCGAATGTGCAAACAATATACTTGGAGATGTGGTGTTAATATCTGATACGGACCATATTATCGCGGTTTCCGGTGGTCCCAAGAAGGACTTCATTGAAAAAAGAATCGGCAAAGATCTGGAGAAAATAATTCATGAAAAATCCAGTAAAATTGTACTTGAAAAAGGTGCACTTTGCGCCGTAACAGCTGACGACAATACCCAGTCGGAATATGAGTCCCAAATTCTGGTACCCATTGTTTCACAGGGAGATGCAATCGGTTCTATCGTAATCCTCTCCAAGGAAGGCGCATTAGGCGAAACAGAACTGAAAGCAGCAGAAATCGGTGCAAGCTTCCTGGCACGTCAGATGGAAAATTGATTTGAAATAACAGAATACTCAAGTAAAGCTCGACTTCATCGGGCTTTATTATTTTTTTGTTCAACTGCTTCAGGTAGACTGTCCATGGATCGAATAAAGTCTGCGATAAAGTCTGCAGTCACTTCAATTAAGCGAAGATCCACTTGTTCTGCAGTATCTTTTGAAGTATGTATCAGTTCCAGCGTGTCTTCAAATAAATTTGAGGAAGTGACTGCCATGCAGGGAGTTCCCTGGAAGGTAAACATAACATGATCTCCGGCATACCATTCCGCCCCTTCCTCAATTTCCAAATACTCTTTCGATTGCCGATCCACTAAATCACATAAGCTTTTGTCAAAGTTATAAGAAGAGAATGCGGTCTTAGATCCTTTCATACAGGGAGAATCAATGTTAATTACCATTTCCACTGGCGTCTTTGTTTTTTGAATATAATTCAGATATTCCAGCTGCCCTTTTACTTCATACTGCTCCTCACCATTGAATGGCACAAATTCCAGATCGTATGCCCCATTGTAATTGCGAAGCCGCTTCATCACTTCCAGCAGTACAGCTAATCCCGCTCCATTATCCAGCGCACCTGGGGTATCATTCTTCGTATCCATATGTGCGCAGACTACGATCCTCCCTGCCGCAGGCGGATTCTTTCTCTTGGCCGCCACAAGCTGGCTGCAGTTCTCTTCTGTAACTTCAGAGCAAATCTCCAGGAAGATCGGTCCGTCTGATTCAAAAATTCTTTTTGCTGTAGACGAATCGATATAGGCGCTGGGGATTCTAAAGTTCCCATCCTCAAAGAGAGGAAATGGATTCAATCCGCACATGGGGTGTTTGCCGGTCACTGCGATTACTGCAGCCGGCTTTTTTTTCTCAATCAACTCGATAAGCTGCTTATGCTCCTCTGGATAATAGAAAGGGAAGTCCTTAGGCATCAGTGGACTGGCGCTTAGAGAGTCTGTCAGAATTAAAATGCCATCCTCACAGTATTTACACTCTAATTCTTCCATGGTTCCCGCCTTGGTAAAGATCCGACTTCCTGCAAAAGAAGCAGAAAATGGCCCGGTACCAATCTCATAAACAATGCCTAAACAGGTGACAAATGATTTTCCTTTTTTCCAATAGTTACAGATAAAAGGAAAACGGATTGTCTCAAAGCCTTCCGTCTTTGCCGCATCACAAATCAACTGATTCAGTTCTTTATTTTTTTCCGAACCAAGTACCCTTTCCCCAACAATCTTATAAAACATCTCATTCACAATACCTTTCTCCTTTCATTCAATTCAGTAACAAAACATACAATATCATTTTTCCGTTTTGGTTTCTTGACCGTTGTTGCTGCAATTAAAAAAATGTGCCGTCAGGCAGATTTCTATCTGGCATTCGGGCACATTTTTGAACACTTTATTATTTATAGGTTCTATAGCACTGCTTCTCAGCGTTGTTTCCTATGTTCACCACATGGCTTATTATGTTCTAACCTCTTAATAGATACCTGTTTCTACTACTCCGTTGCCTTCGCAGGGTAATCCTCGGTCAGGTATTCAATCTCCTTCTTGCTTCTCATCTCATCGATCTGCTTTTGTGCTTCTTCACTGACGAGATTTGATTTAATAGATTCTTTTACCTCATCGAAGGTCTTGGTCCCCTGATTCTTATCCGTCACCTTGATGATATGATAACCGAATTCAGTCTTTACAATATCACTGATTTCACCTGGCTTCATCGCAAAGGCTGCATCTTCAAATTCTTTTACCATCTGACCTCTACCAAAAGTTCCAAGACTACCTCCGGAATCTTTGGTACCATCCGTTCCATATTCCTTGGCAAGATCCTCGAATTTTTCCCCGGCCTTGAGTTTTGCCAGAACCTCTTTCGCGGTATCCTCAGAAGCTACAAGAATGTGGCTTGCAGTTACCTCATCCACATTATAATTGCTTGTGTTTGCATCATAAAATGCTTTTGCATCGGCATCAATGTTTGCCATTCCAGCCTCAACCTCTTCAAAATAAGCATTTCTGTAAAACTGATCATAATAGAAGCCATTGAGGGTTTCATCGGAGATTTTTTTCTCACTCAAAAAAGTCTTAACAACATCGGTGCTCTTGGCTTCATCAACAAAGCTCTTTGCATCTGCTTCAATGGTGTCAGGAAGCGGATTCTCACCCTTGTCTTTGTAATACTGCCTGATTGTCTCCATGGAGATCATATCTTCCAGCATCTGCGCCTTGATTGTCTTTATGCTTTCATCCGGAAACTGGGTCAGATCAATTCCCTGCATAAACGCTGCCAGCTGCATATATTGTTCCAGCTGGTTCTCATTGATGGTGGTCTCCCCCACTTTTACAAGGTCTTTTCCGTCACTGCTTTTTTCACCGCAGGCAGCAAGTCCAAGAACCAGGAATGCAACCATAAGGATCGCCATTAATTTCTTCATTCGTAAATCTCCTCTACCAATTTTATTTGTTCTGTTGTAACTTCTATATGATACCAACCGCGCAGGCATTTGCCAAAGCTTTTATGGTACATCACCATGCGCCTTTTCGCCTAAAAGTGAAAATTTTGACGCCGTACTGCTCTTATAATAATCACAATAGCAGACATTCTGCGATTATTATACCACAAAATGATTCAAAAACGTGGTGACTTGATGAAGTTTATTCTTCCCGTTAAAATTACATTTAATGAATGGTTTTACACCTGCATGGATCAGAATTCCCATTCCGTAGATCTCAGAAAGTTTCGCAATTTTTTGTGGGTTCAGCAGATTTTTTTCGTAGAATTCGAAGATAACCTTTTTCTGCTCCTCATGAATCCTTGAAATTCCTAACTTCTCAGCCATTGCACGAATATACGATACGTTGATCAGGTTCATGACCTCCTGCGGTAATT
>JARBUO010000159.1 GCA_029239605.1 Bacillota bacterium | reverse complement strand
GTACATTTGGGACCTTACGTGGTTCTTTCCGGTGCTGATCGTGTTCCGCCCGAAGAAGACTTCCAACTAAATGTCAGCCTGTATCATGTGAGCCAGGATGTATATGCTGAAAAAATTACATTGAGCTTTGATGAAAACATATTTGAATACGTAAGCGCCGAGGGAGCAAACGACAATATTCAAATCGTAACCGAAGAAACGTCATTAAATGCAGTCAAAATCATCGCAGCCAATATTGGTGGAATCACTGGAGAAAGTACTCCCGTCTTAAAATTGACCTTTAAGGGAAAGAGCGGAGTAAGGAATACAACAGCGACCATTGCAGTGACAAAAGCAGAGCTGGGCATTGCTCCAGAGGGGACGGTCATTAACGCCGGACTTGGCAGCAGGACCATAAGCATAGGCACTTTGGCCGATAAGACAATATTAAACAATAAAATCAACAGTGCAGAGGTTTTATTTGCCGCAGCAGTAGTAGGAGACCAGCCGGGCCAATATCCGAAAGAAGCGAAGGATGCCCTGCGGGCGGCCATTGATAAAGCAATTCTGGTTTTAAATGACGTCAGCGCAACTCAGCTATTTGTAGACAGCGCAGTCTCGGTACTAAATACTGCTGTAGAGACTTTTAAGGCTGCGGTTGTAAAAGAAATAAAATCACCTGACATCAATACCGATGGAACGACCGATGTTGTTGACCTGGCCATCGTGGCATACTACTATGGAAAAACCTCCGCGAGTGAGGATTGGGAACAGGCAAAGATTGCAGATCTGAACCAGGACGGGAAGATTGACATTTCTGACCTTGCCTATGTTGCGATAAAAATCATGCAATAAGGGAAACCTCTCACTATTATTCAGCCTCTTCATTTCTAAACCTCTCTTCTGGTGCAGGATTGATACACCGGAAGGGAGGTATTTTTAGAATTTCTTGATGAAAACAAACGAAAATCAGGTATAATGACTATAACGTGAAGGGAGTCAAGTGATTTAGAAAACCCAGAACGTGAATTTGGAGGTTCCTGAGATGAAAGTTAGAAAAGAGTATACCTGTCCCCTGGAGATTACCCATGACATCTTGAAAGGGAAGTGGAAAACGGTTATTCTCTGGCAATTGAAGTATCATGAAAGAGCTTCTCTTTCGCAGCTGGAAAAGGATATCAAAGGAATCAGTCAAAAAATGCTGCTGGAACAGCTTCATGAATTGCGGGAGTTTGGTTTGGTTGATAAAGTGCAGTATGAGGGATATCCCTTAAAGGTGGAGTATTTCCTTACGGAGGAGAGAGGAAAAAGAATCGTAAAAGCATTGGAGATCATGCAGGAATTAGGACGGGAATACCTTCAAGAGAAAAGAACCATGGATATTCTGTAAGAAATCCATGGTTTCTATTTATGCAAATAACCGGGAATGCCTTCGTTTTAAACGAAGCATACACACAAAAAAGTGGGTAATTTTCAAAGAAAATCAGAAGTGTTATTGTTAAGCTATCCGTTATCGATCAATGACGAATAAGAGCTGGAAGTCACGGTGCTTTCCAGAGAGAATCATGATCGATAAAAATAAACCTTAAAATGGAGGAATGCTATATGAATAAGGCACTTTTGGTAATTGACCTGCAAAATGACTATTTTCCGGGTGGAAAGTTTCCGTTATGGAATACTGACAGAACACTGGAAAATGTGTTGACTGCAATTGATCGGGCAAATCGTAAGGGGATTCCCATAATTCATATCCAGCATATTGCTGACCCCAAGAGGGGCATGGCACCGTTCTTTCATGAAGGAACAGAAGGGGCTGCGATTAAATCGGAGGTTTTAGAGGCAGCACCCAACAGTCCCATTGTGATTAAGCACCATGCGGATGGGTTTTATCAAACAAACCTAAGTGAAGTATTGGATGGTCTCGGGGCGAAGGAACTTATTCTATGCTGGATGATGACACAAAACTGTGTAACCCACACCGCTATTTCGAAAAGTGCTGAACAATACAGTGTGACGATTCTCCCAGAGTGCTGCACCACGGTGAATGAAGGAATTCATGCCTTTGCAGTAAATGCGGTTTCAACGAGATTAAAGCTTGCGGGAATTGAAGAAGCAATTTGACGATTCTTTTATTTTCTGAAAAGAGGTGTAGCTGATAGCATGCTCCATCCGGCAGGCTTCGCTCTCTGCAGTTTGCGGATCTACACCCGCAGCTATCAGCTGTTCTGAGAAAAATTTGTGTCGTTCATAAATCCGCTCGGCTACTTCTCTTCCGACAGGGGTCAACTTAAGAGAGTGGCAAGCATCTTTAATGAGAAAACCACCGCTCTGCAGCATTGCAACCGCATGACTGATACTTGGCTTCGAATAACCCATATGCTGCGCCAGATCAATTGACCGGACTTCCCCCTTTTGTTTTTCGAGGATCAGGATCGCTTCCAGGTAATCTTCGCCGGAGTCATGAAGTTCGCTGTTTGCAGTTATCTTCTTTTGATTCATTGTATTTATTCCTCTTCTTTGTCCTCAGTTGATTCTGCAGGATAAGATGTTGCAGCCTGTTCGGATTCCTCCTGCCGGTGATGCCTGTGTCCCCCAAAACCATTGTGCGGTCCAAATCCATGAAAACCTCTGCCCGACTTATGTCCGTGAAAGCGATGATGCTCGTTGTGCATGGCCATCAGTTCCTCAAATTGTTCTTCTCCCATTCTTTCTCTCATATGCCCAAGCCAATTTTCCATCTTATTCTGTTCGTGAACCGGCCCAAGTTCCGCTTCCAGTTCATTGATCACCCGGTCGAGATACTGACCGAAGAGATCTCGTTCATCCGCAGAGAGGCAGCGAAAGATGTCTATCCTGTCGCTCTGATGGGGTTCTTCTTCACGCCCCTTTTGGGTTAATCGGATTAAAATAATTCGTTTGTCAGTTTCCGCAGGTTCACGGGTGATATAACCATTCTTTTCAAGTTTGGCCAGAAGTTCATTGAGTGACGATATGCGTATCCCAAGCAGATAGGAAAGATCTTTTGTACTGATTCCATCCTTAAGCTTCAGGAAAGCAAGAATCCTTCCCTGACCTCTCGAAGTGTCTGCCATAGGGCCAACGGTTGTATGGACTTTAAATTGCAATTTTTGCAGCAGAAATTGCAGTCTGCTGAGCTTTTCATAGAGTTCTGAGTTTTTTTCCATTGTATATTACCTCCTGTTCCCCAGCCGGGTTATTAATAGCGGTAGTCCCTGCTTCCTGGGGGGACTATTGCCTGCGGTACTCTCTGTTCCCTGGCGGGGCTGTTGTTAACGGTACCTGTAGCTTATAATTTTATTCTAACGGTACCCGTAGGATTTGTCAAATGGTTTTTTACAGGTACCGTTATGAAATAATTGGGTAATCGATTTACCTGAAATAATGTATCAAAAAGCCTGCTCCATATAGAAAGCAGGCTTTAAATATTTCGGACGCTATTGTGCAATCATAATTTTACGGGAAAGAACAAAGTTTAGAAACGCAATCACAGCTGCTGCAATAAATACGGCTTCATATCCCACCGCAGCCCATAGGAGCCCTCCAAAAACCGGGATGACCATGGAGGCGATATGCTGCAAGCTGACTCCGGTAGACAACGTAGGGGTCACATCGGCAAGATCTACGGCTATTTTCCGAACATAAGTGGACCGAGCCATTTCTACTGCAGACATGGAATTGTCAATAACGTAACAGGCTGCAATGATCACCACAGCAACTTTTGCCGGGAACAGCATGTCTGAAAATGCGTAGCCCAGACAGATGGCAAAGAGCAGGAATGCTTCTGCTGTCAGAACGAAACGTTCGCCTTTGCTGTCAATCAATTTGCCGATGATCTTTCGGGTCCCGATACTGACAATGGCAACCACCATGCCAAGTATTGCAAACATCTGAGGCTTTACGTCAAAGACCTTGATCAAAACCCATGGGGCAAAAGTGAGGAAGATCTGGTTTCTTGCACCGCTGATTACTGCAAGTACATAATAAAGGGTATAGCGTTTTCTGAAAACAAATTTGACTTTTCTGACCTCAGGGCCGCTTTTCTTCATGAGTCCTACTGCGAAAGCAGCAAGCACATAGAAAACAGTACCGATCATGAAGGCAGCTTGATAAGACATTTCCATATAGTTAAATCCCAGAAAGATCAAAACATAAGCGATGATGCTTCCAAACAGGCCAAAGGCACTGATCGTTCCGAGTCTTGCACCGAAGGATTCCTGATTGGACAGGTTCATTCCGATCGAAGGTGTCACCGGCATAATCATGTGTGTTCCGAGACTGTACATCATCATCCAGATGATCATCAGCGCGAAGGTCGGAGAAAGCAACCCGAGTCCCAGCATTCCCAGTCCTGCAGCCGCCATCCCAAGCATTGCGAATCTCACGTCACCAAGAAAACTTAACGCAGCGAGCACTACCATAATTAATAGTCCCGGCGCCTCTCTCGGAACCTCAAGAAACCCCCTGAGCCCTTCGGATAGTTTGAAGATATCATTTAAGTAGTTGTTAAAGATCGATGTGTTAATGCCTGCGCCAATTCCGGCAAACAGTGACGAAAGTAAAAAAAGATTAAAGTCCCGGTCGTGGTGGGAACTGCTAAAATTAAAAAAATTAGGGTTCTTTTTGTTTGAATTCATTGATTTACCAACTTTCCTTACCCTTCCTTTGCAAAGTACAACACGCCAGAGACTGAACTTTGAATTGTTCGGGTTTTTACAATTTGTATTTATCTGGAGGTCCAAAGGGGCAGGCCGCTTTCAAAATTGACACACACTTTTCCTGTGTCTTTCAGCCATGCCAGATACGAACGAACCGTACTTCCCACAAGGACATACTGATCAAAATTCATAGTCAGGCTGTAAGTATGAAACAGCTTCTGCAAGATATGTTCAAAGCAGAGCGGATCTTTACAAAATAAAAGAATCTTTTCAGCAATCTCAGTTACCTTATCGATGTTGATCTGAGCGAGGGGTGCAATATGATCCGTAGCTTCGGCGTGGGCAGGAACAAATAGAGCAGCATCTAGCACCTTGACGTTCTCAAGGGTATTCAGATATGCTGCTACATCATATAGAAAAGTAATCTGATATTTTTCCAGCGTTTCTTTACTGGACAAACAGTCTGCCAGATAGACCACATCATTTGCATCCCGAAAACCGACCATGTCAAAAAAATGTCCCGGAAGTGGAAGTATGGTCATTCCTTCGGGCAGTACCTCCGCAGTAAGGTACTCTGCATCGCTCTCCTGGGCCATTAAAAATTTATGCCGTAAATCTTTGGGAGGAAAGCCGCCGTACAAAAATGATGGTTCGAGAAGCGGGTGCCGGGTAAAATCGCAGTCAATTCCCCGAGCATATATTTTGCATCCGGTTTGACTTTGCAGATATTTGTTGCCGCCGATGTGATCGGCATTGGAGTGGGTGTTCAGAATTGCTTTTAATCGCCAATTGTTCTTTTCCAGGTGCTGACGGATTTTTCTTCCCGCATCCTTGTCATTGCCGCTGTCCACCAGATATACTTCATTGTTCTCACTCACGTAAAGCCCAATTTTTGCAGGACTATTGATATAATAGCTGTTGTCACAGATTTTGATTAGCTCATACATATAAGAACCTCCTGGATCCAATCAAGTTTCGTTTTGTATATTGAAAGTCTCAGACACTATTCAACTTTGTTTTGTTAATGCGTCCAGTTTATAGCATAGTTTACCATATTTTCGCATGGAATACCAAGTACGTGAATCTTATAACTTCTGTGCTATAGCATTGTTACTATCAATTTCACCTTAGGTATCTTAAACAATGATCCAGAAAACAGGTACCGCGTGAATGAAAAAGGAACCTGGATTTTATTCCAGGTTGCTTTGATTTTTGAATATTTTATTGACCAAAATACTGGCATGTGTTTGGCATATTGATCAGAAAAATGGATTTTCGTAACGTGCTAGACAAATCTATGGTAATGCTCTTCCGATACATACTGAAGAATTGCAGGCATGTTTTGACCAATGACCTCGTAATTATTTGTTAATATTTCACGAACTTCCTGCAATTTTCTGTAATGACCCTCGGTGCATGCACTGAAGCGGTAATCATCAATACTGTTGGTTTTCCATACTTCGCAACCCTGGAATGGATTTGCTGTCCCCAGGTATAGTTTTTCACAGCTGTCGACGAAGAGGATTCTTCCCCCATAGTTATTTGGATTAAAAAGCCCATTTAAGAAGATAGAATTAAAATGAATACCGTCTTCAGAAACGTACAAATCAAATCCGATGGGGTACCGAATAAATCTTAAAATCTCAACGACACTCTTATAGATTTCAATCAATAGAGTGGTTACCTCTACACCGATGAGCTGATATAAAGCGGCTCGGTTTGCGAGAAGGATATCCAGGATAACTTGCATATTGCTGGAATCATCAAAGGTACTAATGAGTAATTTGTCATCGAATTCCTGTATCTGCCAAGCGTACACATTAAAGGGATTGTTAAATCCTGAGCCAAGGCCGGAAGCGCTTTTTACAGTTGACGGCAAGAAAGGATTTCCTCCAACGATTAACTGCCAGTCATCATTTGTATTGATTCTAATTACATCGCAGCCTCTGGGAATCGCCCAGGATAAGGGTAATTCCTTTGTGCCCCCTACATAAAGATAGTCCCTGAAAACGCCCATACTTAGGGTGTAAACATTTGCAGGATCTCCAAACCCTCTGTCGACGATCAATGTCCAATCGTTCTGTCTTGGCTCAGGGCCATTGGTTCTCCAAACCTGAGCACCTTCAGAGTTGCTCACTCCTACGTAGATTCGGTTGTTAAATACCGCCATATTGCTGATGGGGCTGGTTGGGTTCCTTGATGGGTCGAAACCGGGTGCATCAACATTGATGAGGCTTTCCCATGGGTAAAATTCGGGATCTTCACTGCTGTATAAAAGAGGTGCGGAATTTTGGTTTACTTCATCAATGGTGGAAACGTATAGCTTACCGTTTTGTACGACCATGGCTCTGGAAGAAGTCCCCTGTAAAACATTATCCGGCAGGATAAACCAGTTCACACCATTGGTCGATTTCAGCACCTGCGCTCTTCTGCCGAAGGTTGCGGCATAAAGACAAGGGCTTCCGCCGAAAGGCCGGTACTGAATCATAAATCGAAAGCCCGTTATTCCTGCATCGGCAGGGGCTTTGTAAACTCTTTCCCATGGAAGGGAACCGTCTTTTTTGTATCTCCAAATTTCAGCCTGGTTATCGATGGGGCCCGGATTGATGAGTGCAGGAAGTTGTGTACCGGGCTGAATCGCTCTGATGATATTAACCAATATATTTCTGCCTGTGCCCACATAGATATAGCCATCTAAATCGCTCATGGACCAGGCGTAGTTATTTTGTCTTGCATTGATAAGATTGTTAAAATCAAATCCGTTTGTCGGAGTCAAATTATGAAACCCTGACATTTTGCTTTCTCCTTTATAAATGTTTATAACATATTAATATGAGAAACACGGGTAATTTGTTAAA
>JARBUO010000158.1 GCA_029239605.1 Bacillota bacterium | reverse complement strand
GGCGCTTTTTATTCAATTCTCCTTTTGGCTGAAGAAAAAGAAAGTACGCCTTAAGGGGGCGTACTCTATCTATATGATAACCGAATGATAAGAAAAAGTCGCGGGAACTGCGCCCATGATCAGTGACTGCCCGGTAAACTATCTTTGCAAAGTAACTCAAACCATCTCTATCTTTGATTTTACCATGTTCTTGGGGGAGATCGTCGCGGCGTATGCAAAGGAAGATTGTCTGTCAGATGGAAAGCCTGATGGGCTGAAAGTAGATCCAATTGTATTGATGAATAACGGATACTTTGACTTAAAGAGTAGAATCGGTACCATATTTAAAGCATGCAGTGGAAATAAATAATTCAAAATAATCAGCTGCTCACTGACTTCACTGTGCAGTCTGCCAGTTCAAAGTACTTTGGATCAGACAAAAGATGCTCCGGTTCTCTCCGGAGCCTCCCTTGCTTTACCTGTTATCCACCTTCTCAGGGTACATATCGTGCTGATACAGCCGGTTTTTCGCAAGGGTCTCCCATTCGGTGCCTTTTCTGCCATAATTGCAGTATGGGTCAATAGAGATCCCTCCGCGGGGGGTGAATTTCCCCCATACCTCGATATATTTGGGATCCATTAGCTTAATGAGATCCTTCATAATAATGTTCATGCAGTCCTCGTGAAAGTCACCGTGGTTTCTGAAACTGAAAAGATATAATTTTAAGGATTTGCTTTCCACCATCAGAACGTCTGGAATATAGGAGATGTAAATAACCGCAAAATCAGGCTGTCCTGTTAGGGGGCAAAGACTTGTGAATTCAGGACAATTGAACTTTACGAAGTAGTCATTGTCCTGATGTTTGTTTTCAAAGGTCTCCAGTACTTCGGGGGTATAGGAGAACTGGTAGTCAACCTTCTGATTTCCTAAAAGTGTGATCCCGTCAATCTGATTCATTCTGCGTTCCTTTCTTATACTGTTAATTGCTGTCCATCAGCCTTGTCAACGGTTTTTCCAAATACTTTACGATGAAAACACCTGTTATGGCAGGAAGAATCTGACCCAATCCAATGCTTATGACAAGAACTTGATAAGGAATCTGAAGGAGATATGAGAGCCAGATCGGCACCAGCAGCGTGGGAATTGCAAGAATCGGCAGCGCAATCAGATAGATGCTGATTTTTTTCATATAGAAGCAGCCACCTGCTGTAAGGATACCTGCGAAGAAGCCGCCAATCATATCGGGGAGACCGAGTCCTCCCATCAGCGTGTTGCTTAGGAAGTTTGCAAGCCCCATAGGCAGAATCAAAAATGGATAAATGGCTGCCAGTGCATAGATACTCGTGGCAATTCTGATCTGATATTGACCGAAAGCAAAGCTCTGGCTGAGCAGCATGACCGCGATGTACACCGCAATGACAATAGCGGAGATGGTAATTTGTTTTGTCTTTGAAAAATTGTTTTCAGGCATAAAAAATGCTCCTTTCATTCATAAAAGAAGCGAAGAACCATCCGGAAAAAACGGTCTCGGGTTGGCATACACCAATACAAGAGGAAGCCGCAGGATTTAAGCGCTATCGGCAAGTTGACAAGAATGAAAAGGACGAAAAAAGGCGCCTGGAAGCGCCTGTTGATGTCAACCAAATAGCAGTTCCTAGTTTTGTTTAGAGACAGGATGGATTTCGAACTGTCTTTTATTTATTTGTTTTATAGTAACACAGAACAGGGTTTCAGGACAATACTTAAATCCTGCTTTTGATATTTTCAGTATGACTGGCTCATGCGATGGGGCGCAGACCTTGCTTTGTCAGATAAGGTCTGCAGCCGACATCTTGAAAAGCAATCCTTATGACATCAATTGCTTTAATATTTCAAGTATTTTCTGTTCACTCTGGATATGCGAACGGATTTCTTCTTTCCTCTCATTACTTAGGGATTTCATGTGACCCAGCAATTCCAATTCCAGATTTACTCGTTTTGTCAATGAATCAAAATAGCTTTCCTTACCATCCAAAGCCAATCCGTTATAATCCCAAACTGCTCCAAATTTGATTTGCATACTATTTAAAAGATCCAGTTCTTCCTGAGTTTCAGTCCTAACAAACGGAGCTGCCGCTTCTTCTTTAGTAATAAACCCCATTTCGTACAAGTCTTCCATTAACATCCTTTGCTCATCCGGCATTAGATTCGATAGATCATATTTATTTTTTAGATATTGTATTTGCTCATCTGATAAAGCGATATCTTGATCTGATTCCCCGCTTTGCAAAACAACACCACTCGTTTGATCTTGTACCGATAGTTTTTGTTTCTGACTAAGGCTGCGTGCTTGTCCTTCAAAATACAGCTCCATCATATCCGCGTCCTTATTGGAATTGGTTTGAGGAACGTTATTTTTTAAAGCGAAAGCTGAATTTTCTCCTGTAGTTTTGCTATGGACATTCTTTAAATAACCCCTGGCATTATAATTGCTGTTATGAGAAATGCCTCCAATTTTCATGATTTCCATCCTTTCTAAATAAGCTTTCACGCCCTACGGCTGAACGTAGCTATATATTGCTGCCCACCCACAGTTTAACCAGCCTTGTGTTGCTGAATTAGCAAGTACGTCAAATCGCGCGTAGCCTAGGCCGAGACTTCCTTGTACAGTTGCATACGTCGTATATTGGTAGATTCTAACTCCTGGTTGGGTGACAAACGTTAGGCGTCTTCCATCATCTGTTAAGAAAGCGAATTCAGTACTATCAACAGGGATTTTAAACCTTACAACACACCGCCAGTGTGTGTGTGTTACCCCATCGGCAGTAAATCTATTCTTTATATTGTTCAAGACTTGTTGGGTGGGATAGGCGTGCAAATCAAATTGCTGATTATAATCAGGATATCCCTTGAAAACATTATAAATAGAGCTGGTGTAATAGGTATACCCACCATTCGAGTTAACATAAGCAGGCTGCGCAGACAAGCTTATCATTCCCCTAAAATAATCATCATAAGCATCTGTCGAAGCAGCGGGCAAAGCATTCATCTCAGCATTTGCATCATCAATTTTTATGCCAAGCGCTTTTACTTCTTCATCACTAAGGGCTCTCAAAACACCGTCGCCAATTTTAACCCCCTTCATTATATCTGCATCTGGTGAATCGTAGTTCTCAACATTTTCAAACAGGGTCTCTTCCGCGGTAGCATTACTTAAGCTGTTATCACTCGCCTGCTCAATCGCAAATGTCGATGATGAAATAAGCATCATCATTAGCATTGTGACAATAATTGTTTTTCCTATTTTTTTCATTTTAATTCCTCCTTTGAAAAAATTAAGCTTATTTGATATAAATATTTTTTAGTATATCGCACAAGAGAAATCGTGCCCGACATTGGTTGAAAATGATATATGAATGTGTAATAAAATACAGTTTTGATTAATATATAGAATAGTATTTTGTCAAAATTGACTCTACTTTTATCATAGATACTTCCCTTAATCAAGGTGAAATACCCTGGATAGAAACAAAATGTATCACATTGCGGTAATATTTGTAAGGGAACAAAATGTTTGATATTCTAGTCAAATTAATAAAGTGAGACAAATCTGCAAAACATCAGCGCACTTCCAGGATCAAAGAAATTGTGAAAGAAATAGCAGAACGGAAATGTCAGAAAATTTGTTACATATTCGGGAAAATGGCTATAATATATTAAAACGCAAGGGGGAACGATTATCAATGCAAAAGCTATTTACGGAGTTTCAAATAAAAAACCTCACCCTCAAGAACAGGGTTGTTATGCCCCCGATGTGCATGTATTGTGCTCCTGAGACGGGTATGATCACAGATTGGCATGTGGTTCATTACGGTTCGAGAGCGGCAGGGGGGGCAGGGCTGATTATCGTAGAAGCCACAGGAGTGTCCCCGGAAGGCAGACTCACTTCAAACGATCTTGGTATATGGGATGATTCTCATATCGAAGGATTAGCCAGAATCGCAACCGCCATTCACGAAGGAGGGGCAAAAGCCGGAATCCAGATCAACCATGGCGGTAGAAAGTGTGAAGCGGAAGGCGTACAGATCGAAGCGCCATCCCCCATCGCTTATGATGAGGCTGGAAGGGTACCGAAGGAGATGACGAAGCAGGACATTGCCGATACGGTTCTTGAATTCAAAAACGCGGCAATACGGGCGCATCAGGCTGGATTTGATCTGATAGAGGTCCACGCTGCTCATGGTTATCTGCTCAGTGAGTTTCTGTCTCCGCTGACCAATAAAAGAGTTGATGAGTATGGCGGCAGCTATGAAAACAGAGTCCGTTTTCTGGGTGAGGTTCTGGATGCGGTTCGTGAAGTTTGGCCTGATGACAAACCCATTGAGGTCCGAATCAGCGCAGAGGACTATCTGGAGGGCGGCAACCAGTCAGAAGATCTGGGAGCCATGCTGAATTTGGTAAAGCACAAGGGGATTGACTCAGTGAATGTCAGCACAGGCGGTGTAGTACCAATCGTACCGAAAGCCTATCCGGGGTATCAAATTTCTCATGCTGAGAAAATTAAAAAGCTAACCGGTCTGCCCACAACTTGCGGCGGCTTGATCACAAAACCTGAGGAAGCAGACAACATTCTGCAGGAAGGGAAAAGTGATCTTGTTTATCTGGGGCGTGAGCTTCTTCGTAATCCATATTGGCCCTTACATGCAGCGCATGTACTAAATTGCGATGTCCTCTGGCCAAAACAGTATGAGCGCGCAAAACCGAGAAGATAATATGCAGGGGAGAATTGATAACGGGGAAACTGAAACAGGGGAAAACTGAAAGGGGGTGACCGTCAACGATTAGAGAGATGACAATATTCAGGGGGCAAAAAGGAATGAATTTTAAAAGAATTCCTCACCATATCGGTGTGATTCCCGATGGTAACCGCAGATGGGCAGTTGGGAAAGGAATGGATAAAAAGGACGGATACCACTATGGTATCAGCCCCGGCTTTCAGCTCTATGAGCTGTGTCGGGATTTGGGGGTAAAAGAACTGACTTTGTATGGGTTCACAACGGACAATACCAAAAGACCGGCACTCCAGAAAGAAGCGTTTCAAAAGGCTTGTGTCGATGCAGTAATGGACTTAGTGGACAGGGATGCAGAACTCCTGGTGGTTGGAAATGCAGATTCACCTTGTTTTCCTGAAGAACTGATCCCTTATACCAGCCGGGTCAAATTTGGGGAAGGCAGGATCAAAGTCAATTTTCTTGTTAACTATGGCTGGGAATGGGATTTGAATCATGAAGGTGGACTGGCTTCAAAGGATATTTCCAGAATGGACTTAATTATTCGGTGGGGAGGCAGGCGAAGGCTTAGCGGATTTCTGCCAATACAGTCTGTGTATTCAGATATGTATGTTTTGGACGAGCTTTGGCCTGATTTTGTACCCGAACATTTTTACAAGGCATTGGATTGGTATCAAGTTCAAGATGTAACGCTTGGGGGGTGATGCTGAATCACACAGGGTGATCCGTTCCGATATCGCATTTAGCAGGGCCTTTGTTAACAGATACGGATTTGAATCAAGTATACAATATTCCTGGAGAAAACATTTTGAGTTTAAATTGCGTTCAATATGGTTTTGTGTTATATTGATCCAAATAAATCCATGATCATTTGGATCAAATTAATATCATAGAACACATAGAGAAAAGGGGATATTCAGAAATGAAAAAACTTCTGATTATCGTGATTGAGGGCTGCTCTTTAGAGTATATTTCGCTGGAAAGAACGCCCAATCTTTATCGCATTGCAAAGAACGGTTTCTGCAAATGTGTAAAAGCAGCTGTTCCTACAATATACAATGTCAATCACGCATCAATTTTAACAGGTAAATTTCCCAGTGAACACGGTGTGATAGGCAACGCACTTTCCTATCCTTCGCAGGGAAATGAAGATTCAAATCCAAGCGATGATCTGTCTAATCAAAACTACAGCTTTATCGCATCCCGCACAGTCTTTGACTTTATGAGGGGAAGAGGTGCTTCTACAGCACTTTTGTCAGCCAGAAGTGAAGTTGGGGAGCTATTGGGAAGGAATGTAGATTTTGGTATTTGTCTTGAAAGACCAAAGGACATCCTTGTTCGTTTTCTGGACATGCAGGCACCTCCTCCGGCAGAAAGTCTGGAGGCATCCATCTGGATTTTGGAAGCATGCTATCGGCTGATAAAAAAGAATACCATGGATGTGATCTACTGTACTACGAATGACTATATGATGAGGAATTTTGCACCGGAATCACCGGAAGCGATTCTTCAAATGAAAAAGATCGATGATTGGCTGGGAAAGATCTATGATCTGGATCACGACCGTGAAATTTATATTACCGGCGGGTTTGGGGTTACGGCAAAGCCTCGTTTGATCAACCTTCAAAGGAAGCTGCAAGGCAACGGCTTCGAAGTCGAGTGTAAAACGCCTCACCACGATCAGCCTGGCAAGGATGGAATTTTGATTCAAACCGGAATGCAATTTCTATCTCTCAACCGAGGCGGAAGCATCGCAAATCCTCCCAAGGATAAGAGCAGGGAAGAGGAATTGGTTCAATTTCTTGAAGCGGCGCCCTTTATTGATTTGGTAAGTCCGAAAGCGGAAGCTTCCAAACGCTATAATCTTCCGGAGGATCTGATTGGTGATTATGTTGTCTTTGCTGCCGAAGGTTATACCTTTGCGGATTTTGATGGTGAAGAGCTTGAACTGGAGGAATTCCGTTCCAACGGATCTCTTCACGAGAGAGCCATACCGCTGGTTGCAGTAAATGCTGATGAGGCGCCGGAAAAGTACCGATACAGTCGTGATGTTGTTAAAACCATTATGGAACGGCCTGACGGGAAGTAACTGAAAAAGGATAGAATTCACAGGAGACTTATGAAAACTGATATAAAAAGCTTTACAAAAAAAGAACTGGAATCCTATCTGGAAGGACTTGGAGAAAAAAAGTTCCGTGCCAGGCAGATCTTCAACTGGATCCATAAAGGTGCAGAAAGTTTCGAAGAGATGACGGACTTGTCCAAAGACCTGAGAGAGAAGCTGAACATAAATGCGGCGATGAAAAGCCTTCAAATTCTTACGGTCCAGCATTCTCAAAAGGATGGAACAAGAAAATATCTTTTCGGTCTTGAAGACGGAAATTCCATTGAAAGTGTATTCATGAAATACAAATTTGGTAATACCGTTTGTATTTCTTCTCAAGCGGGCTGTAAGATGAAGTGCAGCTTCTGTGCTTCGGCTATGAATGGTTTGCAGCGCAATCTTACAGCAGGAGAAATGGCTGACCAAATCCTGGCGATTGAAAAAGATACGGGAGAAAAGGTCGGCAATATCGTGGTAATGGGTACAGGAGAGCCCTTTGACAATTATAAAAATCTCACTGATTTTATCAACATCGTCCATGACAAGGACGGACTGTTCATAGGATTGAGAAGTATCACGGTATCGACTTGCGGTCTGGTTCCGGAGATGCTGGATTTTGCAAAGGATTTTCCTCAAGTTAACCTGGCGGTTTCCCTGCATGCGC
>JARBUO010000157.1 GCA_029239605.1 Bacillota bacterium | reverse complement strand
GGAGGAATGAATGAGAAATGTTGTAATTGTCGCGGGATGCAGAACCCCAATCGGGACCATCGGCGGACAGTTTAAAGAAATAACGTCACTGGATCTTTCAATTCCAGTAATGCAGTCTTTGGTCACCAGGTCCGGTGTAAAGCCGGAATTGATCGATGATGTCATTTGGGGTTGTAATTACCAGAGAACCTACAAAGAAAACAATCTCGCAAGAGTAGCGGCAGTGAAAGCCGGGCTGCCTGTAACGATCCCCGGAATTACAGTTCACCGGAACTGCACTTCTTCCATGTCATCCATTCAGCTGGGATATTATCAGATCAAGGCAGGAGAAGCAGACTGCATCATGGCCGGAGGTGCGGACAGTATGAGCACAGCCCCCCACATGGTATTTGACGGAAGATACGGCAAGAAATTCGGACACAGCGAGCTGCGTGATTCCATGTGGGATTCTCTTACGAACCTGGGCGTGGGTCCTGCCATGGGAATTACAGCCGAAAATGTGGCAGAACAATATGGCGTTACGAGACAGGATCAGGACGAATTTGCACTGTTAAGTCAACAGAGAGCAGCCGCAGCGATAGATGACGGTAAATTTAAAGAAGAGATCATTCCTATAACCATTTCAGGGAAAAAAGGAGATAAAACCTTTCTTGTCGATGAGCATCCGAAACGAGAAGCTTCGATGGAAGGGTTGGCTAAGTTGAAGGCAACTTTTAAAGATGGCGGAACCGTAACCGCGGGCAATTCATCGGGAATGAATGATGCCGCTTCCGGGGTGCTGCTTGTGGAGGAGGAAACGGCAAGGAAACTGGGCCTGCCCATTTTAGCGAGAGTCATTTCCACTGCGACAACCGGTGTGGAACCGGAAATCATGGGGATCGGCCCTATCAGTGCTTCTCAGAAGGCGCTTGAAAAAGCCGGACTTTCCATAAATGATATCGATCTTTTCGAGATCAATGAAGCCTTTGCAGCACAATGCATTGCTTGTGAAAAAACCCTGGGAATCGACAGGGAAAAGCTAAATGTCAACGGTGGGGGCATTTCACTTGGCCATCCCGTCGGAGCCACCGGCAGCAGAATCGTCATTTCTATGATTTATGAGATGAAGCGCAGGGGAAATACCTACGGTCTCGCTACCCTCTGTGCAGGCGGCGGAATGGGTACCGCTGTTGTCATCGAAAACGTGAAATAATCTGAGGGTAAAGAGTTATGACAAACATACAGGATAAGCGCGAGCAATTAATGAAGTATATTCAGGGCATGGAAAGTGTGGCTGTTGCATTTTCCGGAGGTGTTGATTCTACCTTTCTGCTCAAGATAGCACAAGAGGCTTTGGGGGACCGTGTCGTGGCAGTAACTGCCCGGTCCTGCAGTTTTCCCGAGAGAGAACTGAACGAAGCAATTCGATTTACCAAAGAAAATCAGATCCAGCACCTGATCGTTGATTCTGAGGAGCTTGATATCGAGGGATTTTCAAGTAACCCACTGAATCGCTGCTATCTTTGCAAGCATGAGCTGTTTTCTAAAATGCGCGAGATTGCTTGGAAAAATGGATACAGAGAAATTCTCGAAGGGTCCAACATGGATGATATGGGTGATTACAGGCCGGGTCTGGATGCCGTTTCCGAACTTGGCATCAAAAGCCCGTTGCGGTACGCTGAACTTTCAAAGGATGAGATTCGAATATTATCAAAAGAGATGAGCCTTCCAACCTGGGAGAAACAGTCCTTTGCTTGTCTGTCTTCTAGATTTCCTTATGGTGAAAGCATCACCGCTGAGAAACTAAAAATGGTTGACCTGGCGGAACAGATTCTGCTTGATATGGGATTTCGGCAGGTTAGAGTCAGACATCACGGAACCCTGGCCAGAATCGAGATAGATGAAAGCCAGTTTGAAAAACTCATGGAGAAAAGCACGCGGTTTGCTCTTCAGGAGCAGTTAAAAGAGATCGGATTCACATACGTGACACTGGATATCACCGGATACCGCACCGGAAGCATGAATGAGACAATAAACACCGCATCAATAGGATGAATGAGACAATAAACCCTGCATCAATAGGATGATAAAATTATTGAATGGGACATGATAAGAAAATCTTTGAATGAGCCTCCAGTGAACGTTTCGCGCTGTCAGAAAAGGAGCATTCCCGGCAAGTAGTCTGCCGCGGATGCTCCTTTTTATATGAAATGAGCCAGCTGAAAATAGCTTAGAACAGACAAATTTCCACAAGTCTTATTTCGTACGAGGATATTCGATTCCGTATTGTTTTATTTTCCTGCTGATGGTTGAAGCATTTACATTTAACATCTCTCCGGCTTCCCTTAGGTTTGAAGCGATGCTGAGAACTTTTTCAATCTGCTGCTTCTCAAACTGTTCCACGGATTTGGTTAAATCAAACGCGTCGTTCGCACTTTTCTCCGTTCCCGAAATGCCAAGGATTCCCTTTAACATATTGTCCTCGACCTCCGCAGTACCGGAACAGCAGATTACAAGATACTCTATCACATTCTCCAGTTCTCTTATGTTACCCGGCCAGGAGTACAGCTTCATCAGCGAAATGTTCTTCTGAGTCAGATTGATGGTCCGCTTATGTTTATGAGAGTAAATCTCGATAAAGTAGCGGCTGAGATCTTCAATGTCTTCCGTGTGCGCTCTCAGCGGGTCCAAATGTATGGGAATTACGCTGAGTCGGTAGTATAAATCACTGCGGAAGGAGCCTTCTTTAATTTTCTGCTTCAGATCGGAATTTGTCAGTGCGATGATCCGAATATCGAGGGGAATTACTTTCGTCCCGCCAACCCGGGTGATTTCTCTGCTTTGGATGGCTCGAAGCAGCTTTGCCTGCAGATCCATGGGCATATCGCCGATTTCATCCAGGAGGAGAATACCGCTGTTGGCCAATTCAAAAAGTCCCTGCTTGCCGGAAGAACTTGCACCAGAAAAAGCCCCTTTTTCATATCCGAAAAGCTCTGATTCCAACAGGTTTGATGGGATGGATGCACAGTTCACCTTGATAAAGGGTTTTTGATTGCGGTTGCTTCGGCGATAGATTTCATCTGCTACAACCTCTTTTCCAACTCCTGATTCTCCGGTGATCAAAACCGTCGCATCGGTATCCGCAATGAGTCCGATGAGGTTCCAGACCTTCTTTATTGTTTCGCTGGAACCGATCATCCTTTTGGTAAGATCGCTTGTATCTGAGTTTGGGATAATTCTGATATTGACGGGTTCCTGGATCATTTTTACCTCTTCAAGAAACCGTTCGTAATCTTCCTGAAGCGCTTTCAGCGTCAGAATGGGACGGCTGCTGACGACCACCTGCTTCAGCTTGTCATTCTCATCGGTAATGGGTACGCCTACAGCATAGCCAACTCTGGGCGGATCATTTTTGATGATCGTAGAGAGTCGAAATGCCTTCTTGCCGGTTTCAATGACATCCATAGTTGCGCCTCCGGTAAATAGCTTGCCCTCGTCAAGGATCTCCTGCACATAGCGGAAAAGAACCTCCCCTGGAAGGATTCCCGTATTTTGCTCATAAGCGGGATTCACGTACAGAACTTTCCCCTCACCGTCGGTGATAAAAATACTGTCATCCAGACTATCGACCACCTCTTTAAAATCAATTCCCTTGTCCAGGAATACCTTCAGGTCGGACTGAATTTCATGAAGCAATTTTTCCGCTGCGGGCTCCTTTATTGCCGGCAGCGCCTTATTTATTTTTTCGCATATCTTAATGATTGCAAGTACCTGATCCATAATAAAGCCTCGTATCTTAAAAACAGAACATAATAATTAATATTTCTTTCTAGAATTATATCAAAATAATGTTCTCTTTTCAAACCAATTGCATACGGGAAATTTATCCGGGATGCACTGCTGCAACAAATCTGACTCTGTGCAACAAAAAATATACTTTTTTGAACCTTAAAGAGCCAGGATTGGCTGCAACTATTTCTCAAAACAGCTGAATTCAAGTGATACAAAACTTCTTGGCAAAATGTTCATAAAAGACAATTTTGGCATACTCCTTGCGTTATATATTAGCAAATCCGGAACACACCGGTGATAAAATAGAAAGAGGAGAACTACAATGGGAAAAACAAAATTAGTCGATTTATCACATCCGTTTGGAAGAGGTAATCCGCTTTGGCCGTCTAACGGAGACTTCCACATCGACAGAGTAAATCATATGCCGATGCACTACAGATTACTTCAGACCTTCAACGATTTTCATATGCATAACTCAACGCATGCAGACTCACCTGCGCACGTTATCCCGGAAAGCCCATATACCCATGAGCTTCCACTGGAAAATTACTATGGTGAAGCAGTGTGCGTAAGCATTCCAAAGAAAAAATGGGAGCTGATCACGGTTGAAGACCTGGAAAATGCCACCCCGACCATCAAAGAAGGCGACTGGGTTCTCCTGAATACAGGTACTCACAGAAGATGGGGAGAGAACGACGATTACTTTATGTACAGCCCGGGACTTTCAATTGAAGGCGCTAAGTGGTTTGTAGAAAAGAAGGTAAAGGGTGTCGGATTTGACATGCAGGCCATTGATCACCCCTGTTATACCTATATGATCGATCACGGTCCGGGTCCTTTCGTGCCAAGACTCATCGAAGAATATACCGAAATGTTCGGCCATCCGCCAATTGTGGATTTTCCTGAATGGGAGCCTTGCCATGACATTCTTATGAGAAATAATGTAATGGGCATCGAAAATCTGGGCGGTGACCTTGATAAGGTTACGGGCAAAAGATTTATGTTCTGTGCATTCCCGTTAAGATGGTATATGGGTGACGGTACGATTGTCCGCGCAGTGGCATTCATTGATGAAGACGATATCAATCAGGATGTGCCTGACAGAATTTACAAGTACGGTGTTTTTTAAACAAGCCGATTAAGGACTGATTGCATGAAAAATGAAATAAAAAGAATAGCGGTACTTGGAGCGGGTACCATGGGAGCAGGAATTGGTCAGCTTTTTGCAATGAAGGGCTTTCAAGTAATGTTGATCTATACTTGCGAAGCAGATCAGAAATCCGACCCACCCGGCAGAATCAGAAGCTCTCTTGAGATTTTGAAAGAAAACCAGGTGATAACAGCAGAAGAAATACCTGAAATCATGAAACGGATCAGCATTACCGAATCACTTGAAGAAGCTGCCGGGTTTGCAGATATTATCTTTGAATGCATCATTGAGGATCTGAAAATCAAACAGGACTACTTTGCAGAGCTTGATCGTTTATGCCCAAAAGACACCATACTCGCCTCAAACACATCGGCTATCAGCATCACAGAAATCGCAGAGAAGGCTGAGCAGAAAGAGCGGATTATCGGAACCCACTATTGGAATCCGGCGTATCTGATCCCGCTTGTAGAGGTGGTAAAAACAAAATATGTATCGGAGCAGACAGTGAACAGGACCTGCGCATTACTTACAGATGCCGGGAAGAAACCTGTCGTCGTCAATAAGGATGTGCCCGGGTTTTTGGCAAACCGCATGCAGCATGCACTGTTTCGGGAAGCACTGTATATCATTGAGCAGGGGATTGCGGAACCCGAGGCGGTAGACGATGCCATCAAATATGGTTTTGGAATGCGTCTTGGGATTATGGCACCTGTCACAGTGATGGATATGGGCGGGCTGGATCTGACCCATTCCATTCACAGCTATCTGTTCCGGGATTTGAACTGCTCAAAAGAACCGTCTCCGATGCTGATTGAAAAATTGAATCAGGGAAAGCTTGGCTTCAAAACCGGAGAAGGGCTGCTTCCATGGACGCAGGAAAAGATAGAATTTGAAAAAAAGAATTTAACGGAAAAGTTGATAAAAATTGCACGGATTTTAGAACGGCTCTGATACGTGCCAAAAGAAGGGTAACGTTGCGGTTTGGGCTTGGCGGTAGATCTGTTAAAACCCAAACCGTATATTTTGCTTTGGAGGGAGAATATGATGGGAGAATCTTATCGGAACAAACATGAACAGACGAAAATGCTGGCAATCTATGAAAGCAACGAAGAGTTGGAAGCACTGTTTCATGATGGATTTATGAAGAAGTATACAAATTACGAATCCTTTGAGGAATTCCGGTTTGCCGGAGCTGTCTTCGTGAACTGGAGTGCTGATTTTATTGTGGGAGACAGAATGGCTTTTGACTGCTGCGTAAAAGGAAAGACCGCATTCGAGAGCTGGGATGAGATGTATCAGACGGCACTGAAAGAATCTGGCTGTCTGAGACCTACTGCGTAACCGATATCCCATCAGAAGAAAGTCCAATGAAAAAGGAGCAAATTAAGTGAAGAATAAAATAATGACAGCAGCGGAAGCTGTCGCTGGAATAAAAGATGGCGCCACCGTCATGGTTGGCGGGTTTATGGCCTGCGGAACACCGGAAATTCTCATTGATGCTCTGGTAGAAAAGGGCGTGAAAAATCTCACCGTCATCTGCAATGATGCAGGGGTGCCGGGAAGAGGCGTGGGAAAACTTCTGAGCAACGGACAGATCAGGACGCTCATCGCTTCCCACGTCGGGCTGAATCCCGAGGTGGCCCAGAGAATGAACACTGACATCGAAGCAGATAAGCTGGAATGCATTCTGGTGCCTCAGGGAACCCTGGCTGAAAGGATCAGAGCAGGAGGCGCAGGTCTTGGGGGCTTTCTCACGCCTACGGGAGTGGGAACCATCGTAGCAGAAGGCAAAGAGGTCATCCGTGTTGACGGAAGAGACTATCTTCTGGAGAAGCCGCTGAAGGCAGACTTTGCTTTGATCAGAGGTTCCGTCACAGATCGATTTGGAAATACGACCTACAACGGAACCACAAGAACTTTTAACCCCATGATGGCCGCAGCGGCAAGCTATGTCATAGTAGGCGCATGCGAGATCGTGGAAATTGGGGCCATTGATCCGAACAATGTGGTGACATCGGGCATCTTCGTGGATGCCATCGTAGGAGGGGAAAAGCCATGGCAGATATAAAGGAAATCATCGCTGCAAGAGTGGCGAGAGAGCTGAAAGATGGTGATGTAGTCAATCTGGGAATCGGACTTCCCACCATGGTGGCAAACTTTCTGCCTGAGGGAGTGAATATCGTCCTCCAGTCGGAAAACGGAATTATGGGAATGGGGGCAGCGGCAGAGAAGGGCAAAGAAGACGTGGACATCGTCAATGCAGGAGCCCAATATGTGACCGTAAACCCCGGTGCCATGTTCTTTGACAGCGCCACCTCTTTCGGAATCATCCGGGGAGGCCATGTAGATGCAACCATTCTTGGTGCCCTAGAGGTGGACCAGCACGGAAATCTGGCCAACTGGATCGTACCGGGAAAGATGGTGCCGGGAATGGGCGGTGCCATGGATCTGGTGGTAGGCGCAAAGAAGGTCATCATCGCCATGCAGCATACCCAGAAGGGGGCGCATAAGATCCTGAAGGAATGCAGACTGCCCTATACGGCGGTAGGCGTGGTGGACATGATCATCACGGAGATGGGGGTCATGGAGATCAGGCCGGAG